>NZ_JARAMM010000015.1:0-111007 GCF_028807335.1 Sulfitobacter sp. PR48 | reverse complement strand
TGATCACATTGCTGCGCTCACATCAGGGCGCCAGCGGCAAAATCCGCCTCGCGCGGGTGGGCGACAATGAATGTCAACACGACCTAGCCCTTGCGCAGGGACGGCGCAGGGATTAGCCTGTCATCAACTCGTTATACAAGGCGCGAACACCATGGCGCCACAGCGTCCCAAAGGTGCGGGCGCGCTCGACAAAGGATACCAACCGGCTCTGAGCCCCGCGCCAGTTACGCCCGGTTCGACCAAGCTTTATGCCGCGCTCGATCTGGGTACAAATAGCTGCCGCATGCTGATCGCCCAGCCCAAGGGCAGCGGTTTTCATGTGGTCGACAGCTTTTCCAAATCCGTCCAGCTTGGCGCGGGTCTGGAGAAAACCGGGCGTTTGTCGCGCGGGTCAATGTCGCGCACCATACAGGCCCTGCGCATCTGTCAGCAGAAACTGCGCCGCAACAAGGTCAGGCGCATGCGTCTGGTCGCGACCGAGGCCTGCCGCCGGGCGCTGAACGGTGCCGATTTCATGAAGCGCATCCAGCGCGAGACCGGTCTGCGGCTGGACATCATCAAACCCGAGGAAGAGGCGCGGCTGGCGGTGATTTCCTGCGCCCCGCTTGTCAACCGCAAGACGGAGAACCTGCTGGTGGTCGACATCGGCGGCGGCTCGACCGAACTGGTCTGGATCGACATTTCCAAGGTGCCGCGCAAGGACCGTGCGCAATCCATCATGCGCCTGCACACCGGGTTTCAGCAGGCGGTATCCGACATCCCCGCCGCGCGGGTGGTGGACTGGATCAGCGTGCCGCTGGGCGTGGCCACCCTGCGCGACCAGTTCTCCGATGTGGAGGACGATGCCGCGCGTTTCGCCCTGATGAGCTGGTTTTTCGAGGAAAACCTGACCGATTTCACCCCGTACCAATCGGCCCAGCCGCAGGAGAATTTCCAGATTGTCGGCACCTCGGGCACCGTCACGACAGTTGCGGCCAGCCATCTGGGATTGAAGCGGTATGACCGGACCAAGGTGGACGGGCTGCGCATGACCTCGGATCAGATCGACCGGGTGATCCATTCCTATCTTGCGATGGGGCCGGGCGGACGGCGCGCCGATCCGCGCATCGGGCAGGACCGGTCCGCCCTGATCATGTCGGGTGCCGCGATCCTGCAGGCACTGATGCGGTGCTGGCCCACCGACCGGATGTCGGTCGCCGACAGGGGCCTGCGCGAAGGGTTGCTCTATGCCCAGATGAGCGCGGATGGGGTGCTGGAGGACGGCGCCTACTGAGAGCATTGAAGCATGGTTTGCTTCATGATCGTGCAACCGGCGCCGCTGCCACGCCTGCCCCCGAAAGGCAGGCGTGAGGGTGACCCGGCGCAGCCACGGGGCGTGCCGCCAGCCGGGTCCGTTTCGTCCGGGTCAGCTGCCCGAGACCAGCATTTCGGCAAAACCGCCAAAGATCATGCGCTTGCCATCGAAAGGCAGTTCCATCTCGGGCTCTTCCGACATCATCTTGCCCCAGCCGGCATCGCGGACTTCTTTCGAAGGCCAGATGATCCAACCGGCGGTCACCGCCTCTCCTTCCTCCAGCTTGACCGCCATCGGCAGGGAGGTCAGCTTGCCATCGTTCACGTCATCCCCCCAGAGATCCACGACCTGCGTGGCACCATATCCGAGGATCATGGCATGTGACGCCTTGAGGAACGCGTCATAATCCGCGCGTTTTTCCGCAGATACAGGGGCAAGGAAAATATCGTAATAGGCCATTGGATGCTCCGTTCAGAAGGGTTATGTTCAAATAAAGACCTACATGGTTCAAAAAAACAACCACCAGAATTTCATCAACAACCAGGCAAGCGGAATGGCGCGCAAGAAACCCTATGACGACGGCTGTGCAACAGCCCATGCGCTGGAGCTTGTCGGCGAACGCTGGGCGCTGCTGATCGTGCGTGAACTGGTGCCGGGGCCGCTGCGCTTTTCCGACATCAAGGCGGCGCTGCCCGGCATCAGTTCCAATATCCTCAGCACCCGGCTTGCGGATCTGGAACGCGACCACATCATCACCCGGCGCGGCTTGCCACATCCGGCCAATACCACCGTCTATGCCCTGACCGACTGGGGCGCGGCGCTGAAGCCGCTGATCATGGAGTTGGGCCGCTGGGCGGTGCGCTCGCCGCAGATGGCGGGGGGCAGGCCGATGAGTGCCGCATCGGTCGGCATGTCGTTCGAAACCATGTTCGACCCGGCGCGGGCAGGGGATGTTCAGATGGTGGTGCAGCTTGATCTTGACGGCAGGCCGCAGGTGCTGCGCATTTCGGAGGGGCGGCTCTGCGTCAAGGCCGGCACGGCACCGGCGGCGGACCTGCAGCTGTCCGGTGACCCCACCGCGCTGGCCGCTGTGGTTTACGGCGGCCTCGCCCCAGAGGCGGCAGAGGGGCTGCAGGTCACCGGCGACCCTGCGCTGCTGCGCCGCTTTGCCAGCTTCTTTGTGCTGCCGGCACCGGTTCCGCGCGGCTGACCTCTGGTGAAAACCGCGCAAAGCCTTTATGGGTGGCGTGAAACTCGGATTGGTAGCATGGCAAAGACACCCTCGGGCAAGAACACCTCAGGTCGCGGACAGCGCGAGCTCAAGGTCAAGGTCAAATCCGCGCGCGGGCGCAAGCTCAGCTCCACCCGCTGGCTGCAACGGCAGCTGAACGACCCCTACGTGAAGCGGGCGCAGGCCGAAGGCTATCGCGGGCGCGCGGCCTACAAGATCATGGAACTGGACGACAAGTATCGCTTTCTGGTGCCGGGCGCGCGCATCGTTGATCTGGGTGCGGCACCCGGCGGCTGGTGCCAGGTTGCGGTCAAACGGTGCAACGTGCTGGGGGAGCGGTCCGACAAACAGGTCGGCACGATTCTGGGCATTGACCTGCAAGAGATGGAGCCGATCGCGGGCTGCGAGCTGCATGTGCTTGATTTCATGGCAGATGATGCGGATCTGCAGGTCAAGGAATGGCTCGGCGGCAAGGCCGATGTGGTGATGTCGGACATGGCGGCCAGCAGTTCGGGGCACAAGCAGACCGACCATTTGCGGATCATCGCCCTGTGCGAAGCCGCGGCCTATTTCGCCTTTGACGTGCTGGAGGAGGGCGGCACCTTTGTCGCCAAGGTGCTGGCAGGCGGTGCCGAGGGGGACTTGCAGAAACTGCTCAAGCAGCGCTTCACCAAGGTGGCCAACATCAAACCCCCGGCCAGCCGGTCCGACAGTTCGGAAAAATTTGTCGTGGCGACGGGGTTCAAGGGGCAGGTTTGATCGGGTGAGCCCCGTCAAGCCCCGCGTGACGCCGCCTTGCCGGATCTCATTTACCCAAGTTTAAACACTGCAGGCTAGCTTCCGCAGGGCTGGCCCGGTCTATCCGTATCGGGCGTTTGATCAAGGATGCCCTCATGTTTCTGCGTTCAACCTGTTTGTCGCTGTCGATCCTGACAGCAACCCTTTGCCATGCCGCAGAGGTGCCACCAGCCATGGCCGATTACATCGCCGGCGATCTGGCAAGTTGGATCAATGCGCCCCGGATCGTTGCCGCGGTGCAGGACCAGAATGGCCGTCACGCCGGGTTGAGCGCTGCCGACATCGAGGCGATGGATACCGCCTGGCGCGGGCAGGTGGGCGTCGCCGACGCGCCGGTGATCGCCCCGGTGCTGAACAATCCGCTGTCCGATTTCCTGCGCGAGCAGGTGGCGCTTGCAGAGGGGCGCATCACCGAGGCATTTGTCATGGACAACCGCGGTCTGAATGTCGCGACCAGCGCGGTGACATCGGACTATTGGCAAGGCGATGAAGCCAAGTTTCAAAAGACATTCGGCGCAGGCGCCGGGGCGGTTTTTGTCGATGAGATCGAGTTGGACGAAAGCACCCAGACCTATCAGGGGCAGGTTTCCTTTACCCTCACGGACCCTGCGAGCGGCGAGGTGATCGGCGCGGTCACAATTGGTCTGGCCGCCAGCGCTTTTTACTGAGAATGCCGCGCATTTCCCCAGGGGTGCCGGTTGCCGCCGCCGGGTCCCGGGCTTTCAGGGATGCAATTGCTGCGTCCCTGAACCGGCTGGCGCTGGCGTCGTCCAGCAGCGGAATGCGATGGCGCTTTGCGGCCTGCACGGCATCGCCCGCCCGCAGCAACTGCCGGTGCAACTCGAAAAGTCTGGCCCGTCCGGACGATATCTGATCATGAACCTTTGTCATGCCTGCGCCTTTGTTTCTGGCGCGATCATTGCAATGCGATAGGGCCCTTAGTTTGGCGCAGGCGCGGCAGCTTCGCGCTTTCATTGTGCGGGGTCTGGTCCTCAAGCCGGGAAATCCTGACCCGATTGGCAAGCGGTTGCGACCATAGCGGACCTGCGGCGCGGTGTGGATCAAAGTCGGCAGAGCGGACGGGGTTGCCGTGCCATTGGCGCGGTGAATACCCCCCAAGTGACTCCGCCCGGCGTCAGCCGGGCATCGCCCGACCTCCCCCCGGAGGGCGATTTTGCACCGTCAGCCAAGCCATGATCCGGTCTGCGGGCTGAAACGTTTCCCATCGCATATTGGTCTGGAACGCCCTCCAGGTCGAGCGATACCCGGCTGACGCCTCATGTCACTTTGGGCTCTTCCCAACCTCCGCCGCAGTAATCATGAACATCCGCCTTGCACATGGCGCCGGTGCGTTGGGTCAGTGATCCGATACAAAACCGGTCTGGCCTGAACCCTGACAGTTCAATCTGGCCAAATGGCGGAGAGACAGGGATTCGAACCCTGGGAAGGCTTGCACCCTCAACGGTTTTCGAGACCGCCCCGTTCGACCACTCCGGCACCTCTCCGCGGGGGTCTGGAGCGCCCGTTTAGTGGGGTTTGGACGCGCAGGCAAGGGGGCATCTGCCGGTTGCCCGCCCACACGGGAATTTTCATTGCGGCGGCGGCAAGACGGCCTAAGTTCAGGGTAACCGAACGAAAGGACTTGTCCCATGCTTGCCGCGCTGCGCCCCTCGCTGATTGCCCTGACCACCACAATCGCCCTTGTCCTGATGGCCTTTGCCCCGCCTGCACGGGCCGCTGATGCGGCAAAGCTGCGCGAATATCTTGAGATCACCGGCTTTGACGTGGCGCTGGAGAGCATTCGCCTGTCGGCAGACAACGCGCCCGCCATGCTGGGGATCGAGGCGGATGCCTTCGGCTCCGAATGGTCGCGGCTGGTGAACGAGGTCTTTGCAACCGAGACCATGCAGGAGATGGCGATGGACATCCTGGGCGAGACGCTCAGCGACGATCTGTTGACCCATGCCGCCGATTTCTATGCCAGTGATCTGGGCCAGCGTCTGGTTGCGGTCGAAAACGACAGCCATATGGAGGAACAGGACGGGCTGAAAACCGAAAGCGGTGCCGCGATCATGGAAGGGTTGCGGAAAATCGACAGCCCCCGCATCGCGCTGCTGGAACGGCTGACACAGGCGACGGATGCCGAAGGCGCCTCGCTCAGGGCGATCCAGGAGGTGCAGGTGCGTTTCCTGATGGCCGCGGCCGGTGCCGGGGTGATCGAATTGCAGATGGATGAGGCCGACCTGCGCGAAGCCATGCGCAGCCAGGAAGACGAGATGCGCCAGTCGCTCGCCGCCAGCGCGCTGATCAATGCCGCCTATACCTATCAGGCCTTTTCCGACGCCGAGGTCGAAGCCTATGCCGAGGCACTGGAGGACGCGCGGATGCAAAAGGTCTATGCGCTGATGAACGCGGTCCAGTATGAAATCATGGCCAACCGGTTCGAGGCCGTGGCCGCGCGTCTGCCCGGCATGCAACCGAGCACGGACCTGTGATGCGCCGCGCCTTCCTGCTCTGGCCGCTGCTTCTGGCGCTGGCGCTGCCTGCCCATGCGGATGCGCGCCTGTCGGTGCTGGTCGATGTGCTGCGCCTGGACGAAATCGCGGTGATCCTGCGCGACGAAGGGCTGGACAGCGCCGAAGACCTGAATGCCGACATGCTGAACGGGCAGGGCGGCGCGGGCTGGCAGGTGCAGGTCGAGGCGATCTATGACCCGGCCCGCATCGTGGAGGCTGTGCGGCAGGCCCTGGGGCAAGAGCTGTCAGGCGAGGAACTGGAGCAGGCGATAGACTTTTTCGCTTCCGACCTGGGCAGCCAGATCATTGCGCTTGAAAACTCTGCCCGCGTGACGATCCGGGACCCGGATGTCGAACAGGCCGCGCGCCTGCGCTTTGCCGAACTTTCACAGACCGATGACCCGCGCCTCGCGATGCTGCGCCGCCTGGTGGCCGATGGCGACATGCTGGAGCGTAACGTGACCACCGCCATGAACTCCAACTTCCAGTTCATGCGCGGCCTTGCGGATGGCAACGGGCTGGATATGTCAGAGGAGGAGATGCTGGCCGATGTCAACGGCGAGGCCGAGGCGATCCGCGAGGATACCGAAGGCTGGCTTTTCGGCTATCTGCTGATGTCCTATTCGCCGCTGACGGACGTACAGATGCAGGCCTATATCGACTTTGGCAACACCGCCGCAGGCCAGGCGATGAACCGTGGTCTGTTCGACGGATTCGGCGCGGCCTATGAGGATATTTCCTATGCGCTGGGACGCGCGGTGGCGCTGAACATGACGGCGCAGGAGCTTTGACGCCGGCGGTAAAAACCCGCTTGACTTGAGGCCCCGATCCACCGATAAGCCCGCATCCCGGCGAGGGTTCTCGCGTGGGATCTGTTTTAATGACGCCCCAAGGGCGCGCTGTTCGAGGTGGACGCGGCTGCGATGCCGGTCCGAAACACCCGGAGCCGGGGACCACAGGACGCGGCAAAATGAAGGAAGACGCGATGTTTGCGGTCATCAAGACTGGCGGTAAGCAATATAAAGTAGCCTCTGGCGATATGCTTCGGGTGGAACGTATTGCGGCAAGTGCCGGTGAAACTGTTCAATTCAATGATGTTCTGATGCTGGGCGGCGATTCCCCCCAGGTTGGCGCGCCGCTGATCGAGGACGCTGCCGTTCAGGCCGAAGTCGTTGATCAGATCAAGGGCGAAAAGGTCATCCACTTCGTCAAGCGTCGCCGGAAGCACTCTTCCAAGCGCACCAAGGGACACCGTCAGAAGCTGACGCTGGTCAAGATCACCGAGATCATGGCCTCCGGCGCTGGCAAATCCAAGGTGATGGCAGCGGTCGGCACCGGTTCTGTTTCGGCAGCAGCTGTTGCAGCGCTCTCCGGCAAATCGGCAGACGCGGCTGCAAAGCCCGCAAAAGCCAAGAAAGCCGATGCGCCTGCCAAGGCGGCCAAAGCGGCCAAGGAAGAGGCACCTGCCAAGGCAGAGAAGAAAGCCGCGCCCAAAGCCAAGAAAGCCGAAGCGGCAGGCGATGACCTGACGCAGATTTCCGGCGTTGGCCCCGTGATTGTCGAAAAGCTGCACGGTGAAGGTATCACAACCTTCGCGCAGATCGCCGCATGGACAGAAGCGGACGTTGAAGCTATTGAAGAGAAACTGTCGTTCAAGGGTCGTGTCGGTCGTGAAGACTGGATCGCACAGGCCAAAGAACTGACCAAAGGCTAAGGAGAGACCAAATGGCACATAAAAAAGCAGGCGGTTCATCCCGTAACGGGCGCGACTCAGCCGGTCGTCGCCTTGGCGTCAAGAAATACGGCGGCGAAGCCGTCATTCCCGGCAACATCATCGTGCGTCAGCGCGGCACAAAGTTCTGGCCGGCGGCCGGTGTCGGCATGGGCAAGGATCACACGATCTTTGCAACCGTCGATGGTGCCGTGACCTTCCACAAGGGTCTGAAAAACCGCACCTTCATTTCGGTCCTGCCACGCGCCGAGGCCGCTGAATAAGCCGTACCCGCAAGGTTTGAAAAAATTTCAGGGATCGGCGGAAACGCCGGTCCCTTTTTTGTCTCTGACCGCCATCCAGAAAGGAGCGGTGTCATGACCACATCACAGCGCCCCGTTCTGAGCGATGGCATTCTGCGGCTGCGGCCACCCCGGCCGCAGGATGCTGCGGCCCGGCTGAAGCTGGGCAACACGCCGGAAATCCATCACATGTTCGGGGCCGATCCTGAAAACGTGCCGAAAATCACCAAGACACATGCGGAAAAGTGGCTTTATGCCCAAGAGGTTGAGCCGCTGGCATGGGTGATCGAGCACAAACGCCGGATGATCGGCGCGCTGCGTCTGCATTCGCTGGACCACCATGACCGCCGGGCCAGCCTGGCGATCGGGATTCTGGACCCGAAACTGCTGGGCAAGGGGCTGGGGACACGGGCCGTCAGGCTGCTGCTGACCCATGCCTTTGGCGCGCTGGCGCTGCACCGGGTGTCGGTGCGCGTGCTGGCCTATAACGCCCGTGCCATCGCTGCTTATCGCAAGGCCGGCTTTGTCGAGGAAGGCCGCGAGCGTCAGGCCGCGCGGGTGGGCGACAGCTGGCACGATGACGTGATCATGGGGGTCCTGGCCCCTGACTTTGCCAAGGGGGCGGCGGCCTGATGTCAGTTGCTGTAACTTCCTTTGTCGTCTTTGCCGCCAGCCAGATCGGCACCCCGGGGCCTGCCAACATGGCGCTGATGGGCACCGGCGCGCGCTTTGGCTTTCGCGCCGCTTTGCCCTTTGTCGCCGGTGTGGCACTGGGCAAGCAATTCGTGATCTGGCCCGTCGGCTTTGGCCTGATGGAATTGAGCGCCCGCGCGCCCTGGGTCTTTGAGGTGCTCAAGTATGTTTCGGCGGCCTACATCATCTGGCTGGCCTGGAAGGTCGCCAACCTGCGGCTGGGGCAGGGGCGTGATCTGGGCAAGCCGCCGGGCTTTGTCGCCGGGCTGATCGTGCATCCTTTGAACCCCAAGGCCTGGGCGATGATCATCGGCGGATTTACCGCCTTTGTCGGTCCCGGCACGCCACCGCTTAATGCGACGTTAACCATTGCGGCCATACTGCTGGCGCTGCAGGTCATCTTGCACCCGCTGTGGACCCTGGCGGGCGACCGGATTGCCAGAACCCTGGCAGGCAGCCCTGCGGAACCCTATCTGATGTGGACATTGGCAGCGCTGACCGTTGCTTCTGTTCTCTTTGTTCTGTTCGCAAGCCGGGCAGTTTGAGTGATGTTCGGAGGAGGAACATGATTGTGCAAATGGAACCCATCATCAACCAACCCGTGATCGAAACGGCGCGGTTTGACCTGCGTCCGCTGCGGCGGTCCGACAAGGGATTGATCGAGCTTTTTGCGGGTGATCCGCGGGTGGCGCTGTCCACGTCCAGCATCCCGCATCCGCTGCCCCCCGGCGCGATTGATGCCTTCATCACGCGGTCGCTGGCGATCCCGCGGGTCGAGGATGTCTGGGCGATGGATGGTCTCAAGACCGGCGGCGCAGAGGTGATGGGGCTGATATCGCTCACCCATCTGGACCGCGGCCAGTCCGAGGTTGGCTATTGGGTGGCACCGGCCTATTGGAACAGCCATCTGGCCTCCGAAGCGGTGCAGGCGCTGGTTGCCGCAAACCCACAGGGCAATCAGGCGATGTTTGCCTCTGTCTTCCATGACAACCCGGCATCGGCAAAGGTGCTGACCAACGCCGGATTTGTCTATCTCGGCGATGCCGAAACCTATTGTCTGGCACGCGATGCTGCCGTACCCACATGGACCTATAGCCGCAAGCTGTAGCGTCGTCCCGAAAGGCCCCGCCATGAAATTTCTCGACCTGTGCAAAGTCTATATCCGTTCCGGCGCGGGCGGCGGGGGCTGCGTGTCTTTCCGGCGCGAGAAATATATCGAATTCGGCGGGCCGGATGGCGGCGACGGCGGCGGTGGCGGCTCGGTCTGGGCCGAGGCTGTGGACGGGCTGAACACGCTGATCGACTTTCGCTACCAGCAGCATTTCTTTGCCAAGAACGGCCAGCCCGGCATGGGCAAGCAGCGCACCGGCAAGGATGGCGAGGACATCGTGCTGCGGGTGCCCGTGGGCACGGAGATCCTGGACGAGGATCAGGAAACGGTGCTGGTCGATATGACCGAACTGGGCCAGCGCGTCGAACTGGCGCGCGGTGGCAATGGCGGCTGGGGCAACCTGCATTTCAAATCCGCCACCAACCAGGCGCCACGCCGGTCCAATCCGGGGCAGGATGGTGTCGAACGCACGCTCTGGCTGCGGCTGAAGCTGATTGCGGACGTGGGGCTGCTGGGCCTGCCCAATGCGGGGAAATCGACGTTTCTGGCGGCCACCTCCAACGCGCGGCCCAAGATTGCGGATTACCCCTTTACCACCTTGCACCCCAATCTGGGGGTTGTGGGCGTGGACAACACCGAATTCGTTGTGGCCGACATTCCGGGCCTGATCGAGGGGGCCTCCGAAGGGCGGGGGCTGGGCGATCTGTTCCTGGGCCATGTCGAGCGCTGCGCGGTACTGCTGCATCTGGTCGATGGCACCTCCGGCACCCTTGCGGAAGATTACAGGACCATCATCACCGAGCTTGAGGCCTATGGCGGCGATCTGGCGGATAAACCCCGCGTCACCGTGCTGAACAAGATTGATGCACTGAATGAAGAAGAGCGCGCAGAGGCTTGTAAAATATTGGAAAAAGAAAGCGGCGGGCCGGTCATGCAGATGTCCGGTGTGGCCCGCGAAGGCGTGACAGAGGTGCTGCGCAGCCTGCGGGGCCAGATCGATGATGACCGCCTGCGGCACAAACCCGCGGAAGAGGTCGCGCCATGGCAACCCTGACCGCTGCCAGACGTGTGGTGATCAAGATCGGCTCGGCCCTCCTGGTGGACCGGGCCACCGGCCAGCTGCGCGCCGACTGGCTGCATGCCCTTGCGGAAGATGTGCGTTGGCTCAAGGGGTTAGGGGCCGATGTTGTGCTTGTTTCCTCCGGCTCCATCGCCCTTGGGCGCGGGGTGCTGGGCCTGCCCCTGACGACGCTGGCGCTGGAACAATCGCAGGCGGCGGCGGCCGTGGGCCAGATCCGCCTTGCCCGCGCCTATGAGGAGGCGTTGCAACCCCATGGCATCACCACGGCGCAAGTCCTTGTGACGCTTGAGGATTCCGCCGACCGCAGGCGCTATCTGAACAGCCGCGCAACCATGGAAACCCTGCTGGGCCTGGGTGTTGTGCCGATCGTGAACGAAAATGACACTGTGGCCACTGATGAAATCCGTTTTGGCGACAATGACCGTCTGGCGGCGCAGATCGCGGTGACGGTTGGCGCGGATCAGCTGATCCTGCTGTCGGATGTCGATGGGTTCTATAGCGGCAATCCCGCCGATGATCCCAGGGCCACGCGCTATGACAGGATTGAACAGATCACCCCGGAGATCGAGGCGATGGCTGGCGATGCCGGGTCGGGCCTGTCCAAGGGCGGGATGAAGACCAAGCTGATGGCGGCACGCACCGCCACGGCGGCGGGCTGTGCCATGGCGATCACCGAAGGCTCCGTGCAGCGCCCGCTACTGGCCTTGCAGAATGGCGCAAATGCCACCTGGTTTACCGCCCATTCCGACCCGCAGGCGGCCCGCAAGCGCTGGATTGCCGCGATGAAACCGCGTGGTTCCGTGACGCTGGATGCGGGTGCGGTGGCGGCAATGTCACGCGGCAAATCCCTGCTGCCTGCCGGCATCACGGGGGTGACCGGCACGTTCGAGCGGGGGGACAGCATTTCGATGCTGGATTCACGGGGCCATAGCATCGGCACCGGTCTGACGCGCTATTCGGCGCTTGAGGCGGCACAGATCAAGGGACATCAAAGCGCAAAGATCGAGGAAATTCTGGGCTATCCCGGTCGGGCTGCTTTGATTCATCGTGACGATATGGCACTGTGATGGTGAGTTACTTTAGGGTATGGGCGTAAGACCATGAAAGATATGGAAAACATCTCAGAATTGATGGCGGATATCGGCAAGCGGGCCAAGGCGGCGGCGGCAGAGCTGGCCTCGACCCCGTCCGCGGCCAAGCAAAGCGCGCTGAATGCCGCTGCGGATTCGGTCTGGGCCGCGCGGGCGGAGATTCTGGCGGCCAATGCCCGGGATATGGATTATGGCCGGGAAAAGGGCCTGTCAGAGGCGATGCTGGACCGGCTGATGCTGGATGAGCCCCGCATTCAGGGCATGGTGGCGGGGCTGCGCAGCGTGGCCGCACAGGACGACCCTGTGGGAGAGACCCTTGCGGAGTGGGATCAGCCCTCTGGCCTGCATATCAAACGGGTGCGGACACCTTTGGGTGTCATCGGCGTAATCTATGAAAGCCGGCCCAATGTGACGGCGGATGCCGGTGCGCTCTGCCTCAAGGCCGGGAATGCGGTGATCCTGCGCGGCGGCTCGGAGAGCTTTCATTCCGCCCGCGCCATCCATGCCTGCCTGCAGGAAGGGCTGCGCGCGGCGGGACTGCCCGAAGATGCGGTGCAGCTGGTGCCGACCCGCGACCGCGCTGCGGTGTCCGAGATGTTGACCATGACCGATACCATCGACGTGATCGTGCCCCGTGGCGGCAAGGGGCTGGTGGGGCTGGTCCAGCGCGAGGCGCGTGTGCCCGTTTTCTCCCACCTTGAAGGGATCGTGCATATCTACATCGACGCGGCGGCGGATCCGGAGAAGGCGCTGCGCATTGTCCTGAACGCCAAGACGCGGCGCACGGGCATCTGCGGCGCTGCCGAATGCCTGCTGATCCACCGCGATGTCGCCGACACCATCGGCCAGGGCATCATCCGCGCCCTTGTGGATGCCGGGGTGGAGATGCGTGTGGATGCGTCACTGGCCAGGATTCCGGGCACCATCGCTGCACAGGAAGACGACTGGGGCCGCGAATACCTGGACATGATCATGGCCGCCCGCGTGGTGGATGACGTGCAGGACGCCATCGCCCATATCCGCAGCTATGGGTCGAACCACACCGATTGCATCGTGACCGAGGATGCGGCGGCGGTTCAGACCTTTATGGAGCGGCTCGATTCAGCGATCCTGATGCATAACGCCTCCACCCAGTTTGCGGATGGCGGCGAATTCGGCATGGGGGCCGAGATTGGCATTGCAACCGGCAAGATGCATGCGCGCGGCCCGGTGGGCGCGGCGCAGCTGACCTCGTTCAAATATATCGTCACAGGCGACGGAACCGTGCGAAGCTAAGGCGTTTCGGGCGGCTTTGCCTATCGCGTCTGACGAAATTCCAGAACCTTCAGGCATTACGTAACGCGTTGAAATCTTCGATTTCAGGCAGCGTTACGTAAGCCAGGTTTTTCGCATAACGATTTAGAAACTGATGGTCAGCCTGGTGTCGGTCACCTGATGCGCCACCTGCCGCCCCGCGTCGGCAGCAATCAGGGGCAGCAGAGCGAATTGCACATGTGCGGGCTGCAGGCCGTTGCGTGCGTTGCCCGGGGCAAGCAATGACCAAAGCGCCGGATCGACCTTCAGCTTGTCGGCCAGGGCTGTCAGTGTCCAGTTCCCCTGATCCTGCGCGACCGTGACATGCCCGCCATAGGGCAGGGCGCTTTCCAGGCAGAGGATCGCGAGAAAGGCCAGCTGCACCGCAGCGCGGGCCTGTGCCTGATCTGGTTGCCATTCCACGCTCAGCCGGGTTGCGCCGTAAAGATCCCGCAGGATCGAGGTGATTTCCGAAGGGCCCATCAGCTGATCGCCCGCCACGCCAAAGCAGACCCGGAAGTACCTTATCCGGGCAGAGGCATTGCCGACACTTTCACCGATCAGGGACATTTCCGGGCCCGAGGTGGCGCTGCCCGCCATCTGAAGCAGTTCCAGCCCGTTGTTGATCGCGCCGATAGGCGATATCAGATCATGGCAGATCCGGCTGCCGATCAAAGCGACAAGATCAAAATGCGTGTCGGACATCATGACAGCCTTTCCGAAAGGGGCAGAACCATGGACGATCTGAATGCCATTCTGACCCCCGGCATGCTGGTGACCCATCCCGAGCGGCCCGATTGGGGGATCGGACAGGTGCAAAGCAACATCGGCGGCAAAGTGACGGTAAATTTCAGGGATGTGGGCAAAATCGTCATAGACAGCTTTCGGGTCGGGTTGATGCCGGTCTTTGATGACCCATGATCCTTTTCAAAAGGTTAACGCGGGAACACATAACAAGTCCTGCAACCACAAGTTAATGATGCGGCATTTGCTGCCAGGGCACAAGGATTGCGCTTGGCCTGCGCATTGCCTATCAGACGGCCAGGGTATTTCAACAGCGACGGCAGGCAGATGGCTCAGGCACATGCGGCGGATTTTTCGGTCAGTCTTGCGAAAACGCCTGCAGATCTGCATGCGGCACAGCGTCTGCGCTATGATGTCTTTGTCACCGAGCTGGGCGGCAGCGGCCCGCTTGTCGATCATGATGAGAAGCTTGAGCGCGATCACCTGGACCCGTTCTTTGAACACCTGCTGTTGACGGACATCCGCTCGGACAAGGTGGTGGGCGTCTATCGCCTGATGCGGGCGGAAAAGGCGGTCGAGGCTGGCGGGTTCTATTCGGCCGCGGAATACGATCTGTCGCCTTTGTTAGCTTCGGGTCGTAACCTGTTGGAATTGGGTCGTTCCTGCCTGCATCCAGACTATCGTGGCGGGGTCGGGATGCATGTGTTGTGGTCCGCTCTTGCGCAATACGTCAAGGCGAACGGGGTCGAGATCCTGTTCGGGGTGGCCAGCTTTCATGGCACCGATATGGACCGGTTGGCCGCACCGCTGAGCCTGCTGCATGAACGCCATCTGGCGCCGCCGGAACTGCGGGTTCGTGCGCTGGAGAAATCCTTTCAAAGCATGAACCTGCTGGACGAAGCTCAACTTGATCGCAAGGCAGCGATGCGCCAGATTCCCAGTCTGATCAAGGCATATCTGCGGCTGGGCGGATGTGTGGGCGAGGGGGCGTATGTGGATCATGCCTTCAACACGGTCGATGTCTGCCTGATCATGGACACCACCCAGATCAACACCCGGCAGGCCCGCATCTATGGGGCCACCGGCGCATGACAACCGCCTGGGACAGCGGTGTACCGCCGGCCTATCCCCGGATCACGATATCGGGCTGGATTCGGGTGGTGCTGCGGGTCATCGCCCTGATCGTGGTGGTTTTCGGCGGCTTGCTGATCAAACTGATCCTGCGTGCGGTGGAGCGGCCGGTCTGCGGGGCGAACCGGCCCGTGACCCCCCATGTGACCCAATGGGTCTGTCGCATGTCGCTGCGCATCATCGGATTGCGTCACGAGGTCTCGGGAAGGCCGATGACGGGGCGCGGGGCGGTGGTGTGCAACCATGCCTCATGGCTGGACATCTTTGTGCTGAATGCGGCCAAACGGGTCTATTTCGTGTCCAAGTCAGAGGTGGAAGGCTGGCCCGGCATCGGCTGGCTGGCGCGCGCCACCGGGACCGTTTTCATCGAACGCAATCCGGCACGGGCACGCGAACAGACCGTGCTGTTCCAAAAGCGCCTGCTGGCGGGTCACAAGTTGCTGTTCTTTCCCGAGGGCACCAGCACCGATGGCAGACAGGTGCTGCCGTTCAAGACCACGCTGTTCCAGAGCTTTTTCGCACCGGAATTGCGCGATCAGATCCAGGTGCAGCCGGTGTGCGTGGTCTATCATGCGCCACAGGGCACCGATGCGCGGTTTTACGGCTGGTGGGGCGACATGGATTTCGGGACCCATCTGATCCACACCCTGGCGCCCGCAAAGCAGGGCAGGGTGCAGGTGGTGTTTCACCCGGCGCTGCGCGTCAGCGAGATGCCGGACCGAAAGGCGCTTGCCCTGGCCTGTGAACAGGCGGTGCGCGCGGGCCATCAAGCGCTTCTGGGCCGCGGCTGATACCGCATTGCCCCTGGTGAATTACTTGTGGGCGAAGGCGCTGTCCGGCACCGGTTCCATATTGCCCGACTGGCCCCAGTCCATCAGCAGGCAGGCAGAGCCCTTGCGCTGGAAATAGGTGGCCTCGACCTCGTACCAGCCGGCCTGCGGCACCGCGACCGAGGTCACGCCAGCGGATTCGCAGCCATGCACACCGTCAAAGAGGGCCACCTGCTGTCCGCCGATGCTGGCCTGCAGCCCGTCGTTGCTGATGAATTCGATGTCATAGGTGCCGGGGGCGTCAAACCGGATATAGCCCTGGATGGCGGCCAGCACCTTTTCGGCGCTGGTTGATGTCAGGGCGTTATCGCCCGGATCGGTATCGAGATAGGAAAACCCGGCCAGCGGCGGCCCGGCCTTGGCATGGTCCAGCTTGCCCCTTGCCTCGTCCAGCGACCGGACGCTGTAATAGGCATAATCAACGGCCAGCCCCTGTTTCAGGGAGCCGTCGGCAGGTTGCGGGGACGCGGGTGTCAGGGTCAGCGTCTGGGCAAAGCCGGGTGCGGCCAGGGCGAAAATTGCCAGCAGCGCGGTGGATTTCAACATTGGATACTCCCTTGATTTTTTGATTTGAGTTTGCGGCAAAGCACATGGCCTGTCCATGCCGATGACATAGAGTTTATCCCTTGCACAGCACGCGCTGCTGGCCTATAGCACGGCCACTTAATCCCGCAGTCGGGGTTGGGCCCTTGGGGGAGACATCCTCAAGCGTCCGCCGGTTGTCAGCATGTGCTGTCATACCCCCGACGAGGCTAAACCGGAAAGGTATAAAGACATGGCTCTTCCTGAGTTCTCCATGCGCCAATTGCTTGAAGCAGGCGTACACTTCGGCCACCAGACGCAGCGCTGGAACCCCCGCATGGGTCCCTTCATCTATGGCGCGCGCAACGGCATCCACATCATGGACCTGACGCAGACTGTTCCGATGCTGGACCAGGCGCTGCAGGCGATCCGCGATACCGTCGCCAAGGGCGGCAGCGTTCTTTTCGTCGGCACCAAGCGTCAGGCGCAGCAGCCCGTCGCGGAAGCGGCAGAGAAATGCGCGCAATACTACATGAACCACCGCTGGCTGGGCGGCACGCTGACCAACTGGCAGACCGTGTCCCAGTCGATCAACCGTCTGAAGTCCATCGACGAGCAATCCGAGCGTGGCTTTGAAGGTCTGACCAAGAAAGAGCGCCTGGGCATGGAACGCGATCAGGCAAAGCTTGAAGCCTCGCTTGGCGGTATCCGTGAAATGGGCGGTCGCCCTGACCTGATCTTTGTCATCGACGTCAAGAAAGAAGCGCTGGCGGTTGCCGAAGCCAACAAGCTGGGCATCCCGGTTGTGGCCGTGGTTGACACCAACTGCTCGCCCGACGGGATCGACTATATCATCCCCGGCAACGACGATGCGGCCCGTGCCATCGCGCTTTATTGCGATCTGGCATCGCGCGCGGCACTTGACGGCATGTCGGCCCAGCTGGGTGCCGCAGGTGTCGACATCGGCGCCATGGAAGAAGCCCCGGCCGAAGAAGCGTTGACCGAGGGAAGCACCGGTGTCGAGGTCGGCAATGCCTCCTCCGAGACCGTGTCGGATGACGCAATGGCCAAGGACGCGCCGCTGGATCTGGAATCCAAGCAGGAAACCAAAGCCAAGGCCGCTGAGAAAGCCGAAGGCTGAGTATTGTCACGAGACTGACATACGCCTGACATATGGGGCAGGGGAAACCTGCCCCAATCGTTTGATAGAAATTAGGAGCACCCAAAGATGGCAATCACAGCATCTATGGTAAAAGAACTGCGCGACAGCACCGGCGCAGGCATGATGGACGCCAAGAAGGCACTGACCGAGAACGACGGCGACATGGAAGCCGCCGTTGACTGGCTGCGCACCAAGGGTCTGGCGAAAGCCGCCAAGAAATCGGGCCGTACCGCCGCCGAAGGTCTGGTTGCGGTCAAGGTCGAAGGTGGCCATGGCGTCGCGGTTGAAGTGAACTCCGAAACCGATTTCGTCGGCAAGAACGCGGATTTCCAGAAAATGGTCGCGGGCATCGCCGATGTCGCCGTTTCCGTTTCCGATGTCGACGCGCTGAAAGCGGCGGACATGGGCGGCAAGACCGTCGAGCAGACCGTGACAGACGCGGTTGCCGTGATCGGTGAAAACATGTCCGTGCGCCGCATGGCGACTGTGGACGGCGAAACCGTGGTTTCCTATGTCCACAACGCGGCAGCACCCGGCATGGGCAAGATCGGCGTTCTGGTCGCGATGACCGGCGGCGACGATGCGTTCGGCAAGCAGGTTGCGATGCACATCGCGGCGGTCAACCCCGCGTCCCTGTCCGAAGACGATCTGGACCCGGCCGTGGTCGAGAAGGAAAAGCAGGTTCAGATGGACATTGCGCGCGAAAGCGGCAAGCCCGAGCAGGTCATCGAAAAGATGATCGTGGGCCGGATGAAAAAGTACATGTCCGAAGTCACGCTGCTGAACCAGTCCTTTGTCGTGAACCCGGATCTGACCGTGGGCGACGCTGCCAAGGAAGTTGGCGCCACCATCACCGGTTTCGTGCGTCTCGAAGTGGGCGAAGGCATCGAAGTGGTCAAGGAAGACTTTGCCGCCGAAGTGGCCAAGGCCGCCAAAGGCTAAGCACCGCGTCCTGAGATGGACGGCGAAGCGATCGGAATTGAAAAGGGCGGTGCCGCAGGGTGCCGCCCTTTTTGCATCTGCGCGGGAGTTTGGCGGAGCTGCTGAGGGAAAGCGGGCGGACCTTGATGTTCAAGGTCCGCCCAACGCCCGGTGACGGAACGCTCGGGGAGGAGCAGGGGCGTTATGACCCCGGACAGCCGGGCGGAAGAATACGCCCGACTGTAACCGGCACCTGCAAAGAGCCTTGTTATAACAAGGGTTTACAGGCCTTGTCCCTGCGGTCAAACCGTTTGCCAGGAACAATGTTACTTTGGGTCAACTCGTGGCTTTGAGCCAGTCAGGGATTCCTTACCTTGTGGTCAAATCAAGGGGAATATTTCACGCGACGCGTCAGATTCGTCAGAATCTATGCGTCCAGAACAAACATTTGGTTCGAAAATGACGCCTTGAGTACGGCCTGGGCCGTCGTATCCACTGCCAGCGCCTCGCGGGCCAGTCTGAGGTGTTTTTCCACAGTGGCCGATGTCAGCCCCATGATCACCGCGATGTCCTGCATCGTCTTGCCATCACCGACCCATTCCAGCGCCTCGCGCTGGCGCGGTGTCAGGGCGCGGCGCTGCGAGTGGTAGGGCAGGGTCAGGATCTTCAGATGGGCGATTTCGTTCATCAGCTTGATGTCATTGCCATGCTGGGCCCAAAGCGCATCAACCTCATCCTGCGAGATGCCCGGTTTCGCGGTCAGGGCGATGGCCCCCTTGGAGCGGGCCGAGATGGATTTGAAGCTGACGGTATAGCCCGCCGTGACGTTCATGCGGCGGTTGAAGTCGATCACGCGTTCCTCTGCCGGGGTCATGGCCCGTTCGCGCGCCATGTCGTGCAGGACGGTCCAGCTGCAGGCACCTTCATGCTTGAGCGCCCAATGCACCATGGGCGCGTGGAAATAGAGGCCACCGCCAAGGAATTCATCGGTATAGGCGCGGCTGTGGTTCGTCAGGATGACGAAGTCTTCCGGATCGCCCAGGGATGTCGAGGTGCGGTAGCGTGTAAAGCCATAGATCAGCCGGTCGAAACCGTAGCTGTCCATCTTGCTGGTGTGCAGATCCCAAAGCTCCTCAAGGCTCGGGCAGCGGGCAACGGCATGAAGATACTCTCGTAAACTCATGATGTTACAAGCCTTTCTGAAAGTGCGTCCAGCGCCATCAGATAGCCCTTGGCACCAAAGCCGCAGATCTGTCCGATGGCCACGGGCGCGATGTAGGAATGATGGCGGAATGTCTCGCGGGCGTGGATGTTACTCAGGTGAACCTCCACAACCGGCAATTCGACAGAGGCGATGGCATCCATCAGCGCGACAGAGGTATGGGTATAGGCACCGGCATTCAGCACGATGCCGCCATGAACGCCCTTGGCGGCATGGATCGCGTCCAGCAGCGCGCCTTCATGGTTGCTTTGCAGGAAGGCGACCTCAAGCCCCAGTGCCGCTGCCGCCTCGGCACAGATCTTCTCGATGTCGGCCAGGGTCGTCGCGCCGTAGACGTCCGGCTGGCGTGTGCCCAGCAGGTTCAGGTTCGGACCATTGAGGATCAGGACAGACGGCATACACAAACCCTTGATGAGATGTGCATTATTAACGATGGAAGCGTCAAAAAGTCCAGCATTCAACAAGCGGAGAGGTCAGGATGGGATCGAACAGATGTCTTCTGACGGTCCTTTAACGGTGTCCACAAATCCTATAATCAGTATTATGTAAATAAATGATTACCCCTGAGGCCGCAAAACATGCCTTTGCGCGCAACTGGCCGCTGAAAACAGCGGCTCAGCCCAGCGCGTAACCTGCGCCGCGTACGGTTCTGATCGGGTCTTGCCCGCCGTGGACCGTCAGCGCCTTGCGCAGTCTTGCGATGTGAACATCCACCGTGCGCGTGTCGACATAGATATCGCGACCCCAGACATGGTCAAGCAGCTGATCGCGGCTGAACACGCGGCCGGGTTTTTCAAGCAAGGTCACCAGCAACCGGTATTCCGTCGGCCCCAGCTTCAGTTCCTTTTCGGCGCGGTTCACGCGGTGGCGTTCCGGATCAAGGCGGATGTCGTCAAAGGTCAGCTCGGCACCGCTGGCTGCCGGCCGTGACCGGCGCAGCTGGTTGCGCACGCGCGCCATCAACTCGCGCAGCGCATAGGGTTTGACGACATAATCATCCGCCCCGGTTTCAAGCCCGCGCACCGCGTCGACTTCTTCGGAGCGTGCCGACAGCATGATGATCGGAATGTCGCGGGTCTCGTCCCGGGTCTTGAGCTGGCGGCAGACTTCGATGCCGCTCATCAGCGGCATCATCCAGTCGAGGATCACCAGGTCCGGACGCGCCTCTGACACCATCAGCAGCGCTTCTTCGCCGTTCTCGGCACGGCGCACGGCAAAGCCTTCGCTTTCCAGATTATAGGCCAGGACCTCGCGCTGCGCCGGTTCGTCTTCGACCAGCAGGACCTGGGGTTGGGTCACGGACATCTTCAACTCCCGGTTGGCATGGATGTGTGGTCGGCCTTGGGCCGGTCTTCATCGGGGTGCTGGCCGGTGACCAGATAGATCACCTGCTCGGCGATGGAGGTGACCAGATCACCCATGCGTTCGACGTTCTTGGCAATGAAATGCAGGTGCATACAGGCCGTGATGTTGCGCGGATCTTCCATCATGAAGGTCAGGAATTCGCGGAACAGCGCATTGTACATCTGATCCACTTCCTGGTCACGCTCGATGATGTCGGCCGCCAGTTCGGCGTCGCGCTGGATATAGGCGTCCAGCGCGTCCTTGAGCATGGCTTCGACCGTGCGCGCCATGCGGCGGATGGCACCCGCGCTGTCGTTGACCGGGGCAATCTGCGACAGCACGCCGGTGCGTTTTGCCATGTTGTTCGCGTAATCGCCAATCCGCTCAAGGTTTGCGCTGATCTTGATCACGCTCAGGATCAGACGCAGGTCAATCGCGGTGGGCGCGCGCAGGGCGATGACCCGGGCGGCGCTTTCGTTGATCATGATTTCAAGGTTGTCGATAACCTTGTCCCCTGCCCTGACCTTTTCGGCCAGTTCCTCGTCCCGGCTTTCAAGGGACAAGGCCCCGTTGCGGATGGCATCTTCAACCAATCCGCCCATCTTCATGATCTGGGCCTGAACCGCCTCCAGATCGCGATCAAAGGCTGACGCAATGTGTTGATCTTGCATGATATTATCCAATCCGGCCTGTGATGTAGCTTTCGGTGCGCGGGTCTTCGGGGGCGGTGAAGATCTTGTCGGTCTCGCCAAATTCCACAAGGTTGCCCAGATGGAAAAAGGCCGTCTTCTGGCTGACGCGGGCGGCCTGCTGCATGGAGTGGGTGACGATCACCACCGAATAGTTCTGGCGCAGCTCGTCGATCAGCTCTTCGACCTGTGCGGTTGCAATCGGGTCCAGCGCCGAACAGGGTTCATCCATCAGCAGCACTTCGGGTTCCGTGGCCACGGCGCGTGCGATGCACAGGCGCTGTTGCTGGCCGCCCGACAGGCCGGTGCCCGGCGCATCGAGCCGGTCCTTGACCTCGTTCCAGATCGCACCGCGGCGCAGGGCGCGTTCCACGATGTCGTCCAGTTCGGCCTTGTTGCGGGCCAGCCCGTGAATACGCGGCCCATAGGCCACATTGTCATAGATCGACTTGGGAAAGGGGTTGGGTTTCTGGAACACCATGCCGACCTTGGCGCGCAGCTGCACCGGATCCACCTTGCGGTCATAGATGTCCTCGCCGTCGATCAGGATGTCGCCGACCACGCGGCAGACATCGATGGTGTCGTTCATCCGGTTGATGCAGCGCAGGAATGTCGATTTGCCGCAGCCCGACGGCCCGATGAAGGCGGTGACGGTCTTGTCCTCGATCTCGACGTTGACGTCCTTGATCGCATGGGTGTCGCCATAATAGACCTGCACGTCCCGGGCCGCGATTTTGATGTTCTTGGTGGCCACTTCATTCTCCGCAATATGATTGTCTTTCATCGGACTGTCTCCTTACCAGCGGCGCTCGAAACGGCGGCGCAGGATGATGGCGATGATGTTCATGGTCAGCAGGAATATCAAAAGAATGATGATCCCGCCCCATGCTTTCTCGTAAAAACTGGCGTCCGCACGGGCGGCCCAGGTGTAGATCTGCGCGGGCATGGCCGAGTTCGGCTCGGTGAAACCGGCCAGCACGCCATCGGGATAGCCCCGCGCGACAAAGCCGACCATGCCGATCAGCAGCAGGGGTGCCGTCTCTCCCAGGGCCTGCGCAAGGCCGATGATGGTGCCCGTCAGGATGCCCGGCATCGCCAGGGGCAGCACGTGGTGAAACACCGCCTGCATCTTTGAGGCCCCTACCCCCAGCGCCGCGTCCCGGATCGAGGGTGGCACGGATTTCAGCGAGGCGCGGGTGGAGATGATGATGGTCGGCAGTGTCATCAGCGTCAGCACCAGACCACCCACCAGCGGAGCCGACTGCGGCAGATGCATGAACTGGATAAAGACCGCCAGACCAAGGATACCAAAGACAATGGAAGGCACCGCCGCGAGGTTCGAGATGTTGACTTCGATCAGATCGGTGAACCGGTTCTGCGGCGCAAATTCCTCAAGATAGATGGAGGCCGCGACACCGATCGGCAGCGACAGCGCCAGCACCACCAGCATCATGAAGAAGGAGCCGATGACCGAGGCGCCGATGCCGGCACCGCCGGGGTTGTCCACGCCCGAATCCGCCCCGGTGATGAAGTTCCAGTTGAACGCACGGGTGATGATATCGGCGCTGACCAGCGCGTCGATCAGGTCCAGGTCGGAGGCCTGCATGAAACGGCTGTCCTGCAGCGCTTCACGGGTGACGCGGCCGGTCAGATAGCCGTCGACCCTTGATGCTGCCGCCAGCTTGAAGTTCACCGGGCTGCCCAGATCCTGTTCGTTTGCGCGGTAATGTTCGCGCAGGGTGCCGCCGGGCTTGCCCAGCAGGCGTTCAATCGCGCCCGCATCGAACGCCACCTCAAGGCCGCGCGCCTCCAGGGTGTCGCGGATCTGTTCGATCAGCAGCCCCTCATAGGCCTTGGTCTTGAACAATTCCCCTTCGGCGGCGGTGAATTGTTCCTGCGTCAGGGTAAAGTCCACATCCACAACCGTCTGGGTAAAGGCCGGCACGCCGGAACGGATGATTGAAACCGCGAGGACCACCAGAAAGAACAGCCCGATCAGGATGGCGGTCATGCCATAGGCCCGGAACCGTTTTTCGGCTGCGTTGCGTTTGCGGGTACGCGCATCCTGCACCAGCAGGGATTTTCCGCGCGGTTTGGGTGCAGCGCCGCTGCTGAGGCTTGCATCAGACATCAGTCATATTGCTCCCGGTACTTGCGCACGATGTAGAGCGCGAAAACATTGAGGGCGAGGGTGATGACAAACAATGTCATCCCCAGCGCAAAGGCCACCAGCGCCTCGGGGCTGGCGAAATCCGCATCCCCGGTAAGCTGGCTGACAATCTTGGCGGTGACGGTGGTCATCGCGTCGAAGGGGTTCAGGGACAACCGTGCGGCGGCCCCTGCCCCCAGCACCACGATCATGGTTTCGCCGATGGCGCGTGAGGCTGCCAGCAGGATCGCACCGACGATGCCGGGCAAGGCGGCGGGCAGGACCACCTGGCGGATGGTTTCCGACTTGGTCGCTCCAAGGCCATATGAGCCATCGCGCATCGCCTGCGGCACGGCATTGATGATGTCGTCGGACAGCGAGCTGACAAAGGGGATCAGCATCACGCCCATGACCAGACCGGCGGTGATCACGGCGGTGCCCGCCTGCATGATGCCCAGCCCGTCGCGGCCAAAGACCGAGACCAGCAGCGGACCAACCGTCAGCAGCGCGAAAAGCCCGTAGACGATGGTTGGAATGCCGGCCAGCACCTCCAGCAGCGGCTTGGCGACGGAGCGCACGGAGTTGCTGGCATATTCCGACAGGTAGACCGCCGCGAACAACCCGATGGGGATCGCCACCGCCAGCGCCACCAGCGAGATATAGAAGGTGCCCCAGAGCAGCGGCAGCACACCCAGGTCGGAACTGCCCCCCCTGCCCGAAAAGCTCGGCGCCCAGTTGGTGCCGAAAAAGAAGTCGCTGGCGGGGTAAAGGCGGAAGAATTCGATGGTGTTGAAAACCAGCGACAGCACGATGCCCAGTGTCGTCAGGATCGCGATGGAGGCGGCACCGATCAGCAGCATCTTTACCGCCGATTCAACCACGTTGCGCGCCCGGAAATCGGCCTGTGCGCCGCGCAGCCCCCAAAGCGCGCCCAACAATGCCAGGACAATGACAACACCGCTCATGAACTGGTTGCCGCGCTGGTTCTGCATCCGGTAGCTTTGCGCGGCGTTCAGAACCGGCTGGGTGATCTGCGATGTCACGATGGCGCCCGCGTCCTGCAGGCGGCTGGTGACCTCATCCGGGTCGGCCTGCGGGTCATTTGCCATATTGGCATCCATGGTGCCCTGGGCCAGCGCTCGGTCCATGCCGTCAGCCGCGCGGCGTACCTCTGACAGGACCAGCCCGCGCGAAGAACTGTCGGCAATGGCGCTGTCCGGGATCAGGGCAGAGACGGAATTGTTGACGATCATCGGCTGCACCAGCAGCCAGACCAGCATCAGAAGAAGGGCGGGAACGGCGGCTTTGATCGCCACATTGCCCCCGTAGTAGGAAGGCAGCGAATGCATGTGACGCCGGTCACCGCCCGCGCTGCGCATCACCCGCGCCGTGCCAATGTAATATCCGGCGATGGCGATGCCTGAAACGATGAGAAAGAGCCAGAGTATCGGCATGTCGTGCCCCGCCTGTGGGTGGAATTTCTTTATCGAAACTGCGCGGGGGCGGCGTCGGGCCGCCCCCGGCTACGAAAGGTCAGCGACAGGCTCAGGAGCCGGAACCCATTGTCGCTTCTTCATTGACGGATTTTTGCGTGTCGGACAGCTGCGGGTCGGACACCAGGCCATAGTTGGCCAGCGGGCCGGAAGGGCCGGCCAGTTCGTCGGAGATGAAGAACTGTGCGTATTCCTTCAGGCCGGGGATCACGCCGATATGTGCCTTCTTGACGTAGAAGAACAGCGGACGGGACACCGGGTAATCACCCGAAGCGATGGTTTCGGTCGAGGGGGCCACGCCGCCCATGGTCGCCACTTTCAGCTTGTCCTGGTTGTTCTCGTAGAACGCCAGACCGAACACGCCGATGCCATTGGTGTTGGCGTCGATACGGGCCAGGGTCTCGGTATAGTCACCGTCGATGTCGACCGAACGGCCGTCCTGACGCACGTCCAGGCAGGCGTCTTCGGCGTCGTCTTCGCTCATGCCGCCATCCAGCATGGCCTGCATTGCACCGGTGTCTTCGCAGCCTTTCAGCAGTACCTTGTCTTCAAAGACTTCGCGTGTGCCGTGCTTGGTGCCGGGGATGAACATTGCGATTTCTGCATCGGGCAGGTCGCTGTTGAACTCGGCCCAGCTGCTGTAATCGTTGTCGACGATGGCGCCGTCTTTCAGCACCTTCGCGCCGATGGCGTTGAAGATGTCGGCAGGCTCGAAGGCTGCGAAGGCCGGGCCGCTGATCTGCGAGGCAAACACGATGCCGTCATAGCCGATGCGCACTTCCATGATGTCGGTGACACCATTCTCGGCGCAGGCCTTGATTTCCTTTTCGCGGATTGCGCGGGAGGCGTTTGCCACGTCGATGGTGTTTTCGCCCACACCTTCGCAGAACCGCTTCAGACCGGCAGAGGAGCCGCCCGATTCGATGACCGGTGTCGGGAAGTCGGTGTTCTCGCCAAAGGCTTCTGCAACGATCGAAGCATAGGGCAGCACGGTGGACGAACCTGCAACCTGGACGTTGTCACGCGCAGCGGCAGCCGAAGCGGAAAGCGCGGCGATGGCCAGTGCGGATGTGGTGAGTTTTGTCAGTGACATGATGTCTCCTGTTTTCATACATTCTACGACCTCCCCCATGGGTGGTCTCCCGGCCCGTTTAGGTGGCGCGCTTATACCTTTTGTGAAGGTTTTGTTACGGTTTTATGACACGGGAAGAATTTGGAGAAAGAAGTGATATATTGGCGTTCAGCCGTCGCTCACCACTACATCTCGGGGCAGGATAACGCAGAATGACGCGCCCTGCCCCTCTTCGGAGGTGATTTTCAGCCGCCCCCGGTGCCGGTTGAGAATATGTTTCACAATTGCCAGTCCCAGCCCGGTGCCGCCCAGGGCACGGCTGCGGTGGTTGTCGGCGCGGTAGAATCGTTCGGTCAGGCGCGGAATGTGATGCGACGGGATGCCGGGCCCATGGTCGCTGACCGTAATGCGCACCGATGGCCCGCGCAACGCCGGGTCACGCAGGCTGGTTTCTGCGGTGATCTCGACCGGTCGGTCGTCGCCCCCGTATTTGATCGCGTTCTCGATCAGGTTGGTAAAGACCTGCAACATCTGGTCCGCGTCGCCCAGAATCGGGATCGCCTCCGCCCCGAAGTCAGGGCGCAGGGTGACCCCCGCTTCGACAGCCAGCGGATTGAGGTTGCGCAGCGCGGTCTGCAGCACTTCGGCCAGGTTGATCTGCCTGGTCGGGCGCACCCGTTCCTCGGCTTCCACCCGGCTCAGGGACAACAGATCGCCCACCAGACGGTTCATGCGCCCCGCTTCGGTCTGCATGATCGCCAGAAACCGGTCCCGCGCGGCCGCATCGTCGCGCGCCGGGCCGCTGAGCGTCTCGATAAACCCCATCAGCGAGGTCAGCGGCGTGCGCAGCTCGTGGCTGACATTGGCCACGAAGTCGCGCCGCATCTGCCCAGCCTGCGCCTGCGGGGTGATGTCCTGAAAGCTGACCATCAGCAGCCCGGCACCCTGGACCGGGTTGAGCGTGACGTCATAGGTCACATCCTTGCCCGCCTCGTCGACCAGGAATTGCGCGTGCCGCCCCTTCCCGTCCTCGATGCAACGCTCCACCGCATCCACCAGCGAGGGCTGGCGCAGCACGGTCACAAAGTGGCGGCCCACGGTATGCGCCCCGACCAGCGCCTTGGCCGCCGGGTTCACCGCCGCGATCCGCTCTGCCCGGTCGATGACCAGGGTCGGCAATGGCAGGGCGGCGATCAGGTCAGGCAGCAGCGGTGCTTCGGTCATCGCATCAGAGCGCTGTGAGGTCTTTGGCAAACCGGGCGGCGTTTTCGGCATAATGCCTTGCGCTGGTGGTCAATTTCGCGATCGCCTCTTCATCCAGCTGCCGCACCACCTTGCCCGGCGCGCCCATGACCAGCGAACCGTCAGGGATCTCCTTGCCTTCGGTGATCAGCGCGCCCGCACCGATCAGGCAGTTGCGCCCGATCCTTGCGCCATTGAGGATCGTGGCCCCCATGCCGATCAGCGTATTGTCCCCGATGGTGCAGCCATGCAGCATGACCTTGTGACCAATGGTGCAATTTTCGCCAATGGTCAGCGGATAGCCCATGTCGGTGTGGAACACGCAGTTTTCCTGCACGTTTGATCCCCGGCCCACATGGATCACCTCGTTGTCACCGCGCAGCGTGGAACCAAACCAGACCGAGCTTTCGTCTTCCAGCACCACATTGCCGATCACATTCGCATCCGGTGCCACCCAGGCATTGCCGTGGACTTTGGGGGTCTTGTCGCCAAGTGCATAGAGCGTCATGTCAGATCCTCGAATTCGGTTTGCAGTTTGCGCACATGATCCAGCAACCGGGGCTGCTGCGCCACCCGCATGCGTTCGGCACGGATGATGGTTTTCAGCTTTTCTTCGGTTTCCGTGAGGTCGTCGTTCACGATCACATAATCATAGCCGTCCCAATGGCTGATCTCATCCCAGCTTTTCCGCATCCGCTTGGCAATGGTTTCTTCGGTGTCCTGCCCCCGGCTGATCAGCCTGCGGCGCAGTTCCAGAATGGAGGGTGGCAGGATGAAAATGGAAAGCGTGTGCGAGCCAAGTGCCGATTTCTGAATTTGCTGGGCGCCTTGCCAGTCGATGTCAAAAAGCACGTCCCGGCCCGCTTCGATGGCTTCCTGAACAGGCCCCCGGGGAGAGCCGTAGTTGTTTCCGAAGACATGGGCGTGTTCCAGCAACTCGCCCTCCTTGACCCACTTTCGAAAGTTCTCCTCCGAGACAAAGAAATAATCCTTGCCCTCGACCTCGCCCTTGCGCGGGACCCGCGTGGTAGCGGAGACAGAGAACTTCAGCGAGGCATCCCAGGCCATCAACCGCCGGGCCAGCGTGGATTTACCTGCCCCGGACGGTGAGCTGAGAATAACAAGAAGTCCGCGCCTTTCTGGCTGCTGGGTCATGGTCTACTCCACATTCTGTACTTGTTCGCGCATCTGGTCGATCACGGCCTTCAGCGACAGGCCGACGCGGGTCAGCTCCGTATGCTGCGCCTTGGCGCAGAGGGTATTGGTTTCGCGGTTGAATTCCTGCATCAGGAAATCCAGCTTGCGCCCCACCGGGCCACCCTCGGCCAGCAGCGCGCGCGCGGCCGCGATATGCGCGCCCAGCCGGTCGATTTCTTCGGTGATGTCGGATTTGACCGCAATCAGCGCCAGTTCCTGGGCCAGACGGCTTTCATCCACCCCATCGGTATTGTCCAGAATGCGGGCCAGGTTCTGCCGCAGGTTCTGCGCCATCTCGTCCTTGCGCCCCTCGGCCAGCTTTGCCGCCGCGGCAGTCAGGTTTTCGACCTCGGTCAGCTGGTTTTCCAGCACCCTGGCCAGGGCGGCGCCCTCGCTGGCGCGCATGGCGGCGAAATCGGCCAGCACCTTGTCCACATCTTTCAGCAATGCCGCACAAAGCTGTGCCGTGTCGTCCTGCGTCGTGGCCTGTTCAAGCACACCGCGCATGGTCACGATATCGGTGGCCTTGGACGGGGCCAGCGATATCCCTGCATCCATCGCCCGCGCTTCGATCCGGTGCAGCGCTTCCAGCACGGTTTCAAGCTGGGCCTCGTTGACTTCCAGCCGGCCTGCGGTCTCTTCCCGGGTGACGCGCAGGTTAAAGGTGACGTTGCCCCGCGCCGCCACCGCAGCCAGTTTCTTGCGCAGTTCGGCCTCCAGCCCCTCGATCCAGTCCGGCACGCGCAGGCGCAGGTCCAGCCCCTTGCCGTTCACTGCGCGAATCTCCCAGCCCCAGGAATAGGGCGCGTCAGCGCCTGCACGCGCGGCAAAACCGGTCATCGAATGGATCATGAAAGGCGGCCCTTGCAGTTTGAGTTCCGCACCGGGATAGGTCGAAACGGCACGGCGGGGCAAGCCCATCCGGCGCGGTGTTAACCAATGCTTAAGAATTTCCCCCGCTGCCCGGCAATTCAGGCTAATTAGAATAGAGTTGAACGCACAGCTCGTGACGCTGTCACGGGAACAGGCTGTGGCTGGCGCTGTACCCCGTTGCGATCCCGGCCGAATAATCGAAGGTGGTGTTGCATGGACAAGTCAGACCATAAATCGCAGAATGTCATTGAAATGTCAGACCATCATCCAGAAACCGGTTATGCCGCCATCGCGCAGGTCGAAGCCTATTGGGAAGCCTTGCGCGGAGCGCGCATCGTACCGAAACGCTCTGAAATCGACCCGCGCGGGATCGAGGGCGCGCTTGAAAACGCGTTTATCGTGGAACGGGTCGCGCCGGGCATCGCGCGGTTGCGTATCGCGGGCAGCCATCTGAATGACCTGATGGGCATGGAAGTGCGTGGCATGCCGCTGACAGCCCTGTTCAACCCCGGCGCGCGGCAATTGATCTCGGAAACCCTTGAAGAGGTTTTTCAGGCACCGGGCACGAGCCGGTTTCGCCTGACATCACCGGGTTCGGAAGGCCGGCCGGAGGGGGAGGCACGGATGCTCCTGCTGCCGTTGAAAAGCGATCTGGGCGATGTCAGCCGCCTGTTGGGGTGTCTGGTGTTCAAGGGCAAGATCGGATTGGCCCCCCGGCGCTTTGACGTGCTGGACAGGGAATTCGCTCTGCTGTTGCCCGGTTCGGAGGCCGGACCCGCGCCTGAGCCGGATCGGCAGAGGCCAACCACGCCGGAGCCGGTTCCGGGCTTTGCGGCACCGGTTGCCACCTATGAGGCACCATCTGCGGCGCAGGTCAGGCCGACGGACAGGCGCCCCCCCTACCTGCGGCTGGTCAAATCCGAAGACTGACGGCCCGGCCCGGCGCAAACCGACAGCCATGATCCGGGGCTTTCAACATAGCCGGTCCGCCAGGATCGACACCTACAACCGGCATAGTCATGGAGAAAACCTTCATCGACAGGCTGACGAATGGTTGCTGCGTGGACATTGCAGCCGTCGATCACTGGCACCCGGGCCCGGAACAAGCCGAAGGCGCCGGGCCATCGCCTGCCCGCCCCTCGGGTAGGCGATTTGGTGAGGCATTCTGTGTCCCCGATGAGATTCATCAAGGTTGAGAAATAAAGTGGCATGAGCCTAGGTCAGCATCGCCCACCCCGGGCAGGCGCTGGCCCGGCTTGCGCTTCGCCTCCGAGGTTCAAGAGGACCCGACCTTCATTGCAGTTCTCACAATCAGGGTCTGATTCCTGCCCTGTTGAAGCAGCAATGTAATCAAAGGCCCGCATTGCCTGTCATCTGACATCCCGGACGAAAAACGCCGCCGACCATTGGCCGGCGGCGTTTACATTGAAAGCATGGCCCGGGGGCCGCTGCCGCGATCAGATGGCGGCGGCTTCGGACTGGGCAACGCGGCGCGCCGTTAGTTCCTCTGCCACCAGGAAGGCCAGTTCCAGCGACTGGCTGGCGTTCAGGCGCGGATCGCAGGCGGTGTGGTAGCGGTCGCTCAGATCCTCGTCGCTGACCGCACGCACGCCGCCGGTGCATTCCGTGACATCCTGTCCGGTCATCTCGAAATGCACGCCACCGGGAACGGTGCCTTCTGCCTCATGCACGTCAAAGAACTCGCGCACCTCGCGCAGCACCGAGTCGAAGGGCCGCGTCTTGTAGCCGGTCGAGGACTTGATGGTGTTGCCGTGCATCGGGTCGCAGGTCCAAAGCACATTTGCCCCTTCCTGTTCCACCGCGCGGATCAGCTTTGGCAGGTGGTCGCCCACCGACCCTGCCCCGAAACGCGCGATCAGGGTCAGGCGCCCTGCCTCGTTTTCGGGGTTCAGCGTGGCCATCAGCTTTTTCAGGTCATCCGTGGTCATGCTTGGCCCGCACTTCAGGCCAATCGGGTTCTGCACGCCCCGTGCAAATTCCACATGGGCGCCATCGGGCTGACGGGTGCGGTCGCCGATCCAGATCATATGGCCCGAACCTGCCAGCCACTTGCCGGTCAGGCTGTCCTGACGGCACAGCGCCTCTTCATATTCCAGCAGCAGGGATTCGTGGCTTGTATAATATTCAACCGTTTGCAGGGTATGAGCGGTATCCGCCGTGACGCCCGCCGCCGACATGAAATCAAGCGTGTCGGAAATGCGGTTCGCGATCTCGCGGTATTTCGCCGCCTTCTCCCCGTCGGTAAAGCCCAGTGTCCAGCCGTGAACCTGGTGGACATCCGCATAACCCCCGGTCGAAAAAGCCCGGATCAGGTTCAGCGTCGCTGCCGCCTGGGTGTAGGCGCGCAGCATCTTCTCGGGGTTGGGGATCCGCGCCTCGGGCGTGAATTCCAGCTCGTTGATGATATCGCCCCGGTAGCTGGGCAATTCCACGCCGCCCACAACCTCGGTGGGGGCCGAGCGCGGCTTGGCGAATTGTCCTGCCATGCGGCCCACCTTCACCACAGGCACCTTGGCGCCATAGGTCAGCACAACGGCCATCTGCAGCATCACCTTGAAGGTGTCGCGAATGGCGTCCGAACTGAATTGCTCGAAGCTCTCGGCGCAATCGCCCCCCTGCAGGAGAAAGGCCTCGCCCCGGCTTGCCGCGCCAAGAAGTTTCTTGAGCCGCCTGGCCTCACCGCCAAAGACCAACAATGGATACCGCGCAAGTTGTGCCTCGACCGCGTTCAATGCGGCCTGATCGGGATAATCGGGCATCTGGACTCGCGGTTTGCTGCGCCAGCTTGATTTGCTCCATTGGGTCATGTCATCTCTCCGGTCCCGCGCGCTGTTTGTCAGCGCTATCAAAGACCTTTTCTATACAAAAGGACGCGCGCGGTGGCCAGAACCCAATTTCGACCTCTTGACCCAGATCGAATCCCGTGACCTAAGATTGCGGCAGATTGTGTCGGTATTGTAACGTGACGGCACAAGAGCCGCGCCCACCAACAAGAAAAAGGACGCCCGCGATGTCTCCACAGCGCCCGGCCACCCGCATACCGCCAGAGACCGGAAAGCCACGGCGTTTCGTATTCGTGCTGCTGGATCAGTTCAGCCTGCTGTGTTTCTCCACGGCTATCGAATGCCTGCGCATTGCAAACCGCATGGGCGAGCGGCAGTTGTATTCATGGATCACCATCGGTGAAGGCGGCGTCAGCGCCTGTTGCTCTGCCGGAACCGTGTTCCAGCTTGATGCCGACCTCGATGAGATGGCGCGGGATGACACCATTCTCGTGTGCAGCGGGATCGACGTGCAGGATGCGACGACCAAGAAGGTGCTGAGCTGGCTGCGCCGCGAGGCCCGCAAGGGGTTGACCGTAGGCGGGCTCTGTACCGGGGCCTTCACTCTGGCAAAGGCCGGGCTGCTGGACGGCAAGCGCGCAACGATTCACTGGGAAAACCAGGACAGCTTTGCCGAGGAGTTCGAAGAGGTCCAGCTGACCAAATCCGTCTTTGTGGTGGACGGCAACCGGCTGACGACAGCGGGCGGCACCTCCTCCATCGACCTGATGCTGAAACTGATTGCCGACGACCAGGGCGAAGACCTGGCCAATGCGGTGGCCGACCAGCTGATCTATTCCTCGATCCGCACCGACCAGGACACCCAGCGGCTCAGCGTGCCGACCCGCATCGGGGTGCGCCATCCCAAGCTCAGCCAGGTCATCCAGATGATGGAGACCAACATCGAAGAGCCGATCAGCCCGTCGGTTCTTGCCCGTGATGTCGGCATGTCCACAAGGCAGCTGGAGCGGCTGTTCCGGCGCTACCTGAACCGCAGTCCGAAACGGTACTACATGGAGTTGCGCCTGCAAAAGGCGCGCAACCTGTTGATGCAGACCGACATGAGCGTGATCAACGTGGCACTGGCCTGCGGCTTTGCCTCGCCGTCGCATTTTTCCAAATGCTACCGGGCGCATTACGACACGACCCCCTATCGCGAACGGGGCAGCCACGCCGCGCGCCTGTCAATCTGACCGCGCGAGGCGGGAGAAAGAGCACGTTTCTTCGCTTCTTTATGCCTGAAGTACATAACCCCGCAGCGCTCCAAATGCGCTGCGGGCAGCGTTCAGCGCGGCGCGCCGACGCCTTGCCCCGCTTTTGTCAGAACCGGTCCATGATCGGTTTGCTGCTGGAATTCAGCAGGAAGGTGATGACCGCCAGATCATCCTCGCGCTGGTGCAGCATGGCGTAGAAGAACGCATAGCTGGTGCCGGTCCAATAGATCCGGCCTTCCTGCCGGATGCCGCCCCCCAGGTCGATTTCCTTGAACACCGAAACCTTGACAAAATCGCGTGGCCAGGCGCCTTCCAGCTGCCTCTGGTTGGCGGCCAGTTGTTCGGGCGTGAACTCGTCCCGCCCGCCCAGCCGCTGGATCAGCGGAATGAAATCGCGGTGCATCACATGGCGGTCGACAAAGGCGGCATAGGCCTCGTAGTCCGCGAACAGGCTGTCGTTCTCCTGCGCATGGGCAGCGGTGGACAGACAGGAAATCAGGCTCAGCAAAATGGCAAACAGACGCATTGTCGCTCTCACTTTTCAGGGGTCATCCGGTAAACCGTACCCTTGCCCACCGAAATAAACCAGATTGCACCATCAGGCCCCTCCACGATGTCGCGCACGCGCGCGGTTTCGGGCACCTTGATCTGCGCCACCTCTTGCAGCGGGTCGCCGCTGAGCCGGGAAATATAGTCGAACTTGAGCGACCCGACAAAGATGTCGCCGCGCAGATCCGCGTCCAGCGCGCCGGAATAGACCATCAGACCGGAAGGCGCGATGGAGGGGTCCCAGTAATAGGCAGGTTGTTCCATACCCGCCTTGGCCGTGCCTTCGCCGATTTTTGCCCCTGAATAATGCCGCCCGTAGGAGATGACCGGCCAGCCATAGTTCGCCCCCTTGCGCAGGTGGTTCACCTCATCACCGCCCTTGGCACCATGTTCGGAGACCCAGAGATCGCCATCAAGGCCGAGGCCGGCCCCCTGCGGATTGCGGTGACCATAGGACCAGATCTCGGGCAAGGCCCCCGCCTGCCCGACAAAGGGGTTGTCATCCGGCACCGACCCGTCGCGGTTGATGCGTATGATTGAGCCGTTGTGACGGCTCAGATCCTGTGCCGCCGGCCGGTCGCCCCGCTCGCCGATGGTCATGAAAAGCCTGCCGTCCGCCGCCTCGACGACGCGGCTGCCGAAATGGCGGCCGCCGCTGCTGCCGGGTTTCATGGCAAAAAGCTCGGTCAGGTCTTCCAGCCTTTGCCCGTCATCCGAAAGCCGGGCGGAGGCCAAAGCTGTGCCGCTGCCGCTGCCCTGTTTCCTGGCGTAGGTCAGAAAGAGCGTGCGCGACTGGTCGAAGTCCCGCGCAAGGGTGATGTCCAGCAACCCGCCCTGCCCGCCGGTTTCCACTGCCGGCACGCCTGCAACCTCGTGACGGGCGCCGTCGCGCTGCAACAGCAGGCGACCGTCCTTTTCGGTGATCAGCACCGCGCCATCCGGCATGGGCGCCACCGCCCAGGGGGTGTCCAGATCAGTGACCACAGGTTGAATTGACCAATTTTCCTGTGCGGCAACCGACATAGGCAAGAGCGCCCCGAAAATCGCCGGATGCAGGAAATTGGTAAAGTTTTTCGGAATCGGCACGGCAAATCCCCTGTTCAGACCGTCATTTTCGGAAAATGTATCTTTCGCGGCGAAATATTCCACCTCGGCCCGGTCAATTCCGCTTGTTTGGCGCTATTCTACTGAGGAAAAACTCCTTTTCTTTTCGCAAGCCTTTGCCTACGTTTCTTGCGAACATCATGTTCCAATAGGGAGAAACCTCATGAAAAAGATGCTCTTGGCCTCAACGGCTGCGGCACTCGTGGCAACAACGGCCTTTGCCGACTCGCATGCGAAGGAAGTGAAACTCGGCATTGAATTCGGCTTTACCGGCCCGATTGAATCGCTGACCGGTCCGATGGCCGCTGGTGCCGAACTGGCGATGAAGGAAGTGACCGACAGCGGCATGCTGCTGGATGGTGCGACCGTGACAAGCGCGCGTGCGGACTCGGGCTGTATCGACAACGGCCTGGCCGTCTCCGGCGGCGAACGTCTGATTGCCGAAGGGATCAACGGGCTGATCGGGGCGGACTGCTCCGGTGTGACCGGCGCTGTGCTGCAGAACGTCGCGATCCCCAACGGCATGGTCATGATCTCGCCCTCCGCGACATCGCCGGGCCTGACCACCATGGAAGACAACGGGTTGTTCTTCCGCACCTCGCCCTCCGATGCGCGTGAAGGTGAAGTGATGGCGGAAATCCTGCAGGAGCGTGGCGTCAAATCCATCGCCCTGACCTATACCAACAACGACTATGGCAAGGGTCTGGCCGACGCGATCGAATCCTCCTTCAAGGCGATCGGCGGCGAAGTGACCATCGTGGCGGCCCATGAAGACGGCAAAGCGGATTATTCCGCCGAAGTCGGCGCGCTGGCCTCTGCCGGTGGTGACCTGCTGGTGGTTGCGGGTTACCTCGATCAGGGTGGTGCGGGCATCATCAAATCCGCACTGGACGCGGGCGCATGGGACACATTCGGTCTGCCCGGCGGCATGATCGGTGAGAACCTGCCCAAGACCATCGGTCCGGATCTGGACGGCTCTTATGGCCAGATCGCCGGTTCGCAGGGCAACGGGATCGAGACATTCACCAAAATGGCGGAAGAAGCCGGTTTTGATGGCACCTCGCCCTATACTCCTGAATCCTATGATGCGGCGGCGCTGTTCCTGCTGGCCATGCAGGCCGCCAATTCGACAGACCCGGCCGCCTACAAGGAAAAAATCCTTGAGGTCGCCAACGCCCCCGGCATCGAAATCTTCCCCGGTGAGCTGGGCAAGGCGCTGGAACTGATCAAGAACGGCGAAGATATCGACTATGTCGGTGCCTCTGCGGTCGAACTGATCGGACCGGGTGAATCTGCCGGGACCTACCGCATGATCGAAGTCAAGAATGGCGTGAACGAAACCATCGGCTACAAGTAAGGCCAGACTGGTTTGACTGGAAACAGGTGCAGCCCGGCGCATATGCCGGGCTGTATCCAAAATATAAGCGCCCGAAACAGGGCCGGATAAGTGCCCGGAACAGGGCCGACATGGGGATGGATTTATGATCGTCGTTGACGACATACATAAACACTTTGGTGGATTTCACGCCGTGGACGGGGCAAGCCTGACCATCGAAGCAGGTTCCATCACCGGGTTGATCGGCCCGAACGGTGCCGGAAAGACCACTCTTTTCAATGTGATCGCAGGCGTTCTTAAACCGACCTCCGGTCGCGTTTACATGGATGGCGAGGACATCACAGGTCTGCCGCCGCATACTTTGTTTCACAAGGGGTTGCTGCGCACCTTCCAGATTGCCCATGAATTTCACTCCATGACCTGCCGCGAGAACCTGATGATGGTGCCCGGTGGCCAAAGCGGTGAAACCCTGTGGAACACCTGGTTCGGCACCAGACGCATCGCCGATGAGGAGCGCGCGCTGAAGGCCAAGGCGGACGAGGTGCTTGAATTCCTGACCATCGAGCATCTGGCCGATCAGAAGGCGGGCCAGATCTCGGGCGGACAGAAAAAGCTGCTGGAACTGGGCCGCACCATGATGGTGGATGCCAAGATCGTGTTCCTGGACGAAGTGGGGGCCGGCGTGAACCGGACCCTGCTCAACACCATCGGCGACGCGATCCTGCGCCTGAACAAGGAACGCAACTATACTTTCGTGGTCATCGAACATGACATGGATTTCATCGGCCGCCTCTGCGATCCGGTGATCTGCATGGCGGAGGGCCATGTGCTGGCCCAGGGTACGCTGGACGAGATCAAGGCCAATGAACATGTGATCGAGGCCTATCTGGGGACAGGATTGAAGAACAAGGACAAGGTGGGGGCGTGAAGTTTTCCTATGCCTTTCCGTTTGTTGTGGCTGCGGCCTTGCTGCAGTGCCCCGCCAGCGCGCAGACGGCTGGCGGTACGGCGGATGTGATCGGAAAAACCATTCTGGGCGGCAAGCGCGTGGAATTGCTGAGCGACCGGACCTGGCGTTTTGCCAGTACAGCCGAGACCGATAGTAAATGCCTTCCCATCAACACCGTCCTTGGCTTTTGTGGCAGTATTCTTGACTGGCGACCCACCAGCACAACCGGAACCGAATTCACCCGCATCTTTCAGCATGACAGCCGCAATTATGCCGGGATCGTTTACGAGAACATCGGACGGGCGGACGGGATGGAACGCGAGGATTATCGCGCCCTGATCATCTCCAGTGCCGCAGATGCGGTCGGCGTGCCGACAAGCGAGGTGCCGGTGATCGACGTGTTTGATCAACCCGTGGATGAGGTGCCGGGCGAAACCATGATCTATGGCCTGCGTGTCCAGGGCCTCAATGTGGTTTATATCAATAGCGCGGTGTTGATGGACCATCACGCGGTCCAGTTCCTGACCTGGTCCATCGGATCCGAGTTGACCGACGATCATCGTGCCCTGCACGACCGTTTCATCGCCGCAAACCGGATCACCGTCGAGGACAGCGACTCGTGATCAGCTTGCGCACCATCGCATGGGCATTGGGCACGGCGCTGGTGGCCCTGCCCCAGGCGGCTGCGGCCTGTGCGCAGCTCAGCCAGGACATCTGGATGTGCGACCGCGGCACCCCATGGGAAGCCGCTGTCTGGGATCAGTACGGCGATGGCGCCACCCTGCTGCTGGATAACTACGTGCTTGATTTCACGCAAGAATGGCCGGGCCACGAGATTACCGACAATCTGGCCACGCTTGAAGAGGTCTATACCACCTATGCCGAATGGGTTGCCGCCGATGCGGAAGTTCCGTCCGAGGTTCTGATCGCTGACAAGCTGACCCTCCCGGATGCCACCGTCCTGCGCCACCTTCAGCGCGATGTCTGGGAGGGAGAGCCCTATCTGCAGGCCGTGATGCTGTCGCAGGTGGGCGCGGCGCGGATCATGCTGTGGCTGCAGGCCCCGAACGAAACATCCGTCGAACAACTCGACGCGGCATCGCGCGACCTCGTGGCGCTGCTGCGGGACAATTGCGCGGATGCGGTGTCCTGCGCCGAAGATTACGCGCCGCCCCAGGCGGCCAGCAAGGAATGAGGCTGATATGAGCGATCCATACGGTGACCGCGGCAACAAGGACGTGTCGATTGCCAACCCCAAGGGGCAAGGCAGCGTGATCCCGAAGCACAAGGGGCAGGCCCATCCCGCCCCCGGTGGCCCCTTCCTGATCGGGGACGGTATGACGGCGGGCTATGGCAATGGCCCTGACATCCTGCATGATTGCACCATTGCGGTGGATCGTGGCGAAATCGCCGTGATCGTCGGCCCCAACGGCGCGGGCAAATCCACCGGCATGAAGGCGGTGTTCGGGATGCTGGACATGCGCAAGGGTCATGTGCGGCTGGATGGCGAGGACATCACCGACCTGTCGCCGCAGGACCGGGTCGCCAAGGGCATGGGTTTTGTCCCGCAGACCTCGAACATCTTCACCTCCATGACGGTGGAGGAAAACCTTGAGATGGGTGCCTTTATCCGCACCGACGATTTCAGCGATACGATGGCGCAGGTCTATGACCTGTTCCCGATCCTCAAGGAAAAGCGCCGTCAGGCGGCGGGCGAACTCTCGGGCGGCCAGCGCCAGCAGGTCGCCGTGGGCCGCGCGCTGATGACCCAGCCCAAGGTGCTGATGCTGGACGAACCCACCGCGGGCGTCAGCCCCATCGTGATGGACGAATTGTTCGACCGGATCATCGAGGTGGCACGCACCGGCATTCCGATCCTGATGGTCGAACAGAACGCCCGCCAGGCGCTTGAGATTGCGGACAAGGGCTATGTTCTGGTGCAGGGGGCGAATGCCTATACCGGCACCGGCAAGGAGCTTCTGGCCGACCCGGAAGTCCGCAAGAGCTTTCTGGGGGGCTGAGGTGTCGAAAGAAATAACAATCACTGTCGCTGATCCGGGTATGCCGCAGGCGCGAGAATTGCTGGAAGCGAGCCATGCCCTGATGGAAAGCCTCTTCCCCAGCGAGGCAAATCATTTCCTGTCGGTGGAGAAACTGGCCGCGCCGCATATCGACTTTTTCCTGGCGAAAGACAGCGAAAGCGCGCTGGGGTGCGTGGCGCTTGCCGATTACCGGGAGTATGGCGAAGTCAAATCCATGTTCGTCGCCGAAAAAGCGCGCGGACGCGGTGTTGCCCAGGCCCTGCTTTCGCATCTGATGGCCGTCGCCCGCGACCGCAAGATACCGACATTGCGGCTGGAGACCGGGCAACCGGGTCTGGAAGCCGCGCACAGGCTGTACGAACGGCACGGGTTCACCGACTGCGCCGCCTTTGGCGCTTACAAGGCTGGCGCGCCCTACAGCCGCTACATGGAGCTTTCACTCTGATGGATTTTCTCAACGCACTGATTGCATTCCTGAATTACGTCTTTGTCCCCGGTGTGGCCTATGGCAGCCAGCTGGCACTTGGCGCGCTGGGGGTCACGCTGGTCTACGGTATCCTGCGGTTTTCCAACTTTGCCCATGGCGACACGATGGCAATGGGGGCGATGTCGGCGGTGCTGCTGACATGGCTGTTCCAGAGCTGGGGCATCTCGCTGGGCCCGCTGCCCACGGCCCTGCTCGCCCTGCCCTTTGCCATTGGCCTGACCATCCTGCTGCTTCTGGGCACCGACCGCGTGGTCTATCGCTTTTACCGCGAGAAAAAGGCAAAGCCGGTGATCCTGGTCATCGTCTCGCTTGGGGTGACCTTTATCTACAACGGCATCACCCGGTTCATCATCGGGGCGGATGATCAGAATTTCCTGGATGGCGAACGGTTCATCATCTCGGCCCGCGAATTCAAGAGTGCCACCGGGCTGGACGAGGGGCTGTCCTTCAAGACCACCCAGGGCATCACCATCGTGACCGCGATCATCGTGGTTGCCCTGCTGTTCTGGTTTCTCAACCGGACCCGCGCGGGCAAGTCGATGCGCGCCTATTCCGACAATGAGGATCTGGCGCTGCTGTCGGGCATCAACCCCGAGCGGGTGGTGATGATCACCTGGATGATTGTCGCCGGGCTCGCGACGATCGCCGGGGTGCTTTACGGTCTGGACAAGACGTTCAAACCCTTCACCTATTTCCAGCTTCTGCTGCCGATCTTTGCCAGCGCCATTGTCGGCGGTCTCGGCAACCCCCTGGGGGCCATCGCCGGCGGTTTCGTGATCGCCTTTTCCGAGGTGACGATCACCTATGCCTGGAAGAAGATCCTGGTCTACCTGATGCCAGAGAGCCTTGAGCCTTCGGGCCTCGTGCAACTGCTCAGCACGGATTACAAATTCGCGGTCAGCTTCGTGATCCTGCTGATCGTGCTTCTGTTCAAACCCACCGGACTTTTCAAGGGGCAGTCGGTATGAATGCGACACTGAAAAACACCGCTCTTTTCGGGATTATCGCGCTGTTGATCCTTTACGTGGGTTTCGAGCAAAGCTGGAACTCGGCCCTGTTGATCATCGCCATGGGGCTGATCTCTTCGATCATGGCGCTGGGGGTGAACCTGCAATGGGGCTTTGCGGGGCTGTTCAATGTCGGGATCATGGGGTTTGTCGCCCTGGGCGGTCTGGCGGCGGTGCTGGTCGGCATGCCCCCGACCGAGGGGGCCTTTGCCGCCGGTGGCTTTGGCGTGATCGGGGCGCTGGTGCTGGGGGCGCTGACGATCTTTGCCACGATCCTGGTGATGCGCCGGTTGGCGGCAGGATGGCGGCGCAGCCTTGTGGTCATCGTCATTCTCGTGGCCGGGTTCTTCCTGTTCCGGGCGTTGCTGGACCCCTCGGTGGAGCGGATCGAGGCGATCAACCCGGCCGAAACCGGCTATCTGGGCGGGCTCGGCCTGCCGGTGCTTCTGGCCTGGCCGGTTGGCGGGCTTTTTGCCGCCGGGGCCGCCTGGATCATCGGCAAGACGGCGCTGGGCCTGCGGTCGGACTATCTGGCCATTGCCACGCTGGGCATCGCGGAAATCATCATTGCCGTGCTCAAGAACGAGGATTGGCTGACCCGCGGGGTCAAGAACGTGATCGGCGTGCCGCGCCCCGTGCCCTACGAGATCGACCTTCAGAACTCGCCCGCATTTGTCGAACGCGCGGCGGGCTTCGGATTCAACGCGGTGGAGGCCTCGACCCTCTGGGTCAAGGTGCTTTACATCGCGCTGTTCGCAATTGTTCTGATCGTGCTGATGTGGATGTCGCAACGCGCCCTGCATTCGCCCTGGGGCCGCATGCTGCGCGCCATCCGCGACAATGAAGTCGCGGCAGAGGCGATGGGCAAGGATGTCACGGCGCGGCATTTGCAGGTGTTCATCCTGGGCTCTGCCATCTGCGGGATCGCGGGTGCGATGATGACCACCATGGACAGCCAGCTGACGCCGGGCACCTACCAGCCGCTGCGGTTTACCTTCCTGATCTGGGTGATGGTGATCGTGGGCGGATCGGGCAACAATTTCGGCGCGGTGCTGGGCGGGTTCCTGATCTGGTTCCTCTGGGTGCAGGTGGAGCCGATGGGCTTCTGGCTGATGAACCTCATCACCTCGGGCATGGATCTGCATTCCCCCCTGCGCGCGCATCTGCTGGAAAGCGCCTCGCACATGCGCCTGCTGACGATGGGTCTGGTGTTGCTGCTGGTGCTGCGGTTCAGTCCACGCGGGTTGATACCGGAGAAATAGGCCCGCGCTGTTCGCGTATCGGAGTTTTTGAAAACTCCGGTCCGGACTTTTTGAAAAGTCCGGGCTGCTGCGCACCGAAAGCACCGCCCACGCCTCTGCCCGGCGCGCCTATTGCCCCTTGAAGAGACCGCCCAGAATACGGCGGCCTGTCGTGGCCTCGGGTTCCATGATCGACATAGGCCCGCGCTGTTCGCGTATCGGAGTTTTTGAAAACTCCGGTCCGGACTTTTTGAAAAGTCCGGGTTGCTGCGCACCGAAAGCACCGTCCACGGCTCTGCCCGGCGGGCCTATCGCCCCTTGAAGAAACCGCCCAGAACAGGGCGGCCTGTTGCGGCCTCGGGTTCCATGATCGACATAGGCCCGCGCTGTTCGCGTATCGGAGTTTTTGAAAACTCCGGTCCGGACTTTTTGAAAAGTCCGGGTTGCTGCGCACCGAAAGCACCGTCCACGGCTCTGCCCGGCGCGCCTATCGCCCCTTGAAGAGACCGCCCAGAACAGGGCGGCCTGTCGTGGCCTCGGGTTCCATGATCGACTTAGGCCCGCGATGTTCGCGTATCGGAGTTTTTGAAAACTCCGGTCCGGACTTTTTGAAAAGTCCGGGCTGCTGCGCACCGAAAGCACCGTCCACGGCTATGCCCGGTGCACCTACCGCCCCTTGAAGAGACCGCCCAGAATACGGCGGCTTGTTGCGGCCTCGGGTTCCATGATCGACATAGACCCGCGCTGTTCGCGTATCGGAGTTTCTGAAAACTCCGGTCCGGACTTTTTGAAAAGTCCGGGTTGCTGCGCACCGAAAGCACCGTCCACGGCTCTGCCCGGCGCGCCTACCGCCCCTTGAAGAGACCGCCCAGGATGCCGCGCACGATGCGGCGGCCTGTCGTGCCCTTGAGTTCCTTGATGAAGACACTGCCGACAGCGCCGCCGATCTCACGCGACCAGCTCTTGTCCTTCCCGCGCGGGGCCGGTCGGCTGGCCCCCTTGCCCGCATAGCGCCGCGCATTGTTGAATTCGCGCAAGGCAGGGGTCTCGGCATCCTGTGCCTGTTCCTCGGCCCCTGCGGCATCCGCTTCGGCCCTCGCGGCGTCGGCAGCGGCCTTGTCGGCGCGGGCACGCAGGATCTCGAAGGCGCTTTCACGGTCCAGCCTGGTGTCGTATTTGCCAGCCATCGGGGATGAGGTCATCAGGGCCGCCCGTTCAGCGGGGTCGATTGGCCCGAGCTGTGACGACGGGGGGCGGATCAGCGTGCGTTCGACGATCCCGGGCACCCCCTTCTTTTGCAGCATGGAGGTCACCGCCTCGCCGACACCAACCTCGCGGATCGCCTCTTCGGTGCTGAAGGCAGGGTTGTCGCGATAGGTCTGGGCGGCGAGGCGCAGGTCTTTCTGGTCTTTCGCGGTAAAGGCGCGCAACGCGTGCTGGACGCGATTGCCAAGCTGGCCCAGGATGTCTTCCGGCACGTCAGCCGGGTTCTGGGTGATGAAATAGACCCCAACCCCCTTGGAGCGGATCAGCCGCGCCACCTGTTCGACCTTGTCCACCAATGCCTTTGGCGCATCGTCGAACAGAAGATGCGCCTCGTCGAAGAAGAAGACCAGCCTGGGCTTGTCGGGGTCGCCGACCTCGGGCAGCTCCTCGAACAGTTCCGAAAGCAACCAAAGCAGGAATGTGGCATAGAGTTTCGGCGCGCCCATCAGTTTGTCGGCAGCCAGGATGTTGATCATCCCGCGCCCGTCCTGATCGGTTCGCATCATGTCTTCCAGTGCCAGTGCCGGTTCACCAAAGAGGTCTGCCGCGCCCTGATTTTCCAGCACCAGCAGGCGGCGCTGGATCGTGCCGACAGAAGCGGTGGAGACATTGCCGTAGCGCAGGCTGAGGTCATGGGCGTTCTCGCCGATCCAGACCAGAAGGGCCTGCAGGTCCTTGAGGTCCAGCAGCGGCAAGCCATCCTCGTCCGCGACCCGGAAGGCGATGTTCAGGATACCCTCCTGGGCCTCGCTCAGGCCAAGCAGCTGCGACAGCAGCAGCGGCCCCATTTCCGAGACCGTGGTACGCACCGGATGGCCCTGCTCGCCGTAAAGATCCCAGAAGGTGACCGGAAAGGCGCTATAGCTGTAGTCGGAGAACCCGATCTTTTCGGCGCGGCTGGTAAAGGCCTCGTGCAGCTTGTGCGCGGCAGAACCTGACAGCGCCAGCCCCGACAGGTCGCCTTTGACGTCCGACAGGAAGACCGGCACACCCTGCGCCGAAAACCCTTCGGCGAGAATTTGCAGTGTCACCGTCTTGCCGGTCCCGGTGGCGCCCGCGATCAGCCCGTGGCGGTTGGCATAGCCGATGTTCAGGAATTGCGGGGTGGCATAATCCGCACCGCCGCCGCCGATAAAGATGTCTTGTGTCACATGGTGCCCCTTGTGGCGCAGCAGCCCTGCTGCCGCCGAAATTTCTCAGCGATGAGCATACAATCTTAACTCCCCTGCGCCATAGTCTTCTTGCCCTGATCATTGTCCTTTTGGTCACGGGCATCCTCCCTGTCAGACTGGCCGCGCCTTCGGGTGCGGCCCTTTTTGCCTTGCGAACAGGTGTCAATACGGACCGGCAAATCTTTGCCGTTTTTCCTGTTGACCCGCGAGCGGCGCTTTCGTAACGTCGCGGCAATAAGTCGGCCCAGTCCGACGGGGAGAGAACTAAGGTGAAAAGAGGACGCCATGCGTCCTCTTTTTGCGTTTCCGGGCCGGGCGGCACCCAGGGCAGATCAGCGGGAATTTGCGTGCGCGGTTTCACTTTTCCTTGCCGACCCACTGACATTGTTTTTGCTTCATGGTAGAGCGCAGTAACGCAACAATCGTGGATTTGACATGAGTAGATTTCTGACTGCCCTGCCCGTCGCCCTGGCTTTGGCCTGCGCGGCCCCCGCAGTGCTATTTGCACAGACGACAGAAACGCCCCCAGCCACCGAGCAGGAGGCGACACCCGGCACCGGCACGGCCCCCAAGATCGAAGATCAGCTGAGCCTTGGCGAAAATGCCGATGGCGAGCCGGAGATCGGCAAACCCTATACCAAGGAAGTCGTCGGCGCCTGGGAAATGCGTTGCATCAAGGGTGAGGATGGCAGCGAACCCTGCCAGATGTACCAGCTTCTGGATGACGGCCAGGGTGCACCTGTCGCCGAGTTTTCGCTGTTCCGCCTGCCCGATGGTGGCAAGGCCGTAGCCGGGGCAACAATTGTTGTGCCGCTGGAAACCGCCCTGCCCCAGCAATTGACCGTCGCGGTGGATGGCGGCAAGGCGCGGCGCTACCCTTATGCCTTCTGCAACCCGGTGGGATGCTATGTGCGGCTGGGCCTGACGGCCGATGACGTTGCCGCCTTCAAGCGCGGAAAAGAAGCGATCATCACCATCGTGCCGGCGCTGGCCCCCGATCAGCAGGTCAAGCTGACCCTGTCGCTGGATGGATTCACGGCGAGCTTTGACAAGTCTTCGGTCATCGACCAGTAAGCGGCTCAAAGCCCCGGAAGAACATTACAAAAGGGCTGCCGGGAGGCGGCCCTTTCTGTTGCAGAAGGAGCCATGGTGTGAAGATCAGACAGGCGGAAATCCGGGATGTCCGGCAAATGAGCGATTTCCTGACCCGGTTGCGCGAACTGGGCAAGCGGCGCAACCCCAGCGATGCAGATTTCGTGCGCCGGCACTATCTTGAAGACCCCGACGGGATCCGCTGCTCAGTGGCAGAGGATGCCGATGAGACGGTTCTGGGGTTCCAGTCGCTGAAACTGGCACGCAAGGGAAACATCTATGATGTGACCCCCGGCTGGGGCATCATCGGCACGCACATCCGCCCCGAGGCTGCGCGTCGTGGCGTGGGCCGGGCCCTGTTCAGCGCCACGCTGGAGGCCGCAAAGGCCGCGGGGCTGCAACATATCGACGCCAGCATCGCCGCCGACAACCCGGAAGGGCTGGCATATTACCAGGCCATGGGGTTCGAGACCTACCGCACACCGGACGGGCTGATCTGCAAACGATATTCGCTGTAAGTCCCGGCCTTCTGGTCCTGCGGGTTCAGACCTTGCGCAGGGCCAGAACCGCATTCATGCCGCCAAAGGCAAAGGCATTGGACAGCGCCACATTGACCTTGGCCTCCCGCGCGGTGTTCGGCACCACATCCAGGGCGCATTCCGGGTCGGGTTCTTCATAACCGATGGTGGGGGCAATCACCCCGTCGCGCAGGGCCATGATGCAGGCCAGCAGTTCCACAGCACCGGTGCCGCCGATCAGGTGACCATGCATCGACTTGGTGGAGGATATCATCAGCTTGTCCGCCTGCGGACCGAAGGCATCGGCCACCGCCGCGCATTCGGTCTTGTCATTGGCCGCCGTGCCGGTGCCATGCGCGTTGATATAGCCGACCTCTTCTTGGTTGATCCGGCCATCCTCCAGCGCGCCCGCAATCGCACGGGCGGCACCGGCCTTTGACGGCATCACGATGTCGCTCGCGTCCGAGGTCATGGCAAAGCCGATGACTTCGCAAAGGATCTCGGCACCGCGTTTGCGGGCATGTTCCATTTCCTCAAAGACAAAGATGCCGGCCCCCTCGCCCTGCACCATGCCGTTGCGATTGGCCGAGAACGGGCGGCAGGCATCGCGGCTCATGACGCGCAGCCCTTCCCAGGCCTTGACCCCGCCAAAGCACAACATCGATTCCGATCCGCCGGTGATCATCGCCGGGGCCATGCCAGAGCGCACCATGGCAAAGGCCTGAGCCATCGCGTGGTTGGAGGAGGCACAGGCGGTGGAGACGGTAAAGGACGGCCCCTTGAGGTTCCATTCCATGCTGACATGGGAGGCGGCGGCATTGTTCATCAGCTTGGGCACGACAAAGGGATGCACCCGGTTCTTGCCCTCTTCATAGACGGCACGGTAATTGTCGTCCCAGGTCGACACGCCGCCGCCGGCCGTGCCCAGTACGACGCCTGCCTTGGCGGATAGCTCACCCGAAAACGTCAGCCCGGATTGCTCGATGGCCTCACGGGCTGCGGCCAGGGTAAACAAGGTGAACCGGTCATAAAGCGATATCTGCTGCCGGTTGTACCGGCCTTCGGCGTCAAAGCCGCGCACCTGCCCGCCGATCTGGATCTGCAGGCGCTCCACGTCGCGGAAGGACAACGGACCAATGCCGCAAACGCCTTCGCGCATCGCTTCCAGCGTATCGGGCACATTGTGGCCAAGGGCGTTGATGGTGCCGGCGCCGGTGATGACGACACGTTTCATGTCATCTCAGCCCTGTTCGGCCTTGAGCCGTTCGATGCCTGCGATGATCGTGGCCACCGACGAGATGTCAAAATCCGAAGCGCCGGGATCATTGGCGTTGAAGGGAATGGAGATGTCAAAGGCTTCCTCGATGGCGAAAATGCTTTCCACCAGCCCCATGCTGTCAATGCCGAGATCCTCTGGCGTGCTCTCCGGCGTCACATCCTGCGGTTCCAACATGGCCTGTTCCGCGATGATGGCGATGACCTGATCCTTGATGTCCATGACGTTCTTCCCATCCAATGCACGGGGATGCTTTAGCCATCCTGAGACGATTTGGAAACCATCTTTCTCAGCGCGGCGACGTCGCGCAGCAACCTGGGCAGACGGCGCAGCGCCTTGTAGATTTCCATCTGATTTTCCATCTGCGTGGCGGGATAGCCCAGCATCGTGCGGCCGGCGGGCACATTCGACAGTGCCTTGGTTGCGGCCCCCAGAATCACGCGATCGCCGATAAAGATATTGTCGCTGACGCCTGATTGTCCGCCCAGGACCACGTTGTTGCCGATCACCGAAGACCCGGCAACGCCGACCTGGGCGCAGATCAGCGTGTCATTGCCCACAACCACGTTGTGGCCAATCTGGATCTGGCTGTCCAGCTTGGTGCCATTGCCGATCCTCGTGTCGCGGATGGTGCCGCTGTCCACGGTGGTGTTCATGCCGATTTCCACATCATCGCCGATGGTCACAGCCCCCAGCGAATGGATGCGCGCCCAGGCCTGCGGTTTGGCATCACCCTGGTCGCCCAGCGTCTTGCGGGCGTTTTCCACGGCACTTGGCTCAGGTGTCACAAAGGAAAATCCGTCGCCGCCGATCCGTACCCCCGGCTGCGCGATGAACCGCGCGCCGATCCGCACCCTTGCGCCGATGCTGACCTGTTCGCGCAGAAAACAGTCGGGGCCCAGGTGCGCGTCCCGGCCGATGAAACACTGCGGGCCGATCACGGAGCCTGCGCCAATCCGCGCGCCTGCGCTGATCACCGCCAGCGGGCCCACGCTGACCCCCTCGCCCAGTTCGGCCCTGTCGTCGATGATGGCGGCAGGATGGATCCCGGTGGCAAAGCCCTGCCCCTGATCCAGCATCCGGGTCAGGCCGGACATGGCAAAGCGCGGTCGGTCCGGCAGGATGGCAGCGCGCAGCCCCATCGACTGCCAGTCGGCACCGGGCCAGAGCATGGCGGCACGCGCCTGCCCCTGCGCCAGCATTTCGGCATATTTCGGGGTGGAGGCCATGGCCAGGTCATCCGGCCCCGCGCTGGCAGGTTCCGCCGCGCGGGTGATCACCAGATCCAGATCACCTTCGGCGCGCGCGCCGATGCTGTCGGCTATTTCCCTGACCGTGTGGCCCATGCGTTCACCCCCTGCGTGATGCAGGGCCAGAGTTAACCCTGAACGCCGCCCAAGACCACCCCCGCATTGGCAAGCGCATTCCAGATCTTGGCGTCCCGGCCATAGATGTCGGCCCGGTATTCGGTATGGCCACGCGCATTGGTAACGGCAGTGCGGTAGATGATATGCACCGGCACCGGCTGCTCCAGCTTGACCTTGGTTTCCGCGCCGGTGCGCAGCACACGCTGGAAATCCCCCTCGGGATCATCCGACTGCCGCGCCAGCAGCGCATAGGCGAAATCGAACGGATCGGCGAGGCGGATGCACCCATGGCTGAAGGCGCGTACGTCGCGGGCAAAGAGGCTCTTGGCCGGCGTGTCATGCAGGTAGATGTTGTACTTGTTGGGAAACATGAACTTGACCAGACCAAGCGCGTTGGAACGGCTGGGCGGCTGGCGCATGGAATAGGGAAAGTTCCGCGCCGTGTAGCGCGAGAAATTGACCGCGCCACGGTTGACCCTGCGGCCCCTGCTGTCGGTGATGATGATGTGGCTTGCTGCGTTCGGATTGCGGCGCAGCGCGGGCAAATATTCATTTGTCACGATGGAGCGCGGGACATACCAGCTGGGGTTCACCACCATATGTTCCATCATGTCGGAGAATTCAGGCGTCGGGCGGTCCCCCTGATTGGCGCCGACAACCGAACGGGTCTCGAAGGTCACCACGCCGTCGTCGATGATCTTGGCGGTGAAGTCGGGCAGGTTCACCAGGATGTGACGTTTGCCGCGCTCGGTGTTGAACCAGCGTTCACGCTCAAGCGCCACCAGCACGGATTGCAGACGTGTCTCCACATCCACGTTGATCTGCTTGAGGGTTTCGCCCCCGACGACGCCATCGTCGTTCAGCCCATGGTCGATCTGGAACTGCTTGACTGCATCGGTCATGGCCTGGTCAAAGGTCCGCCCGTTGTTGCGCTCAAGATAGTCCATCGCGATCAGCCGGTTGCGCAGGGCAATCACCGCAGGGCCGGTCGCGCCGCGTTCCAGCTTGCTGGCCGCAACCTGGGGGCCCCAGCCCCCCTGCGCCAGCAGTTTTTCCATCACCACCTTTTCCTTGAGCAGGGCGTTGTATTCCATGCTGCGCGGCGGCAGCGCCCGGAAGAAGGCGGCGGGTTTGGAGATGGCGATGCCCGAAAGATAGGCACCACGGTCGCGATAGGGAATCTCGCGTACGATGCGGCTGTCGATCCGCTTGGGGTTCAGAACACCGGTCTGGATGTCACGGGCATAGGTCAGGAAAACCTTGCTCATCTCGACTTCGGCAAGGCCCCGGTCGCGGGGCGAGCGCACGCTGCTCAGCCGGGCCAGAAGCGCTGCGGGATCATAGCGTGCCACCGGCAGCCCGTGAGAGGCGGCGGATTGGATCGCGCGCATCAGTTCGGCGCGACGGGCGCGGCTGGCATCGTCGGCAGCGGTCCAGATCGGGGTATAGGATGTGTTTCGGTAGAATTCTGCGATATCAGCATCATCGGCGGCAGCCTCTGCCACGGCCTGTTTGAATGCGGTGACCTGCGCCTGAACCGGCCGGACCAGCCCGAAACCGGTGATCACAATCGCAAGCGCCGCGATCAGCAATGTGCGGCGGTTGCCCGTAAAATATCGCGTCATGAATACCCCCTGAAAATATGAACATACAGCGGATTCAGTTTTCGGGGCTTGCCGCGGAACTGTCCATTCACATTTGCAACAGGTGGTGAATCTGTCGCCCATATGATGCGAAAAAGGCACCTGCGGCCCGTGGCGTCAGAGCCACATAATCAAAAAATGCGCAAAATTTCGCCTAAAATTGCGGATAGCGGGAACCTTATGGATTCAGCCCTTGGTAATGAAAATTCACTATGCAATAACGATGTTGCATCTAGGGAAGAGATGAACGGCCCATGTAACATCATGGCCACAGGCAGAGACGACGGGACAGAGATCATGACAGGCATCAGCTCTTCGGGTATGACCCGGCGCGCCCTCCTTGGCGCATTCGCAGCAACTGCGGTAGCATCAGCACCAACATATTCAAATGCGGCAGGTTTCCTGCGCGGTGGCGGGGATATCCGGCGCATTCGCATGTATTCCGGGCGCACCGGTGAACGCATCGACATGATCTACTGGATCGAAGGTGAGTACATCAAGGACGCGGTGCAGGAGATTACCTATTTCATGCGCGACTGGCGCAATGACCTGGTCAAGAACATCGACCTGCGCACCGTCGACATCATGGCGGCATCGCACAACCTGCTGGACGTGAACGAACCCTACATGCTGCTGTCCGGCTACCGCAGCCCGCAGACAAACGCGATGCTGCGCTCTCGCTCGCGCGGGGTGGCAAAGAATTCGCTGCACATGCGCGGCCAGGCAGCCGATCTGCGGCTTGCCTCGCGGTCGGTCAACCAGATGGCCAAGGCGGCGATGGCCTGCCACGGTGGCGGCGTCGGGCGCTATTCCGGCTCCAACTTCGTCCATATGGATTGCGGCCAGGTCCGCAGCTGGGGCGGCTGACCCCGACAAGCCCCCCTTCCCGTCCGATCTGCAAAGCGCCCCCTGGGGCGTTTTTTGCATTTTGGCGCAACGCATTGCCCTGATCCGGCGTCAGGACGCAGTTCGTAAGGTTCGCGTAAGGTTGCACTGGTCAAGACCGCAGGGAACAACAATGCGGACAACACTTCATGACCCTTTCCCGAACGGATACTTTGCGCAGCGCATGGGCAAAGCGCCCCGAATTTACCCCGCTGGGGCTGAGCCTTGTGACGGCGATCTTTGTCTTCGCGGTGCATAACGCGACCTTCTGGCGGATCGGATCGGATGTCTTTGCCGGGCATATGCTGTCCTTTGCGGGGTTCATCGCGGCGGTCTTCTGCCTCGCGCTGGCGGTGCAAAGCGTGTTTTCCTTTCCTTACGTGGTCAAACCATTCCTCGCATTTGTCCTGATCCTGGGGGCTGTGACCTCCTATTACATGGATCAGCTTGGGGTGATCATTGACCGCGACATGATCCAGAATGTCATGGTGACCACGGTCACGGAATCGAAACACCTGATCACGGCAGGGTTTGTCACCCACGTGGGTCTGACCGGCATCCTGCCCGCGCTGGCGCTTTTCGCCATTAGGATCAAGCGTCAGAGCCTGCTTCGCACCCTGGCATTGCCCGCTGTCTGCTTTGCCCTGACGCTGGCGCTTTGTGCCGGGTTCCTGATGGCTGACCTGAAATCCTATGCCGCCGTCTTTCGCGAACGCAAAGACCTGATGAGCAGCTTCCAGCCCTTCGCGCCGATGGTTGGCGCCATCCGCTATGCGCGGATGATCTCTGCCACCGCCGATGTCACGGTGCAGCCGATCGGGGAAGACGCGCATCGCGGACCATCCTATGAGGGCAGCCGCAAACCGGTGCTCACCATCGTTGTGGCGGGCGAGACCGCACGGGCGCAGAATTTCGGGCTGAACGGATATGAAAGGGATACCACCCCGATGCTGGCCCGGCGGGATGTGATCAACTTTGCCAATGTCTCCTCCTGCGGGACGGCAACTGCTGTCTCCCTGCCCTGCATGTTCTCCCGCTTCACGCGGCAGGAATATTCCTATGAAAAGGGTGTCTCGCACCAGAACGTGCTGGATGTGCTGGACCACGCCGGTCTGCATGTCGAATGGTGGGACAACAACACCGGCGACAAGGGGCTGGCCCGCCGTCTGAAAAGCCGCAGCTTTACCAACACCGAAAATGTCGAATTCTGCGCCTCGGGCGAATGCATGGACGGGATATTCATGCGGGCGCTCGAAAGCTTTGCCGACACGATCACCGAAGATACCGTTCTGGTCCTGCACCAGATCGGCAGCCATGGTCCCACCTATTACCTGCGCTATCCGGAGGAGTTCGAGCGGTTCAAACCGGCCTGCCGGACGGCAGAGTTCAAGGAATGCACGGCGGCGGAAATCACCAACGCCTATGACAATACCATCGCCTATACCGACGCCGTGCTGGCCCGTACCATCGACCTGCTGGATCAGAAATCCAACCTGAACACCGCGCTGATCTATGTCTCCGACCATGGCGAATCGCTGGGAGAATCTGGCCTTTACCTGCACGGGTCGCCCTATTTCATGGCACCTGCCTATCAAACCACGGTGCCGATGGTCCTGTGGATGTCGGAGGGGTTCAAGACGCAGTTCAATCTGGATGGCGCCTGCCTGTCACAGCACGCCGATGTTGCCCTGTCGCATGACAACCTCTTCCACTCCCTGCTGGGGATGCTGGACATCTCGACGCGCGAGCGTGACCCGGCGCTGGACATCTTCGCCCCCTGCCACAGATCGCAACGGGTGGCGCAGAAATGACGGTCGCCCCCCCGAATTCGCCCCGTCCGAAACCACCACGCGTCACCGGGCTGCCGCATCTTTGGGCGGCGGCGGGCTATTCCTGCGCCGGGCTCCGCAGGCTCTGGCAAGAGGCGGCGTTCCGGCATATCGTGCTTGCTCTGCTTTTGGGATTCGGGCTTTTGGCCATCGCTGGGGCCGAAATGACGGATTACGCGATTCTGCTGATCCTGTTTTTCTGCCTGATCGCCACTGAGGCGCTTAACACGGCGGTCGAATGCATTGTCGATCATCTAGCCCCCGACTGGGCCGCGTTTGCGCGCGATGCCAAGGATCTGGGGTCACTGGCGACGATGTGTCTGCTCTGTGCCAACGGCGTTTTCCTGGGCGCGGTGCTGCTGCGTTCTTTCGTTGGAGAGTGAGAGAGAGCCGATGAACATGCTCAAGATCGTGGCCGTGCCGATGCACCGTGAAGGCCGGAAATTCGTGGCGGTATTTGCCGCGATCACAGTGGTGCTGGGGCTGGTCTGGCAGCCGTTGTTCTGGCTTGGGGTCGGGGCAACTGTCTGGTGTTATTACTTTTTCCGTGATCCGGTGCGGGTGATCCCGCAGCAGGAGGGCCTGGTGATATCGCCAGCCGATGGCGTTGTGTCCCTGATCGAGGATGTGGTGCCCAGTGCCGATCTGGCGCTGGGGTCCGAACCGCTGACGCGGGTGTCGGTCTTCATGAATGTGTTCAACTGCCATGTGAACCGCGCGCCCGTGGCCGGTAAGGTGACCAATATCGTCTACCGTCATGGCAAGTTCCTGAACGCCTCGCTGGACAAGGCAAGCGAAGACAACGAACGCAATTCCCTGACCATCGAAACGCCCGATGGCGCGCTGATCGGCGTTGTGCAGATTGCAGGCCTTGTTGCGCGGCGGATCGTCTGTTTCGTCAAGGAGGGTGACGGGCTTGGCACCGGGCACCGCTTTGGCCTGATCCGCTTTGGCAGCCGGCTGGATGTCTATCTGCCGCGGGGCGTGCAGCCGCTGGTTGCCGTGGGCCAGACCGCCGTTGCGGGTGAAACCATCCTCGCTGATCTCAAGGGCGATGCCGCTGCGCGTATCGGCATCGCCGAGTGACGCAGCGCAACCGGATCAAGCTGCGCCATGTGGTGCCCAGCATCGTCACCGTCTTTGCGATCTGCTCGGGCATGACCGCCATTCGCATGACGCTTGAAGGGCGGCTTGAAACCGGTCTGGCTTTTGTCCTGTTGGCGGTGTTTCTGGACGCGGCAGATGGCAAGCTGGCGCGCTTTCTCGACAGTGCCAGCCCCTTTGGCGCGGAGCTGGACACGCTGGCGGACTTTTTCAACTTCGGCATCGTGCCGGGGGTGCTGATCTATCACACCCTCTATCTGGGCACGCCGCTGGCCAGCCTTGGCTGGCTGTCGATCCTGGTGCTGGCGGTCTGCTGCGCCCTTCGGCTGGCGCGGTTCAACCTGTCCATGCGTGCCAGCGGGGTCACGCTGAAAACGGAGAGCTATTTTGTCGGCATACCGGCCCCGGCGCTAGCCTGTCTGGCGCTGATGCCCGTTTTCATGGAACTTTACGGCTGGCAGAACACCGATCTGCCGGTGCTGCGGTCAGGCTATATCATCTGTATCGGCCTGCTGGCGATCAGCACGATCCCGACGTTTTCCATCAAACATGCTTCGATCCGCCGCAGCCATCTGCCCTTCGTGATGGTGGCGGCGGTGGTGCTGGTGGTCTGCCTGCTGGTCTATCCCTGGCCCACCCTGATCCTGGCAGATTGCGTCTATCTGCTGGCGCTGCCATTCTCGTACCGGGCCCATAAGAGGCATTGCAAGGTGTCGCCGGAACATGCGCATTCTGCTGATTGAAGACGAGGCGGCGCTGGCTGGCCCCCTGATGGAACACCTGGCCGCCGACCGGCATCTGGTGGAATGGTTCGACACGATCGCCGATGCGGAAAGCGCGGAACGTGCCAGCCCCTTTGACGTCATCCTGCTTGACCTGCAACTGCCGGATGGCGACGGGCTGAGCTTTCTGAAATCCCTGCGCGACCGGCGGGTTCACACCCCGGTGCTGATCCTGTCTGCGCGGGACAAGGTTTCCGACCGGATCACGGGGCTGAACCTTGGCGCCGATGATTATGTGATCAAGCCCTTTGACCTGGATGAGGTCAAGGCGCGCATCCATACCATCTGCCGCCGGGGTGAGGAGACTCTTGCGCAGGTCGTCGTCCTCGGCGAGCTGTCGATCAACCTGGCCGAGCACAGCGTCAGGCGCGCCGATGTGCCCCTGCGGCTGACCACGCGGGAATGGCAGATCCTTGAAACCCTCGTGCGGCGCAGGGCTGCCGTGGTTCCGCGCGAAAGCCTTGAGGCCGCGCTCTATGCCTTTGGCGAAGAGGTCGAAAGCAACGCGCTGGAGGCGCATATCAGCCGGCTGCGCGCCAAGTTGGGCAAAGACGTCATCGTGACCCATCGCGGCCTGGGCTATGCGCTATGCCCCTGATCCCGCCGCGTCACAGCCTGCTGCGCAGCCTTCTGACGGCACTTGCGCTGCCCGGCATCGTTGCGGTTCTGATCGGCTGCGTCATCGTCTACAGCCTGGTGAAAGAGGAATACGACGAGCTGCTGGACCTGTCGCTGTCAAACAAGGCACAGCTGTTGTTGCAGATCAGGGAGCTGTCGGGAACGCAGGCCAATGCCAGCTTTGAGGAAACCGGCCTTGCCCCGGAAGAACGGGTGCGCTTCTGGTTTCTGGATGCCGATGGTGTGGTGACGGACAGGTCCGCGCTGGCCGAACCCCTTGCCTTTTCCACGGCCGAGCTGCCACCGAAGCGGATCACCAGCCTGAACGGCTTCCGGGTGATCCTGCTGGCATCCGACGTGGTGCCGGGGCTGCGCATCGTCGTGGCGGAGCCGCTGGTCGAACGCAACGAGGCGCTTTTCGATGTCATGTCGGCGGTGGTGCTGGGTTTTTTCCTGCTGGGCGGCCTGTCCTATGCCGCGGCCTATCTCTCGGTGCGCCGCTCGGCCGGGATGGTGACGGCGCTGAGCGCGGATATCGCGCGCAAGAGCGAACACGACCTGTCGCCGATCAGCCGCAAACATGCCTTTGCGGAGATTGAACCGGCCATCAACACGCTGGACCGGCTGTTGGCGCGCCTTGACACCGCGCTGGAGGCGGAACGGGCCTTTGCCACAAATGCGGCCCATGAGCTGCGCACCCCGGTCGCCATCGCGATGGCCCAGGCGCAGCGCCTGAAGGCCATGGCCCGGGACCCGGCACTGGCCGCGCGGGCGGGCGAGATCGAGACCGGCCTGAAACGTCTGGTCCGGTTGATCGAACGGCTGCTGCAAATGTCGCGGGCGCAATCGGGTCTGGGCCGGAATGCCCCGGTGACAGACATCGCGCCGGTCATCGACATGCTGCTGCGCGAATTGCGCGGAGGCGTGGCAGAGCCGGACAAGCTGATCCTGCAGCCAACCACCGCCCCCTGGCCCTGCCGCCTTGACCCCGATGCCCTGGGGATCATCCTGAACAACCTGTTCGACAATGCGCTGAAACACGGGTCCGGCCCCGTCACGGTCAATGCTGCCACGCCGGGGCAGATCGCGATTGCCAATGAGTGTGACAGGCTCAGCGCGGCGGAAGTCGCGATGATCAAGCGCCGCTTTGGCCGCCGCGCGCCCACAACCGAAGGGTTCGGGCTGGGCCTGACCATCGTTCAGGAGCTGTGCAGCCAGTCAGGATGCGGCTTTGATATCCGCTCGCCCCGCCCCGGCTCAGACTCCGGTGTGCTTGTCACCGTGACCTTCCCTGTCGAATGTCGCGACCTTTGACCTGATGCCGCTGAATTTGCTGAATCCGATCAAGGGGCCGCGTCACGCAATATTTTCCCAACCGTCACGCATTTCTGACCTAAAGCGGCCCTTCGAAACGGCTTGGGGCAAGGTCCGCTGAGCGGACGGAGTTGCCGTCCACCAAAGCCCGGAGTCAAGGTGCGCAGCACCGCCGGGCAGCGCCCGACCGCCCCATGGGCGGGCGCTTTCTCACCGTATTGCGGTTCATCATCCCCACGCCAAAGATTAGAAATAAAGTGGCACCCACGGACGTTCCGCTGCCCACCCGCGGTCAGGCGCTGCCCTGTGTGGTTAAGTCACTCAGGACACGGAATTGACGTGCGCTGCGCTCGGTACGAAGGTCCGGTTTTCCATTTTGGGTCAGTTGATCACGGATAGGCCAATTTCGTCTGGCGTCTGACCTTCCCGCCGCGGAAAACCCCGGCCTGAGGGCACCGGCCCGCGCTATTGATCAGATGTGGACACCACATGGTCCCCGTCGATGCCGCCCATGGAATGGAACAGCCCGCTGGTGTTGTTGACCCCGAACTTGCGCAAGAGCTTGGCCCGGTAGACCTCAACCGTGCGGTGCGAGATTTCGAGGTTGATGGCGATTTCCTTGCTGGTCAGCCCCTCGGAGAGATAGCTCAGGATCTCGCGCTCGCGGCGGGTGAGCGGGAAATAGGGGCGCTCCGCGCTCAGGTCCGCAAAGCTCCAGACGGCGCGGGCCAGCGGGTCGTTGGGGGTAAAGGAATGGCCCCGGACCCGGCACCAGAACAAGGTCCCGTCCTTGCGCGCCATGATCCGTTCATCCCAGTAGCGGTTGGTCTCGCGCAGCTGTTTGACACCCCGGTCGCGGATGTTCACGAATTCCGCATCCGTCGGATAGAGAATGGCAAAAACCTGGTTTTCGAGCTCTTCGGGGGCATAGCCGAACATCTCGCCAAAGGCGATGTTGCACTGGCGGATCACCCGGTCCTCCGTCACCACCAGACCCACCGGCGCATAGCTGAAGGCAAGATCGGCAAAGCGGCCCTGCTCATAGCTGTCGTCAATAGGTATTTCCACGATCTTGCCCCGGTTCCGGTTATCCTGAATGCTGTAAAATACGTAAACGACGGGTCAGGATCGCACAACAGCGACCGCCGCCGATATGGGAGGATACCATGAAGACATTTACGCGGTTCGCCGCCACCATTGCCACGTCGATCACCCTGGCGGGTGCGGCCTGGGCGCAGGAAGATCCGATCAAGATCGCCCTGATCCACGGCCTGTCCGGTTCCAGCTTTGAAGCCTTTTCCAAACAGGCCCAGACCGGCTTCGAGCTGGGTCTCGAATATGCCACCAAGGGCACCAACGAGGTCAAGGGCCGCCCGATCGAGGTCATCATCAAGGACACCCAGTTCAAGCCTGACGTGGCCCGCGCCGTTCTGGCCGAAGCCTATGGCGATGACGAGGTGCTGCTGGCGGTTGGTGCCACATCCTCGGGCGTGACACAGGCGATGCTGCCGATTGCCGAGGAATACGAAAAGATCCTGATCGTGGAACCCGCCGTGGCCGACAGCCTCACCGGCCCCGACAGCAACCGCTACGTGTTCAAGACCTCGCGCAACTCGTCGATGGACATGCAGGCGCAGGCGCTGGCGCTCCAGCCCGATGAGAACCTCTATGTCGCCACATTGGCAGAGGATTATGCCTTTGGCCGCGACGGGATCACCGCGTTCAAGGCAGCGCTTGACGGTTCGGGCGCAACCGTGGTGACAGAGGAATACGTGCCCCAGGGCACCGCCGATTTCACCGCCGCGACGGAACGCATGTTCAATGCGCTGAAGGACAAGGAAGGGCGCAAGGTCATCCTCGTCTATATCGCCGGGGGCGGTGACGCGCCGGGCAAGATCAAGGCCCTGGACCCCGACCGTTACGGCATCGAGATTTCCATGGGCGGTCACATCCTGCCGGTGCTGCCGACCTACAAGCGGTTCCCCGGTCTGGAAGGCGCGGTCTATTACTACTACGAAGCCTATGACAACGACGTGAACAAGTGGCTGGTGGACACCCATCAGGAGCGTTTCGACGGGCCGCCGGACTTTTTCACCGCCGGGGGCATGGCCGCAGCGCTGGCCGTGGTGAAGGCGCTGGAAACCGCCGAAAGCTACGAGACCGAAGATCTGATCACGGCCATGGAAGGCATGTCCTGGGACACGCCCAAGGGCGAGATGACCTTCCGCCCCGAAGACCACCAGGCGCTGCAATCCATGGTGCACTTCAAGATCCGCGTGGATGACGATGTGGCATGGGCGATCCCCGATCTGGTCCGCATCATCGAAGCAGACGAGATGGATATCCCCATCGGCCGCGACAACAGCCAGTAAGCCCGCAAGAACGCAAGGCTGAACCGGTCCGCCATTCCGGCGGGCCGGAGATTCCCAAGGATTGCCCAAATGCCCTCCCCGTCCCTGTCCACCCGTGACCTGACGATCCGTTTCGGCGGCCATGTCGCGGTCAACGCCGTCACCTGCGATTTCCATCCGGGCGAGACCACCGTGATCGTGGGTCCGAACGGCGCGGGCAAGACGACCTATTTCAACCTGATCTCCGGCCAGCTGGCCGCCAGCGCCGGGAGCGTCGAGAAATCGGGCGAGGATATCACCCGCCTTTCCCCCTCCGCCCGCGCCGGGCGCGGCATCGGCCGTGCCTTCCAGCTGACCAACCTCTTTCCGCAGCTCAGCGTGCTGGAAAACATCCGCCTTGCGGTTCAGGCCCGCGCCGGCGCGGGCTGGAGCCTGCTGCGCCCTGCCCTGTCCCGCCATGACCTGATCGAAAGTGCCGAACATTATCTGGCCGCCGCCCAGCTGACCGACCGCGCGGCAATGCCCGCCGCCAGCCTGCCCCATGGCGATCAACGCAAGCTGGAGGTTGCGCTGCTGATGGCGATGGAGCCCGATATCTACATGTTCGATGAACCCACCGCCGGCATGTCGCTGGATCAGGCCCCCGCCGTGCTGGACCTGATCGCGAAAATCAAATCCGACCCGACCAAGACCGTTCTGCTGGTGGAACACAAGATGGATGTGGTCCGCGCGCTGGCCGACCGCATCATCGTGCTGCACAACGGCGAGCTGCTGGCCGATGGCGCGCCCGGCGAGGTCATGCAAAGCCAGATCGTGCGCGACGTCTATCTTGGCACCGCAACGGAGGAGACCGCATGACCCTGCTGTCCCTGCAAAACATGAAAACCCAGATCGGGCAGTATCATGTGCTGCACGACGTTACCTTCGACGTGCCACAGGGCGGTGTCTTTGTCCTGCTGGGCCGCAATGGCGCGGGCAAGACGACCACGCTGCGCTCCATCATGGGGCTGTGGCAGCCGCAGCCCGGTTCCGTCATGTTCAAGGGGCAGGACATCTCGCGCCTCGCCACCGCCGACATCGCGCGGCTTGGTATCGCCTATGTGCCCGAAAACATGGGTATCTTTGGTGGCCTCACCGTCGAGGAGAACCTGGTGCTGGCCACCGCGAAGGGGCGTTTCGACCAGACCCGCCTGCAACGCATCTACACGCTGTTCCCCGCGCTGGAAAAATTCTGGACCAAACAGGCCTGGTCCCTGTCGGGTGGGCAGAAACAGATGCTGGCCGTGGCGCGGGCGATCATCGAACCGCGCGACCTGATCCTGATCGACGAGCCGACCAAGGGGCTGGCCCCCTCCATCGTCGCGGCCATGGGCGAGGCCTTTCGCGAGATTGCGCAGGATACGACGATCCTGCTGGTCGAACAGAATTTCAACTTTGCCCGCAGCCTCGGGCGCGACATGGCGGTGGTCGACGATGGCCGCGTGGTGCACCGGGGCAGCATGGCAGATTTTGCCGCCGACACCGACCTGCAGGGTCAACTACTGGGGCTTTCCGCATGATGAACAAAGTTTCCGAGACGCTGGGCCGGCTGGGCGGCGTGAACCTTTTGCCGCTGGCGCTGGCTGCCGTCGCCTTCGTGCTGATCGGCGCGCCCTCGTCCTGGGTGACGCTGACCGTGGCGGGGCTGTCGATGGGCATGATGGTGTTTCTCATGGCCTCCGGCCTGTCGCTGGTCTTTGGCCTGATGGACGTGCTGAACTTCGGGCATTCCGCCTTTATCAGCTTTGGTGCCTTTGTCGCGGCCACGGTGCTGGCGGCCCTCTCCACCTGGCTTGATGGCGGCTGGATGCTGGCCTCCGCCGCGCTGGCGCTGGCGCTGCTGGCGGCCATCGCCTTTGGCCTTGCCGCCGGGCTGTTCTTCGAGACGGTGATCATCCGCCCCGTCTACCGCGACCACCTGCGCCAGATCCTGATCACCATGGGCGCGCTGATCGTCAGCGAACAGATCATCCTTGCGGTCTGGGGCGGCACCCCGGTCAGCGTGCCGCGGCCTGCGTTCCTTGAGGGTGCCTGGATCGTCGGGGATGTCAGCATGGAGATCTACCGCCTCTTTGCCGTGGGCCTTGGCGCGGCGGTCTTTGTCGGGCTGATGGTGCTGCTGAACCGCACCCGCATCGGCCTGCTGATCCGCGCAGGCGTGGAAAACCGCGAAATGGTCGAGGCGCTGGGGTTCAAGATCAACCGCCTGTTCATCGGTGTCTTCATGCTGGGCAGCGCGCTGGCGGCCCTGGGCGGCGCGATGTGGGCAGGATACGAGACACTGATCACCCCGGCACTGGGGGGCGAGATGATGATCGTCGTCTTCATCGTTGTGATCATCGGCGGCCTCGGCTCCATCGAAGGCACCTTGCTGGGCGCGATCATCGTGGGGCTGACAGCCAATTACATCGGCTATCTCGCGCCCAAGCTGGCGCTGGCGTCGAACATGATCCTGATGATGGCGATCCTGATGTGGCGGCCCAGCGGGCTGCGCCCGGCGGTGAAGTGAGGGACAAGATATGAAACCGACCTATGGCACCATCGCCGTCAAATCCGCGATGCTGGTGATCGCAGCCCTGCTGCTTTTCGCACCCTTCCTGTTCCAGGACATCCGCGCGCTGGAAGTCGCGGCGCGGATCTGCATCTTTATCGTGCTGGTGGCCAGCTATGACCTGCTGATCGGCTATACCGGGATCGTCAGCTTTGCCCATACGATGTTCTTCGGCTTTGGCGCATATGGATCGGCCATCGCGCTGAAACAGATGGGACCGGGCTGGGAGTCGGTGGCGCTGGGCACGCTGGCGGGTGTCGCGCTGTCACTGATCGTTGCGACCGCCATCGGGTTGATCAGCCTGCGGGTCAAGGCGATCTTCTTTGCCATGATCACCCTCGCCGCGGCCTCCGTCGTGCTGGTGCTGGCCTCGCAGCTCAGCCAGATCACCGGCGGCGAGGATGGCATCACCTACCGCACGCCCGAGCTGTTCAAGACCGCGACCAAGCTGGCGGTGGACGAAGACGGCAAGGTGCTGCGCTGGTTCGGGGTGAAACTGAACGGCAAGCTTGCGGCCTATTACTTTGTCTTCGTCACCTCGCTGGTGCTGTTCCTGGTGATGCTGCGCATCACCGTCTCGCCGCTGGGCACCGTGCTGAAGGCGATCCGCGAGAATGAGGCACGGGCCGAGGCCATCGGCTACCGCGTGGTCGCCTACCGCACCTTTGTCTTCTGCCTGTCGGCGGTTGTGGCCTCGCTGGCCGGGTCCGTCTATGCGGTCTGGCTGAAGTACACCGGCCCGGACACCGCCCTGTCCTTTGCGATCATGATCGACATCCTGCTGATGGTGGTGATCGGCGGCATGGGCACCATGTGGGGCGCGGTGATCGGGGCGTCACTGATGGTGATGGCGCAATATTACCTGCGCGACCTGATGGGGGCAGCATCGGAAGCGACCGCCGCCCTCCCGCTGCTGCCAGAGCTTCTGGCCCCCGACCGCTGGCTGTTCTGGCTGGGGATCATCTTTATCCTGCTGGTCTATTTCTTTCCCAGGGGGATTGCGGGCACCCTGATGGCGCGGGGACAGCGGGCATGACCACGCCCCGCTTCGGCTTTGTCCCGGTGATGGATCACGAGGTCCATGTCACCGAATGGGGGAACCCCGGCAACCCGGCGCTGATCATGATGCACGGGCTGGCCCGCACCGGCCGCGACTTTGACGAACTCGCCGCCGCCATGTCCGACCACTATCATGTGCTTTGCCCCGACATGATCGGCCGCGGCCGGTCCAGCTGGGCCTCCGCGCCGGGGGCGGAATATTCGATTGAGTATTTCGCGGGCATCACCTGCGATCTGATGGACCACTACGGGGTGGAGAATGCCGATTGGCTCGGCACTTCCATGGGTGGCCAGATCGGAATCTACCTCGCCTCGGGCAAGGATGCGGGGCGGATCAGCAGGCTGATCATCAACGACATCGGCCCCGAGGTGCCAGACACCGCGCTGGAGCGGATCATGTCCTATGTCGGCGCCCCGCCGCATTTTGCCGGGTACAGGCAGGCCGAGACCTGGTTGCGCAGCGCCTATGCCCCCTTTGGCCCGGCAGGTGACAGCTTCTGGCACCGGATGGCGCGCACCTCCCTGCGGCGGCGGTCGGACGGGCGGCTGACCCTGCACTACGACCCCGCCATCCTGCGGCAGTTCACCGATTCCCCGCAGGAAATGACCGCCTGGGACCGCTGGGCGCGGATCACCGTCCCCACCCATGTCTTTGGCGGGGCACGGTCAGACCTGATGACCCCCGGCATCCTCGACCGGATGCGCCAGAGCGGCCCGAAACCGGCGGTCACCCTGCTGCAGGACTGCGGCCACGCGCCATCCCTGTCCCGCCCGCAGGACATCGAAGCGTTTCGCTCCGCGCTGAGCGGATTGGGTGCCGCATCCCAAGCAAAAGCAACCTGAACCAGCGGCATCTCTGAACCTGGTCTGCGGCCCGTGCCAGGGGTTTCCGACGCAAACCGGACCTTGTGCGCGGGAAGCGCGAGTGGCCGCTATGCGGATATTGTTGCCATCAAACATGAGCACCCAGGCCCGGAACAAGCCGAAGGCGCCGGGCCATCGCCTGCCCGCCGGTCGGGTAGGCGATTTGGTGAGGCTGGGTGTTCCCATGATAGGGCTCATCAATGCTGAGAAATAAAGTGGCATGTGCCAAGGTCAGTATCGCCCACCCCGGGCAGGCGCTGGCCCGGCTTGCGCTTTGCGTCACTTCGGGCTCAAAACCGCCGTTTTCTGCGCCAGACATGAACGTCCGCATTGCGCGCTGTTTGGCCGCGTTGGGTCAGCAAGACGCCTCCGAAATAACGAAGGGCAGCGTTTTCGTTAGGATGTAGCAGAATGCGCCTGTATGGGACGTAGGGGGCAAATGGCGGAGAGACAGGGATTCGAACCCTGGAGACGGTCTCCCGCCTACACACTTTCCAGGCGTGCGCCTTCGACCACTCGGCCACCTCTCCGTGAGGGGCGGTTTAACGTGGGGGGCACATGAGGTGCAAGAGGGAAAATGGCGCTTTTGCGCCGCCTTCCCTCAGCTTTCGAGATGCAGGTGGATCCGGCGGTTCTGGCGGCCCTGCTTTTCGATCCGGCCCAGCCGCAGCGCGCCGATCTCTCCGGTGCGGGCCACATGGGTGCCACCGCAGGGCTGCAGGTCGATCGGGCCGCCGGGCGCGCCGATGCGCACCAGACGGATCCGCTCCGCGCCGCGCGGTGGCTGCACCGCCATGGTCTTGACCAGATGCGGGTTGGCCTCCAGTTCGGCCCCGGTGATCCAGCCATCACTGATCACCAGATCCTCGCTGACAAAGGCGTTCAGCGCCGCGTTGATCGCCTCGCGGTCCTGGGTCATGTCCGGCATGTCAAAGTCGATGCGCCCCTGCGTCACCGAGATCTGCGCTCCCGTCACCGGATAGGGGATCACCGCCGTCAGCAGGTGCAACGCCGTGTGCAGGCGCATGTGGCGGTGGCGGCGGTCCCAGTCCAGCACTTGCGTGACATGGGCGCCCAGCGGCGGCAGGGCCATGGCTTCGGAGGGAACCAGGATGATGTCGTCGCCCTGCCCCCTGATCGCGGTGGCCACCGGCATGCTCTGGCCGTCCCAGTTCAGCCAGCCGCTGTCACCGGGCTGTCCGCCACTGGTGGGATAGAACGCCGACCGGTCCAGAATGATCCCGCCCTCTTCGGTCAGGGCTTTGACCACGGCGGGCGCATCGCGCAGATAGGGGTCGTCCAGAAACAAGGGCTGCGTCATGCGGTGGTGTCGTCCGGTCTGTCCGCTTCGGCGGTCCTGCCCTCCTCCGGCACCTCCGGCAGGTCGATGTCCTTCTCGGCAGTTTCGGTGCTTGCCACCTCGACTGCCGCGCCCCGGCGGGGAGACAGGACTTCGGGATTGCGCAGCCAGAGATCACGCTGGGCAAAGGGAATCTCGATCCCCTCTTTGGCAAAGCGTTCGGCAATCTGGTGGTTGATCTCGTTCTTGACCGCCATCATCCAGTTCACATCGCGCAGAAAGCACCTGATCTCGAACTCCAGCGCATCGGCGCCGAAATTCAGGAACAGGACATTGGGCGGCGGCGTGCCCAGCACCATCGGCTGGGCTTCGGCGATTTCGCGCAGCAGCTTGTCGACCCTGCGGGTGTCGGTGCCATAGGCCACGCCGACGGGCACGATCAGCCGCCCCACGGTATTGCCGCGGGTGTAGTTGGTGACGGTGCCGGACACCAGGTCGGCATTCGGGACGATCACATCGGTTCTGTCAAAGGTCTCGATCCGGGTGGAGCGCACGGAAATGTCGCGCACATACCCCATCTGGCCGCCAACCTCGATCCAGTCGCCTTCGGAAATCGGGCGCTCGATCAGCAGGATGATGCCGGAGACAAAGTTCGACACGATGTTCTGCAGGCCGAAACCGATGCCCAGTGACAGCGCCCCCGCGACAAAGGCAAGCGAGCTGAGGTCGATCCCCGCCCCGGTGATCGCGGCCAGTGCGGCAAGGAAGATACCGAAGTACCCCAGCCCCGAGACAATGGCGTTCTGCCCGCCGATGTCGATTTTGGTCTTCGGCAGGACATTGCTGCGCAATGCCGATTGCACCAGCCGCGTCAACGCATAGCCGATGACAAAGATCACCGCGAAGCTCAGGAAATCGGTGGGTGAGATACGGGTATCGCCCACCGCAAAGCCGCGCCCGAAGGCCTGCCAGAGTTCGGTCAGTTCCGTCACCCTTGCCCCCCAGACAAGGGCCAGCACCGGCAGCGCCAGCAGCAGCAGGATCATGCCGAAGAGCACCGGCATCAGCGCGTCGCGCGCGGCCTCGCCCTGCCCGGTCAGCACGCCATAAAGCTCGGCCAGGAATCGCTGCAGCACCATCACCAGCCCCAGCAGGACCAAGGTCATGATATAGGGCGGCATCAGCGCGTCGACGGCCTTGAAATAGCCCGCTGCCAGCAGGATGGGCGACAGCCCCCCGATCACCACGGCCCCGGTGCCCAGGCCCCGCACCACCCGTCCGAATGTACTGATGCGGACCTCTGTCAGGGCATCATCCGTTGCGGCGGAAGGTTCCACATATCCCCGCAGCAGGACACCGATGCGGTAGAGCATGAGGCTGGACACCACCAGCCAGGGAAAGACCAGCACCGAGCGGCTCACCGCCGCGCTGTTGCTGTTGTCCAGGATCTGCCCGACCAGCTCGGTGATGACGATCATCACCGTGATCATGCTCACATGAAAGCGGGCTTCCTTGCGCTTGTCCTGCGACAGCAAAAGCAGCGCCTCGTCATCGTCGCGCGAAAAGGCCCGTTCAGAGACCCAGCGTACCCCCAGCATCATCCCGCCCAGAAAACTGATGACCAGCACGATACTCTCGCCCTTGGGGCCCAGCAGGTCAGAGGAGATGATCGCAAGCGCCAGGGCAATCAGCCCCGAGGCCGGCAGGAAGATGCGCAGCAGCGAGACCAAGAAACGCCAGATGCCAAAGCCGCGCGCCCCGTATTTCTGCAAGGACCGCACGATCATGCCGGCCCAGTACCGGCCCCGCAGGATCAGCACCAGCCCCAGAACCGTCAGCACGACCACCACCGGCAGGTTTTCCCGCAGGGAGGACCAGGTGCGGGCATTGGCCGCTTTTGGCGATTCGTTGCGCAACCCCTCCAGGGCCGTGGTCAGATCCACAAGCGCCGGCCGCCAATAGGCCGGGTTCAGCGGCGAGGGCGTCACGGTCAGCAATTGCCGTGTCTGGCGTTCGCGCAGAATCGCATCCAGCTGCCCGACCAGGCTGTTGGCGCGGACATATTGCGTCTCGGCGCGCTGGACCGGCACCAGAAGGCTGCTGAGTTCATCGTTCAGCGCCGTGCGCTGTGCGGCCACGTCCGGCGGTTCGGCTTCCGCGGTTGCCTCATCGGGCGCGGGCCCAAGGGCCGCGATCTGTTCGCGCAGGGTCTTGATCCGGGCGGCATTGATGCTGCGCGCATTGTCGAATTCACTGCGATACTCCGCGATCCTGCCGCGCATCGCCTCCAGCGTTGCATCGGTCCCGCGCTTTTGCTCGATTGCGTTTTCGGCGGACCGCGCCAGTGGCTCCCACCTGTCAAAGTTGGGAACAGCCGCACTTAACGTACTGTCCTGCGCGGAGGCCGCACCGGCGATCAGACACAGGACAATCGCCAGCCGCGTGAAGAGCCGCGCAAACCGGCCCATCACAATTCCTCGAACACACCCGGAATGGATGCCGGCGCGCGGTCAAGCCAGTCGGGTGTCGGCAGACCCTTTTCACGCAGGAAGTCGGGGTTGAAGAGCTTGGACTGATAGCGCGTGCCAAAGTCGCAGAGGATCGTCACGATGGTATGGCCCGGCCCCATATCCCGCGCGAGGCGGATGGCACCGGCGACGTTCACACCGGATGATGCGCCCAAGCATAGCCCCTCGTGCTGGAGCAGGTCAAAGACCACCGGAAGGGCTTCCGCATCGGGAATGTTGTAGCTGAAATCAGGGGTGAACCCTTCGAGGTTCCTGGTGATACGCACCTGCCCGATGCCTTCGGCGATGGAACTGCCTTCGGCGTGCAGTTCACCGGTGGTGTAATAGCTGTGCAGCGCGGCGCCGTCCGGGTCCGCCAGCGCAACCTTCACGCCCTTGGGCTGCAGCGCCATGCCGATCCCTGCCAAAGTCCCGCCGGAGCCGACCGCGCAGCAGAATCCATCAACCTTGCCGCCGGTCTGTTCCCAGATCTCGGGCCCGGTGGTTTCGATATGCGCCTGACGGTTGGCCACGTTGTCGAACTGGTTGGCCCAGATCACGCCCTCGTTGGTGCTGCGCGCCAGCTCGTTCGCCAGCCGTTCGGAATAGCGCACAAAGTTGTTGGGGTTGCGGTAGGGCGCGGCAGGCACCAGCACCAGCTCTGCCCCGGCAAGGCGCAGCATGTCCTTCTTTTCCTGGCTCTGGGTCTCGGGCATGACGATGACGGTCTTGAAGCCCATCGACGCCCCCACCAGCGCGAGGCCGATGCCGGTATTCCCGGCGGTGCCCTCGACAATGGTGCCGCCGGGCTTCAGCGTGCCGTTCTGAATCGCATCGCGGATGATATAAAGCGCTGCGCGGTCCTTGACCGACTGGCCGGGGTTCATGAATTCGGCCTTGCCGTAAATGTCACATCCGGTTTGCTCACTGGCCTTGCGCAGCTTGATAAGCGGTGTGTTCCCGATGGCCTGTGCCAGATCAGATGCAACGTGCATGAATGCCCCCAAAGGTTATGTCGCCTCTGGTGTATCCGCCGTGCCTGCCAACCTCAAGCGGTCCCTGTGCCGCGCCAGCCAGAAGGCGGCAAGGCCAAGCGGTGCATTGGCCGCGCCAAAGCCCTCGACCAGATCCATCAGATCGTCAAAGGACAGGACATGCGCGCGGATGTCCTCGCCCTCTTCGGGCAGGCCGCCGACGCCTTCGGCCGCATCCGGCAGATCCGCGATGCCGAGGAAAATATAATAGAATTCGGTGGAATTGCCGGGGCTGGCATAGACCTCTGCAATCGGTTCGATGGCCTTCAGGGTCAGGCCCGCTTCCTCCTGCGCCTCGCGGATCGCCGCCGCACGCGGGGTTTCGCCAAGGTCGATATGGCCCGCGATCGGCTCCAGCTGCCAGACCGTCCGGTCGCCGCGCGCCAGCGGCCCCATGCGCATCTGTTCAACCAGCAGCACCCGGTCGCGCAGCGGATCATAGGGCAGCAGGATTGCGGCATCCGCGGCAATGAACACCGCGCGGTCCTCCACCCCGGACATGCTGCCATCGAAACGCTCGAAGCGGACCTTCATGTCATCCAGCGCAAAGAAATGCGCATAGGCGCGGTTGCGGTCCTCGATCACGGTCCTGCCGGATTTGGTGCGCGCGCCGTGGCGTGACCGGGCGGCATTCAGCCGCGACTGGGCACGTTTGCGGATCATCGGGAACATGGCGGCAACCTGATCCCGGCTGCGGCTGCCGAAATATCCCATCACCTCCCGCGCCGCTTCGCAGCTCAGCGCCGCCCAGTCACGTTCCCATTCCGTCAGCGACCACGGGCCAAACGGCGTCCAGCGCTCCGGCCCCGGCAGGTAGACTTCGGCCGTCTCCCCGTCGGCCAGCACCATCTCGACCAGATCATAGGCAAAACTGCCCTCGTAATAATCCAGCCGTGCCACGTCCTCATCGCTCAGCCCCCGCAGGATCAGCCCCTCTGCGGCCCCTTCCCTGCAAGGGCTGATCAGGGGGAACGGCCCCTCTGTCACCGCAAAGGCGGCATATCCGGGCAGGAATGCCCGCTGCAGGTCCAGCTTGTCCGCCGGACGATCCAGGACGATCTCCAGCAGGGGTTCGTGGCGCAGGGTTCCGTAGAAGAACAGGTTTCTCACGTGGTTACTTCCAATGCCTGCTGGCATATTCCGTCAACAGACCGCAGATGACCGCGCCGATGACCAAGGTCACGCCGATCTGAACCGTCGCGATGATCACCACATATTCCGCGCCGATCTGAAACACCGCCACGATGGCTTCAAAAGCGTCATCATAGCGGTTGCGCATGGCCAGACGTACCATCTCGTTGATGGCCTGTACCCCGACACCCCAGAGCATCAGCACAAAGACACCCGTCAGCCCGTTGTTGATCGCCGCCGTGGTGCCGCGCCCCGCACGCGGGCCAATCACCAGCCAGCCGCAGGCCAGACCCAGAACGATGTTCACCGGAATGAAATAGCCGAAATCGGTGCTTTCGGGCATCAGGGGCATCACCATGCCCGAGATCACATAGGCCAGGACCGCCAGAGAAGCGGCAGCAACAAGTCTTGCGGCGGTCGGCATTTTGGTCCCTTCAGATCAACCCGGTCGCCTGATCGTAATCTGCGTCACGTCACAATTGCCACTGTCAAATGTCGCAGCGCAGGATGTGAGGTAAAAATTCCACATCCGGCGAAACCGCTCGTCAAAGCCCATGGCCCCGATCTGATCCCATTTGTCGTTGAAGGCCAGGTGCCAGCGCCGCAGGGTGATGTCGTAGCTTTTGCCGAATTCCACGGATTTGTCGACAATCAGCCCTGCCTTTTCCACCTGCTCGCGCAGGATCTTGGGGCTGGGCAGCATGCCGCCCGGAAAGATGTATTTCTGGATGAAATCCACGCCGCGCTTGTAAACCGGCCAGCGGCGGTGATCGACGGTGATGATCTGAAGTGTCGCGGCCTTGCCCGGTTTCAGCCGCTCGCGCAGGGTCTGGAAATAGACCGGCCAATATTGCTCGCCCACCGCTTCGAACATCTCGATGCTGGCGATGCCGTCGTAATGGCCACGCTCATCGCGGTAATCCTGCAGCTTGAAGTCCACAAGATCGGAAAGCCCCGCCTTTTCAATGCGTTCCCTGGCATACTTGAACTGCTCTTCGCTGATGGTCAGCCCGGTGACCCGCAGCCCCCGCTCCTTGGCGGCATATTCGGCAAAACCGCCCCAGCCACAGCCGATCTCCAGCACATGGTCGCCGGGTTTGACCCCCATCTGATCCACCATGCTCTTGTATTTCTCGGTCTGCGCCGCCTCAAGCGAGGCCTGTGCGCCCTCCTGGAACAGGGCCGATGAATAGGTCATCGTGTCATCCAGCCAGAGCGCATAGAACTCATTGCCCAGATCGTAGTGATAGCTGATGTTCTTGCGCGCCTGCCCCTTGTGGTTGCGTTGCAGCCAGAAGCGGAATTTTTCAAACACCCGCACCAGCCCCTGCCCCGGAAAGCCGTCATAGACGTTCTCGTTGCCGGCATGCACAAGGTCCATGAAGGCCTGCAGATCGGGCGTGGACCAGTCGCCATCCAGATAGGCGTCGCAAAAGCCCAGGTCGCCCTCGCGGATCAGCCGCGCAAACAGATCATCGCTGTGAATGTGCAGTTCAGCCACCGGGCCGGGATTGGCCCCTTCGGCGCGGAACACCCGGCCATCGCTCAGGTGAAAATCGCAGCGCCCGTTCTGCATCTGCTGTGCCATGCCAAAGACATGGGAAAAATATCGCGGCAGGCCAGTCTGACCTTCGGTATTGGTATGGATCATGCCCACTCCATCTGATGCGCCGACCAATTTTAGCCGGGGTGGCGGGATTAACAATTATTAAAAGTCGCGGGACTCATAGGCTTGCAAGGCACGCGCCCGTCCGTCAGCGGCGCTGACGATGGGCGCGGGGTAGTCATCGTCTGGGGACAGACCCCAGTGGCGCGGCATCGCGTCAAAGAACTTCAGCGCGTCGTCATGCGGGTTTGCGCGCCCCTCGGCGATCCAGCGGCTGACATAGCTGCGGTCCCTGTCGAACTTGTCGATCTGGGTTTCGGGGTTGAAGACCCGGAAATAGGGAGTCGCGTCCGGGCCTGACCCCGCCGACCATTGCCAGCCCATCGCATTGCTGGCCGGGTCCCAGTCGATCAGGCAGTCCTCGAACCAGTCCATCCCGATGCGCCAATGGGTCATCAGATGTTTGGTCAGATAGCTGGCCACGATCATCCGGCCGCGATTGTGCATCCGCCCGGTCACGTAAAGCTCGCGCATCGCGGCATCGACAAAGGGGATGCCGGTGCGCCCCTTTTTCCAGGCCCAGACTTCGGCGGCGCGTGCGTCCTCCTGCCAGGGGAAGGCATCCCAATCCACGCGCCAGTTGTCGGTCAGGATGCGCGGGGTGTGGTGCATCAGGTGATAGGCAAACTCGCGCCAGACCAGCTCCTTCATGAAGGTTTCGGCCCCCCGTTTGCCTTCCTCTCGCGCGCGCAGCCCTGCGTGCCAGCATTGATGCGGGCTGATTTCCCCAAGCGATAGGTTTTCCGACAGGTTCGAGGTGCCATCCGTACCGGGAATATCGCGGCTCTCGTCATAATCCGCGACGATCTGCGCCATGAAGGCACCCAGCCGGGCCTGCGCCGCATCCTCGCCCAGCCGCGCGAAGGGGCGCAGCACATCGGCACCGCGCTGCATCGCGGCACCCATGCGCCAGTCTGCCAGCGCGTCACCCCCGGGCCAGTTGTCCGGCGCGGGGATGCGCGCGGGCGTGCTCAGCGGCGCATCCACATCCCTGCCCTTCACATTGTTCCAGAACGGGGTGAAGACCTTGTAGAAGTCACCCTGCCCGGTTTCGACCGTCCAGGGTTCGAACATCAGATGCCCGCCGAATGACCGCGCCTCGATGCCGCGCTCCTTCAGGTTCTGTTTGATCCTGCTGTCCCGCGCAACACTGTCGGGATCGTAAAGCCGCGACCAATAGACGGCCCCGGCCCCGGTTTCCCCGATCAGCGCGTTCAGCGCCGCCTGCGCATCGTGATCGCGGCGCAGGATCAACCGGCTCGCCTTTTCCTCCAGCCTTTCGGCCAGATGCACCACGCCCAGACCCAGCCGCCATTTCGGCGCGGCCTTCAGCCCTTCGGACAGGTCGTCATGGATGAACACGGGGATCACCGGCCGCCCGCTGTCGCAGGCAGCCGTCAGGGCCGCATGATCGCTCAGCCGCAGATCGCGGCGGAACCACATCAGGATCGGTTTATTGTCGCTCATCTCACCTGTCTTTGCCACTCTCCTTCACAGAGAGTTAGGTCAGACACGGATGAGGCAAGGCTTTGGTTTCACAAAAAGACTATGGTTTCACAAAACCTTGTCCAGGGCCGTCAAAAGCTGATCCATCTCTGCGGCAGAGGTGTAATGGGTAAAGCTCAGCCGCAGGACGCCCTTTGCCGGGTCGACCCCCATGGCGCCCAGTGCGCGGCCCGCATAGAAATCGCCGCCGCCCGCCATGATGCCATGCTGTGCCAGATCGGCGGCGACCTCCTCACCGGGGCGGTTCAGGGCCAGGGCAACGGTCGGCGCGCGGTTCCCGGCCGTCGCGGGACCGATCAGGCGCACCGAATTGCGGCTTTTCACCGCGTCCAGCAAGGGCTGCAACAGCGCCGTTTCATGGGCGCGCATCAGGTCATGCATGGCCCCGGCCCGCGCCACGGGAGGGGCATCGCCGCCGATGTGGTGGCGATAGGCCTCATCAATGTAATCGGCCATCCCGGCACAGGCGGCGATCTGTGCATGGTCCGGCCCGGCAGGCGTGAAGCGTTTGTAAAGCGTGCCGCCGTTGAAGACATGCCCCTGGTTCGGCAACAGCGCACCCAGCGCCCGGCGCACCACCATGAGCCCCTGATGCGGCCCAAAGGTCTTGTAGGCCGAGAAGAGATAGATGTCGGGCCCCAGCGCGCCCACATCGACAAAGCCATGCGGCGCATAGGACACGCCATCGACGCAGACAAAGGCACCGGCGGCATGGGCCAATGCGGTGATCTCCACCACCGGATTGACCTGCCCCACCACGTTGGAGCAATGCGGAAAGCAGACCAGCCGCACCTTGTCATCCAGCAGGTTTTCCAGATCATCCGGGTTCAACCGGCCGGTTTCGGGATCAATGCACCATTCGCGCAGCTCGATCCCCCGCTCCGCCAGCCTGCGCCAGGGTCCGGTGTTCGCCTCGTGATCCTGATTGGTGACGATGATCGCCTCACCCGGTTCCAGCATCTGGCCAAAGGCCTGGGCCAGGACATAGGTGTTCTGCGTGGTCGAGGGGCCAAAGCTCAGCTCGTCGGTTTCAACCCCAAGCATCGCGGCCAGCCGCTGGCGCGCCTCGTCCATCTCTGCCCCGGCCAGCTGGCTGGCGGCATAGGGCGCATAGGGCTGCACCTTGCGCTGGGTATAATAGCGGGTGAGCCGGTCAATCACCGGCTGGCAGGTATAGGAACCCCCTGCGTTTTCGAAAAAGGCCTGCCCCTGCAACGATGGTTCGGCAAAGGCGGGAAACTGCGCGCGCACCCAGGCGGTATCAAGTTGTGTCATGGGCGAAGGGTTCGCCTCAGCCGCGCGCAAGGTCAAGCCAAAAGAAAAGGGGCACCCCGGCGGGATGCCCCTGTCTTGTCGTTATGGCGGAGCGTCAGCGCGCCTTGCTGCGCTCACTTTGCAGGCCACGGAAGATGCAGTAGCACATCAACAGCAGCACAACGGTGAACAACAGCCCGGTCGAGATCACCATGGATTGCAGCGCGGCCAATCCGCCGCCCAGCAGCAGGGCAATGGCAACCGCACCTTCAAACAGACACCAGAACACCCGCTGCGGCATTGGCGCGTCGATCTTGCCGCCCGCCGTGATCGTGTCGATCACCAGACTGCCCGAATCCGACGAGGTCACGAAGAACACGATCACCAGCACGATGCCGATGAAGGAGGTGATCGAGGCCAGCGGCAGCTGATCCAGCATCTTGAACAGCTGCAACGGCAGTTCCGCGTCCTGCGCCCCGGTGTAGGCATCCGCCAGCACCTGGTTGATTGCCGTGCCGCCAAAGATCGACATCCAGATCACGCAGACCATGGAAGGGATCAGCAGAACGCAGATGACGAATTCACGCACCGTGCGGCCCCGGCTGACGCGGGCGATGAACATGCCCACGAAAGGCGACCAGCTGATCCACCAGGCCCAGTAGAACGCTGTCCAGCCTTGCGAAAAGTTGACGTCTTCGCGCCCGAAGGGGTTCGCCAGGGCCGGCAGATATTCGACATAGGCGACCAGGCTGTCCCAGAAGAAGGCGAACAGGAAAGCCGTCGGCCCCACGATCAGGGTGAACAAGGCCAGCAGACCGGCAAGACCCATGTTGATCTCGGACAGAATCTTGACACCGCCGTCCAGGCCGCGGACAACCGACACCAGCGCAACACCGGTGATCACGGTGATCAGCACAACTTCGGTGGTTTTGCTGATCGGAATGCCAAACAGCTCGTTCAGACCGGCATTCGCCTGTGTCGCGCCAAAGCCCAGTGATGTTGCCAGACCGAACAGGGTTGCGAATACCGCGATGATGTCGATCACATGCCCCGGCCAGCCCCAGATACGCTCGCCCAGCAGGGGATAGAAAGCCGAACGAATGGTCAGCGGCAGGCCCTTGTTATAGGTGAACAGCGCCAGTGCCAGCGCCACGGTGGCATAGATCGCCCAGGGGTGAAGCCCCCAGTGATAGATCGTGGCGGCCATGCCCAGACGGACAGAACCCGGCTCATCCCCGGTGGCAGCACCCAGCGGTGCCCAATCCGTGCGCAGCCCGTTTTCAGCAACAGCCGTATCTCCGAAGGAGGTCGAGAAGTGCGTCAGCGGTTCGGAAACGCCGTAGAACATCAGCCCGATGCCCATGCCCGCGGCAAACAGCATCGCGAACCACCCCATGTAGGTGTAATCCGGTGCCGCATCCGCGCCGCCCAGCCGGACGGAGCCGAAGGGCGTCACAATCAGCAAGAGCGCAAAGATCACCACCAGGTCGGCGGCCCCGATCAGGAACCAGTCGAAATTCTTGGTGGTAAAGCCGAACATCCAGGAGAATGCCGACGCGGCCTGTTCCGGCAGTGCCAATGTGTAAAATACGAATGCGACAATCGCGACCGCCGATATGGCAAATACCGGATTGTGAATGTCGAACCCGAATTTACCGATGGACCCGTCGATATTGTCCTGGCCGATTTCGTATTGCGTGTCGATGACATCCGACACGCCTTCTGGTTCGGGTATGCCTTGATTTGTGGTTTCATCAACCATCACTGTCCCCTTGTTTCTGTTCTGTGTGAACCGGGATGACTAACAGGTGGCGACCTGAGCGCAACCCGGTTTAGGTCAGAGGGCCCGGCAGGATACCGGCCCCTCCGGTTGATTTTAAACACTTATTCCGCCGGAGTTGCCTCCACTTCTTCGGAATAGGTCGTCACGCCCGATGCTGCGCGTTTGCCGTCGTTGAAGATCGCCTTGATCAGCGAAACCGCCATCAGGACCATCACCAGAGAGAACGGCAGCGCGCCGATGACCATGGCGGTCTGGATCGCGCCGATCCCGCCGATCAGCAGCAGCGCGGCCACCACCGCCCCCAGGGCGACACCCCAGAAGATGATATGCGGACGCGCCTTGGGCCCTTCGTCGCCTGCGGCATTGATGGTATTCACGATCAGCACAGCGGAGTCCGCCGAGGTCACGAGGTAGGTCATCAGCAGGATCACGATGACCACGGCCATCAGCCAGCCCAGCGTACCATTGCCCAGAAGGATGTCCGTCATGGCAAAGATCTTGCCGCCATCCGTGGCCTCAAAGATCTTGCCACCGGCCTGACCCGTCAGTTCCAGGTCAATCGCCGTGCCACCGGCCCAGGCGAACCAGACAAAGCACATCAGCGCAGGCACAAAGACCGCGCCCAGCACGAATTCGCGAATGGTCCGCCCCCGGCTGATGCGCGCCAGGAACAGGCCCACGAAGGGTGCGAAGGCAACCCACCATGCCCAGTAGAACACGGTCCAGGAGCCCTGCCATCCGGCCAGGTCCATATCCACCGGATTCTCCCCGCCATAGACGGTGAACATCATGCCGGGCAGCGCGATCACATACTCCCAGATCCCGACAAAGAAGGTCCAGAGCCCGAAGAAGGTCGAGCCGAAGATCATCAGGAATCCCAGCAGGAAGATCGACAGCGCCATGTTGATGTTCGACAGCCACTTGATGCCCTTGCCCACCCCCGACAGCGCCGAGAGAGTCGAGGCCCCCATGATGACGATGATCGAAAAGATGATCCCGATGGACGAAGGCTGGCCATCGTCACCGGTCAGCCAATCACCCACGCCGATCCGGCTCATCCCGTCGACAAACTGGTTCACGCCGAACCCCAGGGTCTGCGCCACACCAAGGATGGTGGCGACGACTGCCACGATGTCGATCAGATGCCCGAAAGGCCCCGACAGCGACTTGCCGAACAAGGGTGTCAGCGAAGACCGGATGGTCAGCGGCAGCCCCCGGCGATAGGCAAAATAGCCCAGCCCCAGACCGGCAATCGCATAAGAGGCCCAGGCGGTGAACCCCCAGTGCAGATAGGACCACTTGTAGGCGTTCAGGATGTTGTCCTCGCCCTTGCCCGCGGCAAAGCCCTGGATCACATCCGGGTTGTTGCCAAAGTGATAGATCGGCTCGGCCACCGCCCAGGTCAGCATCCCGACCCCGATCCCGGCACCGAACATCATCGAGAACCAGGAAAAGTTGCTGAATTCCGGCTTGTCGTCCGGCAATCCCATCTTGAGCCGCCCCGCCGCGGGCCAGATCGCCAGCACCAGGCAGGTGATGACAAACAGCGCCATGACCCAGACGTACCAGGTGGCAAAATTTGTCAGGATGAACCCGTTGAATTCCGACAGGATACGGCCTGCCTGCTCGGGAAAGGCGACGGCCCAGATCACCAGCAGACCAATGATGATCTTGGCCGTGATGGTCACGTCGATGCTGAAGCCGCGATAAAAACCGCTGTCCGCAGTCTTGATCGGCAGCTTCATCAGTGGAGGTCTAAGCGCCATAGCATATGTCCCTGTTTTATTGTTATGTGACAAAGCCTATGGCCCGATCCATGGAACACAAAGCAAAAGGAAACCTTTGCTCTCAATAGCTTACCGGGATGTGCTCAAATTTGGGCAAGGTGCTTGCAAGAAATTTCGGCAAAATTGCGGGCAAACGGCACCGCTTGGCACCCGCCGCTGACGCCCGTCCTGACGCATTTGAAATCAATTAGGTCGGTATCATCCGCCGATTCGAGCCGGAAAACGGCTGATTCCCTTATGAAATCGCCGCTGCGATCTTCTCTGCATGGCCCTTGATCACATCCATGTCGCCCATCTTGCCCGGTGGCCGCATCGGCAGGCCTTCGTGCCGGGGATGGATGTGAAAATGCAGGTGGAACACCTCCTGCCCGCCTGCGGCTTCGCTGAACTGCTGCAGGGTGATGCCATCGGCGGCAAAGGCCTTTTTCGCGGCATTCGCCACCTTGCTGACCGTCGCCATACAGGCCGCCAGCTGCGCCGGTGTCGCATCCAGGATGTTGCGGCAGGGCGTCTTGGGGATCACCAGGCAATGCCCGTCGGTGCGCGGCATGATGTCCATGAAACACAGGGTCTCGTCATCTTCGTAGACCTTGAAGCTGGGGATTTCGCCGCGCAGGATCCTGGCAAAGATATTCTGGTCATCATAGGCGGTCATCGGGTTCTCCTGAAGTGGTTCGGCCCGTTGTAAGACGATCTTTTGCCGCCGTCACCCCTTTGCAAGCCGCGCTGCCGCCGCCCGCAGCAACCCGCGCGCATAGACCTTGTGAAAAGGTGTCAGGATGCGCACGATCCGGGACAATTCGCGCCCCGGACGCGCAATCACGGCAGAGCCGAAAAGCAGCTGCGTGCCGCCGCCATCGCCGGGGGCCACCGCCAGCCAGGAACAGGTGCTGCCGCGCAGGTCAGAGAGCAGGATCTGCCGCGCGCCACGCGCCTCCACCCGCCAGATGGCGAATGCTTCCGCCCCCGCCGCCAGCGCTGCCACCTCGGCATCAGCGATGCGGCGGCGCAGGGCAAGGGACAGCACCAGCCGCTCCAGCCGGAACAGCCAGCTGGTGTAGAAACGGCAGATGAACTGCGCCAGATCGACCTGACCGGGCACCACCACCTCATAGCAATCGGTATAGGTCGCCCCCTGCCCCACATGGCGGGACAGAAAGGCATATTGCGGCACGGCAACAGCGCGCAGGGTCATGCGTTCACATCTACCACGACCCGGCCCTTCACCTGCCCCTTGAGGATATCCGCCCCCAGCCTGGGCAGATCGCTCAGTTTGGCGGGCTGAACCATCGCCTCCAGCTTGTCCATCGGCAGGTCCCGCGCGATCCGCTCCCAGGCGCGCAGACGGTTCTCATAGGGTTGCATCACGCTGTCGATGCCCAGCAGGTTCACGCCGCGCAGCAGGAAGGGGATCACCGTGGCAGGCAAGGCCGCACCCCCCGCCAGGCCAACGGCGGCAACGGATGCGCCATATTCCATCTGGCCCAGCACACGGGCCAGCATGGCGCCGCCCACGGCATCCACGCAGCCGCCCCAGGTCTCGCCCTCCAGGGGGCGCTTGGTGGTTTCGTTGATCTCCGCGCGGGCGACAATCTGGCTGGCGCCAAGGCTCTTGAGGTAATCCGCCGTTTCCGGCCGCCCGGTGACGCCTGCAACCTCATGGCCGAGATTGGCCAGGATCGCGGTGGCGACCGAACCCACACCGCCCGCCGCACCGGTGACCAGCACCGGACCTTTTTTGATGCCGTGATCTTCCAGCGCCATCACCGCCAGCATCGCGGTGAAACCGGCCGTGCCCACAGCCATCGCCTGACGGGTGTCGAGCCCCCCGGGCAGCGGCACCAGCCAATCGGCCCTGACCCGCGCCTTTTGCGCATAGCCGCCCCAATGCGCCTCGCCCACGCGCCAGCCGGTCAGCACAACCTTGTCGCCGGGCTTGTAGCGGTCGTCGTCCGAGGCTTCCACCGTCCCGGCAAAGTCGATGCCCGGCACATGCGGATAGTTCCGCACCAGCCCGCCGCCCGGCCCGATGCACAAGCCGTCCTTGTAGTTTACGGTCGAATATTCCACCGCCACGGTCACGTCGCCCGTCGGCAGATCGTCCAGGCCAATCTGCGCCACCTGTGCGGATGTCTTGCCCTCGTCGTCCTTGTTCACGATCAACGCATTGAACATCTCTCATCCTTTCCGGGCGCTCCGCCCTTTTTCCCGGCCCATTTCTTTTTGGCCTTCAAATATTCCCGGGGTCCGGGGCAGCGCCCCGGTGCCACCGATACCTCCGCGCTAAAGCCAGAAACCCTCGCGCACGATCGCCTCCTGCATTCCATCCGGCCCGTGCAACTGCAAGGGCGTGCCCGGATCCCAATGGGTCATGCGCACCATGCCGATGGCCACATTCACCCCGAAATCGGGTGACCAGACGGCAGAGGTGACCTGCCCCACCTGCCGCGCCCCGGCCATCAGGGGCCAGGCCCGGTCGCAGCGCGGCACCGGGTCGCCGGCAATCTCGATGGCGCGGATCTGCTGCACCGGCCCTTCCTTGGCCACCCGCAAGAGCGCATCCCGCCCGATACAGCCGATGGCCGTCTGGGTGTCACAGAACCGGCCCAGCCCGCATTCATGCGGCGTGTTGTCGTCGGTCATGTCGTTGCCATAGCTCAACAAGCCCGCCTCCACCCGCTCGATGCCATTGGGGCAGCCCGCGCGCACGTCCAGATCGCGCCCGGCCTCCATCAGCGCATGCCACAGCGGCATCCCGATGTCGCTGCCCTCGACGTAGATCTCAAAGCCGCCCTGCTTGGAATAGCCCGAGCGCGCGACAACCAAGTCCCGGCCCTGGAATTCGAAATGCCCGAAGCGGAAGAACCGCACATCGCGCACCGCATCGCCGAAGACCCGCGCCATCAGTTCATCCGCTTTCGGCCCCTGGACCGCCAGCGGGCTCACATCGGGCTCATCCACCAGCACATCCAGCCGGTAGCCGTTGGCGATGCCCTTGACCCAAAGCATCAGGTCACTGTCGGCGATCGAGATCCACCAGCGGTCCTCGGCCAGTTTCACCGCCACCGGGTCGTTCAGCATGCCGCCCGTCTCATCGACGATGGGGACATAGAAACAGCGCCCCGGCAACATGCCGCGCAGGTCGCGCGGGGTCAGCATCTGCATCAGCCGCGCCGCATCCGGCCCGCGCAGCTCCACCTGCCGTTCGCAGGCTACATCCCAGACCTGCACCGCCGATTTCAGGTGATGGTAATCTTCCTCGACGCTGCGAAAGACCGTGGGCAGCAGCATCCGGTTATAGACGGTATAGGCAGAGACCCCTGCCGCCTCCACGCCATCGGAAAACGGGGTCCGGCGCAGCCGCCGTGACGGGGAAATCAGGGCCATCAGTCAGTGTCTTTCTGCACGGCGCAAGCCGCCTGTTGAAATGTTGCATGTTGTGCGCGCAGCCAGCGGCGCATCTCCGGCCAGCGGCTGCGCAGGGTCACGACGTTCTTCTTGTCGTCCCGGCGAAACCAGCGCCCGGCGGCGACATTGGTTTTGTCGCCCGGACCGGCGGCCCGCAATTCGGTTTGCAACGCGGCAAGATGGGTGCTGACCCAGCGTTTTGCCGCGTCGGATCGTGCCACGAGATACACCGAGGTCTTGTCCTGTGACACCGACATGACCATGCGCAGGCGCCCGTCGAGCAAATCATCGCCCAGGGCAAAGTGCTGTTCCTGACCGGTCCGCTCTGCGCTGTCGGCCTCGGCCATCTCTTCGGCCAGCGCGGCCCAGAAGGCGGCGCGCTCGCTGTTCAACTGGTCCATCGTTCGGGGTGATGGCATCAGGCGTCCTCTGGCATGAAGGCAAGATCGCTCACCGGTGCTGCATGACCGCCTGCCGTCAGCATGGCATGGACCTGGCCCCGGTGGTGGGTCTGGTGGTTGAAGATATGTGCAATACAAAGCGCCCTGGGCTTTGACATCTCGGATTTGGTCAAGCCCGAATACCAGGTCAGATCGCCCAGCAGGTCGATGTTCGACAGGGTCTCCGACCAGATGCGGATGCGCCCGTCGATGCGGAACCGCTCCGCCTGCCAGACCCCCGTGGTCTCGGTGTAGGTGGTCGATTGATCGCCCGCCACCTTCGGCTTTGCGACATCATCGCACAGGCGGCTCATCCACATGGTATCGGCCCAGAGCAGGTGATTCAGCGTGCCCCTGATGGTGCTGAAAAATGCGCCGTGATCATGGTCGAGCGCGGCATCGTCCATGTCGTTGACAATACCCATCAGCTGACGGTTCTGCCACGCGTTGTAGCGGGCCATGATCTGAACGAAGCCCGCGTCAATCATGGTTTGGGGCCTTTCCAGTCAATCGGGCAGATCTCTGCCGACATGCCGTCAAAATCCCAGACCCGGCCATAGTCGCGCACCTTGCTGCGCAGACCCTTCGCCGCGATGATGTCGGGGCCCATCCAGTATTTCGAATTGGAGACCATCACCGGGTGCTCCGGATCCTTGCCCGCCAGGGTCTCGATCTCGCCCTGGATCTTGCGGCCGATCTGGATCGCACGGCGGTTGCCGTCACGGGTGATCTGGACCGGGGCGCGTTCCGCGCCGATGATCTCGGACACCAGCATGGTGAACAGCCCCGTGGTGCCGCCCGCCTGGCCCGAAAAGATCTGCAGGATGCCGTTATAGGCCTTGCCGCTGGCGCGCTCGTCCACATAGGCGGCAACCTTCCAGTTGCCCTCTCCCATGCGGCCGGGAATATCGACCAGCAGGCCGACGTTCAGGCCCGACAGGTCCTCGCCCTCGTAATGGCCTTCGTCGATGGCGATGGCCATCCAGGCATGGCAATGCCCCTCGGTCGGGGGATGCGCGCCCAGGCTCACCACGCAGGGGCAGAACACGGTGCAGGAGCAATTGAGGAACAGCTCTCCCTTGATCGCCCAGTCGGTGGGCGTCATCCTGCGCCGTCCCGGATTGGGCATCCGGCTGTCGATGCGTTGGGAAATCGGCAGGCGGTCTGCTTCCGGTAATCTGGTGACGGCCATCTTATCCTCCGTGAAAAGGTATCATGATCAGGGGCCAGCCCGCCACGACACATGCGCCGCAGATCAGGGCAACCCCCATGGGTCTGGTGACACGATGTCCGATTTGCGGCAGCTTTTCCAGCACCATGAAAAGCGTCGCCAGCCCCATCCAGGCCAGGTTCATCACCCCGCCGGCAAAGCCCAGCAGCATGAAGCCCCAGCAACAGCCCGCACAATACGCACCCAGCCCCAGCCCCATGCGCAGACCACCTGCAAAGCCGGTGCGCCAGTGGCCAAGGAAATAGATCATCGGGGAATGGCAGACGCCGTGGCAGATTTCCTTGGTCCGGGTGAACTGGAACAGCCCCACCGCCAGCAACAGCGCGGCGGCAAACCAGCGCGACCGGGCGATGCCCAGCATGTCGATTGCCCCGCCGAACAGCAGCGCCAGTTGCAGCCCCGCGATCAGGGCGGCAAAGGCCAGCCATAGGGTGAAGTATCCAAGCAGCACGCCAAGCCACCCTGCCCGCGTGCCATCGGCACTGACCATCAGGTCCTCATAGCTGCGCAGGGTCGGCACCATGGTGGGCAGCATCATTGCCGCCATCATCGCCCCCCACATCACGAACAGCGGGCCGAAATTTGCCATCGGCATATACATGTCCATGCGCGGGTCCATGCCGCGCATCATGTCGCCCATCTGGCCGGGACGGCCCAGCAGGTCGAGGTCCATGTCCATCGCCATGACATACATCAGCGCCCATGCCGCCAGCACCAGCCCGAAGAAAGCCAGCCAGAGAGTTGAGCGCAGGACAGGATTCATTATTCCCCCATATATCGTCAAACCGAGTCAGGTTCTTGCCAATTTAATGTCAGACATTTACAAACGGAGCAAATCCTAATTGTCAGACATATGAAGATAGACCCCTCCAGCCCCGCCGATCTGTCGGTGCAGATTGCCAGCGCGATCCGCGATGCCATCGTCAGCGGGCAGTTGATCGTGGATCAGCGCCTGCCCTCGGAGGCGGAGCTTTGCGCGCAGTTCGAGGTGGGCCGCACCACGGTGCGCGAGGCGCTGAAGCGGCTTGCGGCACAATCGCTGATCCGCACCCAGCGCGGTGCGACGGGGGGCGCCTTCGTGAACCGGATCAGCTTTGAAGAGGCCTATAGCCAGCAGATCACCACTTCCACCCTGCTGCTGTCGATGAATGCCGTGAGTTTCGAGACCGCCTGCGAGGCCCGCTATGCGCTGGAACGGGCCTGCGCGCCCCTGTCGGCGGCGCGGCGCAGTGCCGATCATCTGGCCACGATGCGCGCCGAGATCCACCGGCAGGGCCAGCCCGGCCTGACCGACGAGGCGTTCTGCGCCTCCGATGTGGCCTTTCACCGCGCCCTGGTGGATGGCGCGGGCAACCCGGTGATGTCCTATCAGTTGGCGAGTGCGGTCGAAGCGATGCAGCCGCTGATGAACATGATCACCTTCACCGCGCGGTCGCGCGAAAGGATCATCGCCCTGCATTGCCAGATCGCGGATGCGCTGGACGCGCAAAGCGCCCCGGAGACAGAAGCAGCCCTGTCCGAACTGGAACGCTATACGCTGACCCTGGGCCAGGACGTGATGGCGCAGCGGGCGCAGGCGCGCGCCGCGCCGTGAGCCTTCAGTTCCGGTCGAAGGTGATCGACTGTTCGAAACTGCCCCATTTCGAGGTGGTCACCCCATTGGCCGAGGACCCGGCATAGGCGTCCAGCCCTTTCAGCCGGATCGCTGTCACGCTGCCGCCTGCCGCATCCACAACCCCCGCATGGCGCGCGGCGGTGCAGATGTCGCTGTCAGCCGTGTAGGGCCCGCTGCCCCAGACCGACTTGCTGACCGGCGCGTTTTCGGCGCAGACGCAGACCAGGCTTTCGGCATCGGCGGGCATGGTGCTGCAGGTGCCTTGCATCGCGATCGCACCGCCGGCCACGGCCGCGACCTCGAAACTCTGGCCGTAGGACCCCCAGCGGCTGCTGGTCACGCCGTTCTGGCTGGAGCCTTCATAGGCGTCCTGACCCGGTGCTGCCGTCACCTTGATCTTGCCGCCGGTGGCCGGGATCGCACCGGCATGAACCGCCGCGCGGCAGAGGTCGCTGTCGCCGGTATAGGGGCCGCTGCCCCAGACCGATCCGCCCGCATCGCTGCCTTCGGGGCAGGCACAGGTATAGGGCGCCGCATCGGCGGAAAAGCCGGTGCAGGCCAGAACCGGCTCGTCCGCGGCCGCCGCCTGCCCCGCCACCAGCGCCGGCATCACGTCAAAGCTGGACTGGAACAGGCCCCAGCGCTTGGTGGAGATACCGTTGGCATCCGAGCCTTCATAGGATTTCTGCCCGGGCCGGCCCACGACCGCCAATGCGCCGCCATCCTCGCCGATCACCCCGGCGTGGCGTGCAGCGGTGCAGACATCGGAATGGCCCGAATAGGGGCCGCTGCCCCAGACGAAGCGTTTGAACGTGGTGGCCTTGCAGGTGCAAAGCTGCACTGTGCCATTCTCGATCTCGCGCCCCTTGCCACAGGCGGGGGCGCTGTCAATCTCGGCCTGGGCAAAGACATTGGCCTGCTGGGCAAGCAGCGGTGAAGTGAGCCCCGTGAGGGCGGCGGCAAGGGCGAGAACGATCAATCGCATGGGCAAATTCCTTTTGCTGAATGATCAAAATCTAGCCAGTGGCACCCCTTCTGCCAAGAAATTTCGCGCGAGGCCCGGATCAGACGTTGATCTGCTCGGGCGGATGTTCCAGCAGATCGCGCAGCCGTTCCATTGCCGCCTCGAAGCTGCGCAGCGACACGCCCGCATTGACCGCCATGCGGATCGCATGGGGCGCATTGGCATCGCGGGCGGCAAATTCCTCGGCGGCACGGACCTGGACTCCTACCTTTTCGGCGGCCTGGCAAAACGCGCTGGCGCGCCAGCCCTGCGGCAGGTGCAGCCAGACAAAAGGCACATCGCGCCGCCATTGCAGATCAAAACCGCCCAGGGTGTTCACCGCCACTTTCACATAGCGCTCCACCCCCTCGCGGGAGGCATCCATGATGGCGGGCAGTTCAGGATGGGTCAGCAGTTTGGCCGTCAGGTCGATGATCGGCGTGGCCAGACCAAAGAAACTGTGCTCCGACGTGCGGTGCAGCGCCCCGGCCAGCCCCTTGGGGGGTACAATGCAGCCGATGCGCAGGGCCGGCGTGATGGATTTGGACAGCGAGGTGATGTACCAGCCGCGCTCCGGGGCCATCTGGCGATAGCCTTCGCCCTCCGCCCGGCCCATGCGGTAACAATCGTCCTCAAGGATCTGAAGATCGTATTTGCGCGCCACCGCCACAATGGCCGCGCGCCGGTCCATCGGGGTAAAGCCGCAGGTGGGGCTGTGCACCTCGGGCGAGGTACATAGCAGCTGTGCCTCCGGGTGGCGTTCGGCGGCGGCGGCAAGGGCTTCGGGGACGATCCCATGTGCGTCGATCTCGATCGGCACGACATCGGCGCGCAATGCCTCGGCGGCGCGGCGGAAACCGGGATAGGACAGCGCCTCGACAAAGACGACGGGGCGGCGGCCCTGCAGCACGGTCTGCAGCATCAGCATCACCGCATTCTGGCCGCCAAGGCTCAGCACGATATCGCTTTCCTCCACCGCGCCGATGGGCGTGCCCTGCAACCACTGGACCATCGCCAGCCGCGCGCCAAGCGCGCTGCGCCGCGACGGGTAATGCATCACGCCAGATGGCGGGTCTTCCGCCACTTCGATCAACAGCCTTCGGATCAGCTCCGCCTGCCCGCCATTGGGCAGATGCGGCGAATAGAGGTTGACCTGATACACGTCACCCCCGGTGTTATGCGGCACCGGATCAATTTCGATCAGGTTGAGCGGCCGCCCGACAGTTTTCGGCGCCGCCACGAAGGTGCCGCGCCCGACTTCGGCGCGCAGGGTGCCGTCATCGGTGAGGATGCTGTACGCCCGCGCCACGGTGCCGGGGGTGATGCCCAGCTTCCAGGCCAGATCCCGCACCGGCGGCAGCTTGTCGTCGACCTGCAATGCCTTTGTCGCGATGCGGTCACGGATCATTGTTACAACCGCTTTGTACTTGGGCCCCGTCCCGGCAAGCCCCTCGGATGACCAAATTGTATCCATTACAATGTTTCCCTAGCGTCTTTGTACGGCCTTTTGTATCAATTTATTGTAGCAGTCCGCTATATTGTGTCAATACAATTATTCGAGAAGGAGATTCCCATGACACAGGCAAGACCGACGACACCCGACGCGCTGAGCATCCTGGCGCAACCTGGCACGCCGATTGTGGCTGAGCTGGCGGTTGCCTTCGCGGTCTGCGTGACGAAATGGGCCACCCGCCGCCGCACACGACTCGCCCTCTCAAGGCTTGAGCCATGGCAGCTGAGCGACGTGGGACTGACACCCGAGCAGGCCGATACCGAGGCGTCTCGCGTGTTCTGGCGGGTCTGACTTCCCTGTGGGATCTGCCAGACCTCTTCACTGGGCCGGAGCAATCCGGCCCATTTTTCGTTTCAGGATAAACAGGTAGCCGCTGTCTCGCTCAGACTGCGTGAGATATGCGGTTGCGAATGCAGATCAGACCGCCATCTTGCGGGGCGGGATGGCATAGGTCAGCGATGCCCGCGCCACCGGCGCATCCAGACCCACGGAATACAGCATCACATCGGTGACCGACAATTGCTTGCCCAGCTTCAGCAAGCGCGCCCGGGCAACCAGCTCGACGCCCGCCTGCGGCTTGCGCATGAAATCAATGGAACAATTTGTCGTCACCGCCAGGGCCTGCGGGCCGATCATCGCCAGCGTGACCAGATAGGCCGCGACATCCGCCAGCGCGAACATGGCGGGGCCGGAAATTGTACCTCCGGGCCGCAGGTGGCGGTCCTGGGTCAGCAGGCGCATGGTGATCTCGCCCTCGCCCACGTCGTCGATGGCGAAATCATCGGCAACCTGCGCGAAGACCTCCTTCATGAAGCTGGTCAATTGCTCTGCGGTCATGACGGCGGGCATACTTGTCCTCTCCTGCTGTGCGGGGCAAGGTGTCTTGATTGATCCGGGAGGGCAAGATGGCAATTGTAGAGACCCAGCGTCACGGCGCGGTGATGCAGCTGACGATGAACGCGCCGGAACGGCTGAATGCGCTGTCCGACGAAATGCTGGCAGCGCTGATGGAAGCGCTGGATACCTGCGCATCGGACCCCGAAACGCGGGTGATCACCCTGGCCGGCATGGGCAAGGCGTTCTGCGCCGGCCATGACCTGCGCCAGATGACCGCCATGCGCCAGGCCGGGGATGGCGGGGCCGCCGGTTTCAGGGATCTTTTCGAGCGGTGCAGCAAGATGATGGCGCGCATCCAGTCGATGCCGCAGCCGGTGATCGCGCAGGTCCACGGGATTGCCACCGCCGCCGGGTGCCAGCTGGTCGCCACCTGCGATTTGGCCGTCGCCGCCGAAGGCACGCGCTTTGGCGTCAACGGCGTGAACATCGGGCTGTTCTGCTCCACCCCCATGGTGGCGCTGAGCCGCAATATCCCGCGCAAACAGGCCTTCGAGATGCTGACCACGGGCGATTTCATCGACGCCAGTCGTGCCCGCGCGCTTGGGCTGGTCAACCGCGTGGTTCCGCCCGAACAGCTGGCCGATGAAACCGCCGCCCTGGCCAATCAGATCGCCGGAAAGCTCGGCGCTGCCGTCAGGATCGGCAAGGAGGCGTTCTATGCCCAGTTGCAGATGCCTGTGGCCGAGGCCTATGCCTATACCGGTGAGGTCATGGTGCAGAACATGCTGCGCGATGATACTGCCGAAGGGATTGATGCCTTTCTCGGCAAACGTGACCCGAAGTGGGATCAGTGACACTTTTGCCTGTTTCTGGCCTTGATTTCTGCAGCTTTGGCTGGAAATCACCGCGGGTTTTGGGCAAATTGGCCCAAAAGCTTCAGGGGGGAACAGGGTGCGCGGTGCGCTGACGGCAGTATTTATCGGCTTTCTGGCTCAGACAGCGATGGCAGATCCCCTGCCCGCGCCGGTCACCGATGCGGATTTTCCCAGCTTTCCGATGGAACAGATCCTGCTGGGCCGTGATCTGTTCTTTGACCCGATCCTGTCGGGCAACCGCAATATTGCCTGTGCGACCTGCCACCATCCGACGCTGGGCACATCGGACGGCATGTCGCTCTCCATCGGCGAGGGCGGGCTTGGACTGGGCAGCCGTCGCATCGCGAGCGAGGACAACCGCCCGCATGCGCGCATCCCGCGCAATGCGCCTGCCCTGTTCAACATCGGTGCGCGGGAATTCACCGTGATGTTCCACGATGGCCGGGTGGAGCGCAGCGAGAGCGCCATGTTCGGCATCCGCATGCCCGAAGGGCGGACGCTGGAAAAACCCATGCCCTCCGCGCTGGCCGCCCAGGCGATGCTGCCGATCCTCTCGGCGGATGAAATGTCGGGCCAGGCAGGCGAAAACGACGTGGCCAGCGCCGTTGACGCGGGCCGCATCCATGGCAGCGACGGGGCATGGGCAATCCTGGCCGCACGCATCGCGGCGATCCCCGCATATCGCGACCGCTTTGCCGCCCAGGGGGTGCAGGACCTGCACATCACCGATATTGCCCAGGCGCTGGCCGCCTTCATCACCACTGAATTCCGCGCCACCGACAGCCCCTTTGACCGCTACCTGCGCGACGGCACGCCATTGTTGCCCGCTCAGGCTGCCGGAATGGCGCTTTTTTATGGCAAGGCGCGCTGCAGCACCTGCCACAGTGGTCCCTTCCAGACCGATCACGGGTTTCACGCCATCGGCATGCCCCAGTTCGGACCGGGCAAGAACACCGACAGCGCCTATGCCCGATATGCTGACCTGGGGCGCGGCAAGGTCACCGGCGTGCCGGCGGATTTCTACCGCTTTCGCACGCCTTCGCTGCGCAATGTCGCGCTGACCGCCCCTTACGGTCACAACGGCGCCTATGCCCGGCTGGAAGACATCCTGCGCCATCACATGGATGCGCTGGCGGGGCTGACCGGCTATGACCGCAGCGCGGCGCTGTTGCCGGGCGGTGCACAGCAGGAAGATTTTACCGCCCTGGACGACACCGAGGAAATGATCCGAATCGCGGCCGCCATCGAGATCCGGGATGTTGCCCTTACCGGCGGAGAAATTGCGGAGCTGTTGAGCTTTCTCGATGCGCTGACAGACGCGCGCGCGGCCCAAGGTGCCCTGGGCGCCCCCGGCGCGGTGCCCTCCGGCCTGCCGATGGACAGCCAGTAAGCCTGTTCCGCCTCCGGAGACTGTTTCCGAAATGAAGCCGGATTGTTGACGGATTTTCTGCTTTCAAATCTGGCGAATTTGGGGCATAAATCTGACAGCACCTGAGGGTGCACAGATATTTGGGTCGCCGCCGGCGGAAGGTCCCTCCAGGTCAGCCTCTCACTGACCGGCCATTCCCGCAGCGGCGACCCCAAATCATCGCAATTCCCCCAACACATCCCATGCTGCTAGCGGTTGCCTGTCGCGCCGCCCTGCCCTACATCGCTGTCATGACACAGACACTTCATATCGTGGGCGGCGGCATGGCCGGGTCCGAAGCCGCCTGGCAGGCTGCAAACGCAGGCATCGACGTGGTCCTGCACGAGATGCGGCCCGAGGTCGGCACATTCGCGCATCAGACGGGCCTTCTGGGCGAGATGGTCTGCTCGAACTCCTTCCGCTCGGATGACGATGAACAGAATGCGGTGGGCCTGCTGCACTGGGAAATGCGCGCCGCGGGCGGGCTGATCATGGCCTGCGCCGACCGCAACAAACTGCCCGCAGGCGGCGCCCTGGCGGTGGACCGGGACCCCTTTGCCCAATCGGTGACAGATGCGTTGATGGCGCATCCGCGTGTAACGGTGGAATATGGCGAAATCACCGAACTGCCGAGTGAGGGCCATTGGATCATCGCGACCGGGCCGCTGACCTCCGGCAAGCTGGCCGAGGCCATCGCGGCGCGCACCGGGGCCGAGGCGCTGGCGTTTTTCGACGCCATTGCGCCCATCGTCTATTTCGACAGCATCGACATGTCCAAGGCCTGGATGCAATCGCGCTATGACAAGGGCGAGACCGAAGAGGAACGCACCGCCTACCTCAACTGCCCGATGGACAAGGCGCAATATGACGCCTTCATCGACGCGCTGCTTGCGGCCGACAAGACCGAGTTCCGCGAGGGCGAGACGGCAGGCTATTTCGACGGCTGCCTGCCCATCGAAGTGATGGCCGAACGCGGCCGCGAAACCCTGCGCCACGGCCCGATGAAACCCGTGGGCCTGACCAACCCGCACCAGCCCGAGGTCAAGGCGCATGCGGTGGTGCAGCTGCGCCGCGACAACAAGCTGGGCACGCTCTATAACATCGTGGGATTCCAGACCAAGATGAAGTATGGCGCGCAAGCCGATGTTTTCAAAACAATTCCTGGGCTGGAAAACGCCAGTTTCGCGCGGCTGGGCGGGATTCACCGCAATTCCTTCATCAACTCTCCCACCTTGCTGGACGATCAGATGCGCCTGCGCAGCCAGCCCAACATCCGCTTTGCCGGGCAGATCACCGGGGTCGAAGGATATGTGGAAAGCGCCGCGATGGGTCTGCTGGCCGGGCGCATGGCCACGGCAGAGATTCTGGGCACCGATATCGCCCCGCCCCCCGACACGACGGCAATGGGCGCGCTGGTCACCCATATCACCGGCGGCGCCGAGGCCAAGACCTTCCAGCCGATGAATGTGAACTTCGGCCTCTTCCCCCCGGTCGAGGGGCTGCGCGGCGGCAGGCGGGGCCGCAAGGACCGCTACAAAGCCTATACCGACCGCGCCAAGGCGGACTGGCAAAGCTGGCTGGACAGGATCGCAGTCCCGGCCTAACCTGATTGCATGACAGGATTTCTCGACAAAGCTTACGGGACCAAGGATCCGGCTGCGACGCGCCGGCTCTATGACGATTGGGCCGCGAGCTATGAGGACGAGATTGCCGAAAACGGCTATGCCACACCGGGCCGCTGCGCCGCGGCGCTGGCCCGGTTCGCCAGCGACAAGAGCGCGCCGATCCTGGATTTCGGCTGTGGCACCGGCCTCTCCGGCCTTGCGCTGAAGCTGGCCGGGTTCAGCGTGATCGACGGCATGGATCTCTCTCCCGAAATGCTGGGCGAAGCGCGCAAGAAGGACATTTACCGCGCGCTTTCTGTCGTCGCGGACACGGGCGCGCCGGTCATTCCGAAAGGTCAGTACAGCGCCATTGCCGCCATGGGCGTGATTGGCAGTGGCGCGGCACCGGTTCACATGCTGGACAACCTGATGCATGCGCTGCCACGGGATGGAAAATGCGTTTTCTCCCTTAATGACAATGCGTTGCGGGACCCGGCTTATGAAGCGCGGGTGATGGAATGGACCGATTGCGGCGCGGCGCGGCTGCTGTTTCGCGAACACGGCGACCACCTGCCCGGAATCGGCATGAAGTCCAACGTATATGTACTTGAAAAAGCGTGACTTTCAGAACCCGCTTTGCACCATCTCCGACCGGCCCGCTGCATCTGGGCCATGCCTATTCCGCGATTCTGGCGCATGACATGGCGCGTGCGGCCGGTGGCGAATTCCTGCTGCGCATGGAAAACACCGACCGCGAGCGCAGCAAGGCAAAGTGGGAGGCGCTGATCCTTGAGGATCTGGCCTGGCTTGGCCTGAGCTGGTCCGAACCGGTGCTGCGGCAATCGGACAATCTGGACAGCTATGAGGCACCGCTTGCCCGCCTGCGGGAGATGGGCCTGCTCTACCCCTGCAATTGTTCGCGCAAGGACATCCGCGCCGCCACCGCCGCGCCGCAGGAAGGAGCCTTTCCCGATCTGTACCCCGGCACCTGCAAACACCGCGATGTGAGCAGCTGGCAGCCCGGTGACGCGCTGCGCCTGCATATGGACCGGGCCCTGGCGCGTTTTGGCGGCAATCTTCCCGGATTTACCGAAACCGGCGAGAAAAACGCCGGTTTTCACCGGATCGAGGCGGCAACCGCCCTGTCGCGGATCGGCGATGTGGTGCTGTACCGCAAGGATGACGCGGTCATCGCCTATTTCCTCGCCTCGGCGCTGGATGACGTGGCACAGCAGATCACCCATGTTGTCCGGGGTGAAGACCTGTTTGATTTCACCGCGATCCAGGTCTTGCTGCTGGCGCTGCTGGGCCTGCCGGTGCCGGTCTATCACCACCACTTGCTGATCCGCGACGAAAGCGGCCGGCGCCTGGCCAAACGCGACGATGCCAGGGCCATTTCCCTGTTCCGGGCCGATGGGGCGACGCCGAAAGATATTCGTGAAAAAGTAGGCCTTTAGAGGCCAAAGTTAACCCGGAAGGCTGCGCCAAGGCTTGGGCATGATCACCCAGCGGCCATTCAGGTAAATCAGCCCGTCAAACGCCAGGCCCAGGGTGTCGCCACGGGTCACGAACTTGAACCGCACGATCGGGACATCAACCTTGAAATACTGCAGCACATCCTTGTAGCCGCCGGGAAATTCATTCAGCACCGGGCGTTTCTCTGCCAGGGCGCGGGTCGTGGCGTAGACGACGATGAGGTCGTTGTGATCCGGCTTTGGCCCAAAGGCGGTTCCGGGGCCGATCTGGCTGCTCAGATCCCGCCAGAGCGCCGAGCCCAGCGGATCGGCATAGACCGTGCGCACCTCCGCCTCTGTCGGCAGCAGCGCCTGGGTCAGCGCGAGGTAATCCGCACCCGGCGCATAATACTGCATCAACAGCGCCCGCGCCTCTGCCTCGCTCCCCGGTGCCGGGGCGGCGGAGGCGGCGGGTGACGCGGCGGCGGGTTTGCTGTTGGCGGCAACGATATCAAGCAGGCTGGCCCCTGCATTGGCCTGACAAACCTTTGCGATATTGCCCAACAGAACCGCGTTGTTCCGGGTCTCCACCGGGCGGATGTTGTCGGCGGTGGCCGCGAGATAGCCAAAGGTCCAGGCCGCGATCATCACCTGTTCGGCCGGAGTGGCATTGCCCAGCAGCGTGGCGCAATCCGCACGCGGATCAAACCCTTCGGCCTGCGCGGCCCCCATCAGCCCGGCCATCAGGCCAAGCACCGCACCGGTTCCGGCAATCTTGCACAACATGACATTCCCCCAGATGACTGAAGTTCAGGCTACAACAGCTTGGCGGATGTGGCAAAACTCAAAGTGGGGTGGAAAGCTCGATTGTCTCGCCGTCCCTGACCGCGCGGTAGAAACAACTGCGCCGCCCGGTGTGACAGGCGGGCCCGGTCTGTCGGACCAGCACCAGCAGGCAATCGGCGTCACAATCGAAACGAAAATCCACCAGCTCCTGCACATGGCCGCTGGTGTCGCCCTTGACCCAGAATTCCTGCCGCGACCGGCTCCAATAGGTGACCCGCCCGGTATCAAGCGTCTTGCGGATGCTGTCGGCGTTCATCCAGGCCATCATCAGCACCTCGCCACTCTCGGCTTCCTGTGCGATTGCGGGGATCAGACCGGCATCGTTGAAGACCATTTGATCGGGACTAAAGGACATGGGGACCTCACGTAAAATTTTTTGCATCTTCGGCTCGGGCGTTTATGTAGGGATTGAGCGGCAAAGGGAACAGCATGTCGGACGAAACGGACCTGATCAAACTCTACTCCGCGCGGATACTGGCACTGGCGTCGGAGATCCCGCACCTTGGCCGGCTCGATGCGCCGGACATGACGGTCAAGCGCCGTTCGCCGCTCTGCGGCTCTACCGTGACGGTGGATGTCGTGATGAAGGACGGCCGGGTGGCCGAATTCGGACAGGATGTGAAGGCCTGCGCACTGGGACAGGCCGCCGCCGCCGTGACCGGGGCCGCCGCCATCGGGGCGACACCCGCGCAACTGATCACGGCGCGCAACCAGCTGCGCGCGATGCTGAAGGACGCAGGCCCGGTGCCCGATGCCCCCTTTGACGGTTTCGAAGTCCTGACACCGGCCACCGGTTACAAGAACCGCCATGCCTCCATCCTGCTGGCGATCGAAGCGCTGTCAGAGGCTGCGGAAACTGCCGATGCCAGCGCGAAAATTAACGGATTATAAGTCAATTTCTGCAAACTCAGGGACAGGATAATCACTGGCCGGAGAACGAAATGACAGCGCATATGCGCCTCGATGCTGATACGCAGATGGATGCATTGGCAGTCGCTGCGGCCGCTCTGGGCTACGAAATTGTCGATATTTCCGGGTTTCTCGACCTGGTTGCGGAACACGGCGCATCCCAGAAGAACGCCCTGCGCGCACTTGACGAGAATACCGACGAAATGGCCGCCGCCAACAGCGACGCGACCCGGCTGGTCGAAGGGTTGAGCGAAACGTCAAACCGCGCGCTTGAAACGGTCAAATCCTCGGCGACGCTGATGCGCGATGTGGGCACCAAGACACGCAGCGTCGCAGGCTGGGTCGAAGAGGTCCATGCAAGGTCCGGCGGCGTGTCGAGCACCCTTGCGGCGGTAAAGGCCAACAACAGCCAGATCGCGACCATCGCAACCCAGGTCAATACGCTGGCCATCAATGCCAAGATCGAAGCGGCGCGCGCGGGTGACGCCGGGCGCGGATTTGCGGTGGTGGCCGAAGCGATCAACGACCTTTCGCAAAAGACCAGCCTGGCGGCAAAGCAGATTTCAGACAATATCGAAACCCTGACGGACTGGATTGCCAAGCTCGGCAAGGAGGCCGAAACCGTCGCCAGCGATGCCCGCGAGGTGCTGGAACGCTCGGCAGAGACCGATTCTGCACTCAGCCAGATGGAAGAAACCATCGCCAGGGAACATGGGCAAAGCATGCAGATTGCGGCGAATACCAAACGCGCGAAAGACGCGGTCGAGAATCTGCGCCCCGCGGTTGCCGATATCAGCGAGACCGTGCAGGAGACCTCTGTCGGGATCGAAGAGACCAAGAAACGGATGCACAATCTGGTCGAGGCCTCGGAAAAGATCGTGCAGATCTCAGCGGCGCTTGGAGGCGCCTCTGTCGATGCGCCCTTTATCGCCTATGTCACGCAGACCGCCAACGAAATCTCAGAGGCGCTGAATAAAGCGGTGGCAGAGGGCAGCATTGGTCTGGATCAGCTCTTTGACCGCGCCTATCAGCCCGTTCAGGGGAGCAACCCGCCCCAGGTGGTGACCCGCGCCACCAGATTCCTGGATGGCGTTCTGCCCGCCTTTCAGGAACCGGCGCTGAGGTTTGACCCCAAGGTCGTGTTCTGCGCGGCGGTCGATGTGAACGGCTATCTGCCAACCCACAACAAGAAATTCTCGCGTCCACAGGGCGATGACGTGGTCTGGAACACCGCCAATTGCCGCAACCGCCGGATGTTCGACGACAGGGTCGGGTTGAAAGCCGGGCGGAACACGGAACCCTTCCTGCTGCAGGTCTATCGCCGTGACATGGGCGGTGGTGAATTTGCCCTGATGAAAGACCTCTCTGCCCCGCTCTGGGTTGGGGGGCGCCACTGGGGCGGCCTGCGCCTGGCCTATCGCTATGACTGAGGCCTTGCGTGACATCCGGACGTGACCCGTGAAGCCCGGAAACACCATATCGCAAAAAAAAGCGCCGCACATCCAAAGGGATGGCGGCGCAGGATCGCGTTACTCACGTGGGACCCGGTGGCGTTCGACGGGGCGGCAAACCCCTGGGCTGAATAGGACAGGCAGAGCCCCCAGCCGCATCAATTGGGACGGATGCGTCGAACGACCGGCGCGAGAGCGCAGGCAGAAATCAAACAAATGACGGCAGGTGCAATCCGACAACCAGCATGACAACCAATGCTGCCGCACCAACGGCATCCTGCAGCAACGTATCCTGGGACCGTGTCGCGATGGTTTTGAGTGTCTTGAGCATTGTCATCGGAGCCTCCGCATCTGTTGCTCCTTTGTTCTCATTTTATGAACAGGCTGTAAAGAACTTTTTAAGAACATTTGCGAACAAAATGGCGTTGCGACGCTAACCTACTGAAATCAAACGAATGGCCTCATCCTGCCGCATCAGCCACAGAAGAACACGCGCGGCCTTGCCCCTGTCGCTTTCCAACGTGGCATCATCCGCCAGCAATTTGCGCGCATCCGACTGCGCCACAGCCATCAGTCCGGCCTGCCGTTCCAGATCCGCCACACGGAAACGCGGCACCCCGGATTGTGCCGTGCCGATCAGATCGCCGGTGCCGCGCATTTTCAGATCGGTTTCCGCGATGACAAAACCATCCTCCGTCTCGCGCAGCACCTCAAGCCGCCTGCGCCCGGTCTCGCTGAGCGGGTGCTGGAACATCAGCAGGCAGGTCGATGCGCCCTGCCCGCGCCCGACGCGGCCGCGCAGCTGGTGCAATTGCGCCAGCCCGAAGGTTTCCGCCCGTTCGACCACCATGATGGTGGCATTGGGCACATCCACCCCCACCTCGATCACCGTGGTGGCCACCAGCACCTGGGTTTCCCCCTGCTGAAAGGCGCGCATTGCCGCGTCTTTTTCCGCCGGGGGCATCTGGCCATGCACCAGCCCCACGACGCCTTCGCCCAGGGCCGCGCGCAGGCGTTTGAACCGCTCCTCCGCCGCGATCAGGTCGCTGACCTCGCTTTCCTCGACCAGCGGGCACACCCAATAACACTGACGGCCCTCGGCAATCGCCGCGCGCAGGCGGTTCACCACCTCGTCGATCCGGTCAGTGCTGACCAGCGCCGTCTTGATGGGCTGGCGACCGGGCGGTTTCTCATCCAGCACGGAGACATCCATGTCGCCGTATTGGGCCAGTGCCAGCGACCGCGGGATCGGCGTTGCCGTCATCACCAGCACATCGGCCTGCCGCCCCTTTTGCCCCAGTTCCAGCCGCTGGCGCACGCCGAAGCGATGCTGTTCATCCACCACCGCCAGGCGCAGATCGGCAAAGGTCACATCGGCCTGAAACACCGCATGGGTGCCAACCAGCACCTGAATGGCACCGCTGGCAAGTGCGGCCAGCTTGGCCTGCCGCTCCGCGCCCTTGTCCCGGCCGGTGAGAATTTCAAGCACCACGCCGGCCTCTTCGGCCAAGGGCTGCAAACCCTGCAGATGCTGCCGGGCCAGGATCTCCGTCGGGGCCATCAGCACACCCTGGCCACCCGCTTCGACCGCGCCCAGCAGGGCGAGGAAGGCGACCAGCGTCTTGCCCGCGCCCACATCGCCCTGCAACAGGCGGTTCATCCGCTGCGGGCTGGCCATGTCGGCGGCAATCTGGGCCACCGCGCGGGTCTGCGCGCCGGTGGGCGCAAAGGGCAGCGAGGCCAGAACGCGCGCCTGCAGATGGCCGTCGCCGATGGTCTCCCGGCCCTTCTTGCGGCGCTCCCTCTGCCGCGCCAGGGCCAGGGTGATCTGATGGGCAAAAAGCTCGTCATAGGCCAGGCGCGCCCGCGCCGGAGCGGTCAGGGCCAGATCGCCCAGGGTCTGCGGCGCATGTGCCGCCGCAACCGCCGCCTTGAAATCGGGCCAGCCCTCGCGCGCCTTCTGGCCGGGGTCGATCCATTCGGCCAGATCGGGGGTGCGGGCCAATGTGGCGCGGGTCGCCTTGAACATCAGCTTCTGGGTGATGCCACCGGTCAGCGGATAGACAGGCTCGAAAGCCGGGATATCGCCCGCCTCCTCTTCCGGCACGGCGAAATCGGGATGGACCATCTGGGGGATCCCGTCAAAAAGCTCCACCCGGCCCGATACGATGCGCCGCGCGCCCGGAGGCAATTGCCGGATCCAGTAATCGCCCCGCGCATGGAAAAACACGAGCTGAAAGCTGGTTTCCGCATCCTCCACATGAATGCGGTAGGCGCCGCCCTTGGTCCGGGCCGCATGATGGGCCCCCACCGTCACCGCCACGGTCAGCACGGCGGGCAGATGCGCATCCTTGACCGTGCTGCGCAGGCTGCGGTCGATGCCGGAATAGGGCAGCGTGAACAGCAGGTCCCGCGGTGCGGTCACATCCAGCTGCCCAAGGGTCTGCGCGGTCTTGGGGCCCACGCCCTCCAGCGTCTCAAGCCCCGCAAAGAGCGGGAACAGCGTTTCGGGTCTGCCCTTCATGAAGCGCCGATCAGGGCCAGCCAGCCATCCTCATCCAGGGTTTCGATCCCAAGTTCCGCCGCCTTTTTCGCCTTGGACCCGGCGCCGGGACCGGCAACAAGGATATCGGTCCTGGCGCTGACCGACCCGGCCACCTTGGCACCCAGCCGTTCGGCGCGTGCCTTGGCCTCGGCCCGGGTCATCTTTTCAAGGCTGCCGGTAAAGACCACGGTCTTGCCCGCCACCGGGCTGCCCGAGGTGTCGGCGCGTTTGGCCTCGGCCACGGTCAGATGGGCCACCAATCGGTCGATGGAGGCGCGCTCGCGCTCCTGCGCGAAGGTGTTGACCAGCGATCCGGCCATGACCGCCCCGACACCGTCGATGCCGATCAGGTCTTCCCATGCCGGGCCGGACTGGTCTGCGGCGGCGTCCATCGCGGCCTCAAGATCATCCCAGGACCCGTAGTGCAGCGCGATCAGGTTCGATGCCGACTCGCCCACATGGCGGATGCCCAGCGAGAACAGCAAACGGGAGAAGGCGATATTGCGTTTGTCTTCAATTGCCTGGAACAGGTTCGTGGCTGATTTTTCACCCCAGCCCTCGCGGTTCTTGAGCTGCTGGACGCCGGAGCCATAGCGGTCCCGCAGGGTAAAGATATCGGCGGGTTCGGCGATCCAGCCATCGGTATAGAATTGTTCGACCTGTTTCGCGCCCAGCCCCTCGATGTCGAATGCCGCGCGGGAGACGAAATGCTTCAGTTTCTCCACCGCCTGTGCCGGGCAGATCAGGCCGCCGGAGCAGCGCCGCACCGCGTCGCCCGGCTCGCGCACCGCGTCAGAGCCGCATTCGGGGCAGGTTTGCGGAAAGACATAAGCGGCGCTGTCCCCGGGGCGTTTGGACAGGTCCACATCGGCCACCTTGGGGATCACATCACCGGCGCGATAGACCTGCACCCAGTCACCGACGCGAATGTCCTTGCCACCGCGGATTTCCGCGCCCTTGCTGTCAAAACCCTTGATGTAATCCTCATTGTGCAACGTCGCGTTGGAGACAACGACGCCGCCCACGGTCACCGGATGCAGCCGCGCCACCGGTGACAGGGCGCCGGTGCGCCCGACCTGAATGTCGATCCCCTCCAGCCGGGTCCAGGCCAGTTCCGCGGGAAATTTGTGGGCGGTGGCCCAGCGGGGGGTGGTGGAGCGGAAGCCCAGCCGCTCCTGCAAGGCCAGGTCGTCCACCTTGTAGACCACGCCGTCGATGTCATAGCCCAGCGTGGCGCGCTGCAGCTCGATCTTTGCGTAATGGTCCAGCATCTCCTGCGGCCCGTCGCAGAGCACGGTCAGCGGGTTGGTCGAGAACCCCAGTTCGCTCAACCGCTGGATCGCCCCCATCTGGGTGTCGGCAAGCGGGGCGCTGAGCGCGCCCCAGGCATAGGCAAAGAAGCGCAGCGGGCGTGATTTGGTGATGCTGGCGTCCAACTGCCGCAGCGATCCGGCGGCGGCGTTGCGCGGGTTGGCAAAGGATTTGGCGCCTGCTGCCACCTGCCGTTCATTGAGCGCCTCGAAATCTTCGTGGCTCATATAGACTTCTCCGCGCACCTCCAGCAGGTCGGGGGCGCCGTCGATCCGGGCGGGAATATCGTCGATGGTGCGGGCATTGGCGGTGACGTTTTCGCCCACCGCGCCGTCGCCGCGCGTGGCCGCCTGCACCAGCGCCCCCTTTTCATAGCGAAGCGAGAGGGAAAGCCCGTCAATCTTTGGCTCGGCGGTGTAGCGCAGCGGTGCCTTGTCCCCCAGCCCGAGGTATTTCCTGATCCTGCCGTCGAATTCGGCCACATCTTCGGCCTCAAAGGCATTCGAAAGCGACAGCATCGCCACCGCATGGGTGACTTTGGAAAAACCATCTGCCGGGGCGGCCCCCACCTGTTCCGACGGGCTGTCATCCCGTTTCAGATGTGGAAAACGCGCCTCGATCTCTGCGTTGCGCCGCTTGAGCCTGTCGTATTCCGCGTCGGAAAGCTCCGGTGCATCGGCCCCGTGGTACGCGGTATTTGCATCCGCAAGGGCCCGGGCCAGCTCCGCAAGCGCCGCACGCGCCTGATCCTCTGTCAGAGTCTCGATTTCAGATGTCAAAAGACCTGCCCCCCGAACGTCACCTTATCCCGCTTTAGATAAGTTGCCCGGATTGGCAGGTCTAGGGCCTGTGGACATTCATTTTCAGCCCGCAGCGTTCAGCCGGTGGCGGCCAGGTTGACCTCTGACGGTTCGGGATCGCGCAGGACATAGCCCCTGCCCCAGACCGTTTCGATATAGTTCTGTCCACCTGTCGCAGCGCTCAGCTTCTTGCGCAGTTTGCAGATGAACACGTCAATGATCTTCAGCTCCGGCTCATCCATGCCGCCATAGAGATGGTTCAGGAACATCTCCTTGGTCAGGGTGGTCCCCTTGCGCAGGGACAAGAGTTCGAACATCTGATATTCCTTGCCGGTCAGATGCACCGCCTGATTGTTCACGCTGACCGTCTTGGCATCCAGGTTCACCGCAATCTGGCCGGTTTCGATGATGGATTGTGAATGCCCCTTTGACCGGCGGATGATCGCATGAATGCGCGCCACCAGTTCCTCGCGGTGAAACGGCTTGGTCAGATAGTCATCCGCGCCGAAACCAAAGCCCTTGATCTTGTTTTCCGTATCGTCGGAGCCGGAAAGGATCAGGATCGGCGTCTCGATCCGGCTGACCCGCAACTGGCGCAGCACATCATGGCCGTTCATGTCCGGCAGATCGAGGTCCAGCAGGATCAGATCGTAGTCATAGAGCTTGGCAAGATCGATGCCCTCTTCGCCGAGGTCGGTCGCATAGACATTCAGATTGGCATGGGTCAGCATCAGTTCGATGCTGCGAGAGGTCGTTGGGTCGTCTTCTACAAGCAGTACACGCATTACATTCTCCGACTCTCTGAACTGGTACTTACGAAATATCGTGAACAAAAAAGGTTAACTACCCGTTACCATATGTAGCAGCGCAGAACCAGCAACTTAAAGTTGTCTATACTTTTGCAGCGCAGTTGTCTTCAGCGCCGCCTCCCCATGCTCGGTCACGGCGCGCAGCCATTCGATGAACTCCTCCTCGCTCAGCTGGTAGCGTTCCAGCGCCTCCTCCTGCGTGATCAGCCCATAAACAACGCCCCGCACCACCGCCGCCTTGCGCGATGCCACCCAGCGCCGGGTGGAGGACGCGGGCAGATCGGCCCGCGACAGGACCGTCCCATCGGCCAGGGTCACCGAACGCGGTCCATGGACTTTCTTGAGGTACATCAGATCATTCCGTCGTTGCACCTCGCCAATCTGCCGTTCCGGCCTTAACGCGGAATGAAGCCCCCCCTTGTGAGTAGGTCGCATTTTCCTATATTCGCAAGGAAACCCCCGGAGAATACAATGCCCCTTGACCAGACACCGCCCCTGAACTCGCTTGGCTTTGCCAAGGCCCCCGCCGACACGCGGGTGGTCGTGGCGATGTCGGGCGGCGTCGACAGCTCCGTGGTGGCCGCCATGCTGGCCGAAGAAGGCTACGACGTGGTCGGCGTGACGCTTCAGCTCTACGATCACGGCGCGGCACTGGCCAAGAAGGGCGCCTGCTGTGCCGGGATCGACATCCACGATGCCCGGCGTGTGGCCGAGGACATGGGATTTCCCCATTACGTGCTGGACTATGAAAACGTCTTCAAGGACGCGGTGATCGACGAATTCGCCGACAGCTACCTGGGCGGGGCCACGCCGGTGCCCTGCATCCGCTGCAACGAACGGGTGAAATTCAAGGATCTGCTGGAAACCGCGAAGGATCTTGAGGCCGATTGCATGGCCACCGGTCACTATATCCAGCGCAAGATGGGCGCGAAGGGCCCGGAACTGCACGCCGCCGCCGACGCCAGCCGCGATCAAAGCTATTTCCTGTTCTCGACCACCCCGGAACAGCTGGACTATCTGCGCTTTCCGCTGGGCCATCTGCCCAGCAAGGACGACACCCGCGCGCTGGCGGCCAAATACGGGCTCAGCGTTGCGATGAAACCCGACAGCCAGGACATCTGCTTTGTCCCCAACGGCGATTACGCCAGCGTGATCCGGAAGCTGCGGCCCGAAGCCGCCAATCCCGGCGATATCGTGGATACGGAAGGCAATGTGCTGGCCCGCCACGATGGCGTGATCAATTATACCATCGGCCAGCGCCGCGGCCTTGGCATCGGCGGGCTGGCCGATCCGCTTTACGTGGTCAAGCTGGACGCAGAGCGCAAGGAAGTCGTGGTGGGGCCCAAGGCGATGCTGGCCACCCGCACCGTGCCCCTGCGCGAAATCAACTGGCTGGGCGATGCGCCCCTGACCTCGCGCACCGAATGGCCGATCGCGGTGCGCGTCCGCTCGACCCGCCCGCCGCGCGACGCCATCCTGCGCCCGTTGTCCGACACAACAGCAGAAGTCGAACTGCTGACCCCGGAGGAAGGCGTGTCACCGGGACAGGCCTGCGTGTTCTACGACCCCGACAGCAGCCGCATCTTTGGCGGCGGCTGGATTCACAAGGGCTGACCGCCTCTTTTCTTTTTGGCAAAATATATCCCGAGGAGTTTGAGGAGCAGCGCTCCTCATTCATTCATGAATCGAATCGCGCGTCAGCGCGGCCTTTGGATCACATCGCCTCCAGCACCGCCCTCGCTGCCCTTAAACCCGGTGCCTCGCCGCCCTTGCCCAGACGCTCCATGGTGAGCGCCATCGCGGCCTGCTGCGCCTGCGGATTGGCCAGCACCGCCTGCAGGCCTTCGGCAATCCCCTCCGCCGTGCAATCGGGGCCGAGGTATTCGGGCACCACACGGGTGTCGCTGACCAGATTGACCAGCGTCACCGTGTCGATCAGCGCAATCGCCTTGACGATGCGGAAGGTCAGCCAGTTCACCCGGTATCCGATCACCATCGGTGTGCCCGCTGCCGCCAGCTCCAGCGATACGGTGCCCGAGGCCGCCAGCGCCGCATCGGCTGCCCGGAAGGCCGCGCGCTTGCGTGCCCTGGCATCCCCACCATCGCGCGGGTCCAGCACCAGCGGGTCACCGGGCCAATCCGCCACTGCCGCGCGCACCTCGTCAGCAACTGACACCGCGGCGGGCACGACCACGCGCATCTGCGGACGACGCGCCAGCAGCAGCCCCAGGGCATCGCCGAACACCGGGCCAAGGCGCGCCACCTCTGCCTTGCGCGAGCCCGGCAGAACCAGGAGGAAAGGCGCGTCACCGATGCCACTTTCGGCACGAAAGGCGCTGACCTCCTCATCCGTCGCAACGGGATCGGTAACCACCGGATGGCCCACGAAATCACAGGCCATGCCTGCGGCCTGCATCAGCGGCGGCTCGAAGGGCAGCAGCGCCAGCACATGGTCGATGTATTTCGCCATATGGGCCGCCCGGCCGGGCCGCCATGCCCAGACCGAGGGGGCCACGTAATGCACCGTCCGGATGTTGCTTTGCGCCTTCACCAGTTTCGCGACGCGCAGGGAAAAATCGGGGCTGTCGATGGTGATCATCACATCGGGCTGCATCTGCAACACTGCGTCAGCGGTCTGACGGATCCGCGCCTTGAGCGACCGGTACCTGGGCAGGATTTCCGCCAGCCCCATGATGCTGAGCTCGGCCATGTCAAAGCGGCTTTGCAGGCCTTCGGCGGTCATGTCAGGCCCGCCGATCCCTTCAAAAGTCACATCCGGGCGCAACGCCTTCAATCCGGCCATCAAGGCACCGCCCAGCTTGTCGCCCGAAGGTTCACCGGCAAGAATAAAGACTTTCACCCCTCGCCCCCACGCCGGGACCACAGGACAAGGCCGAATTCATCGGCCAGGCGCACGCATTCCTCACGGTCCAGCACGATCACATCGCCCGCATCGACAATCACCCCGGCCAGACCGGCGGCATGGGCGGCGTACAATGTCTCGGGGCCGATGGTGGGCATGTCGATCTCGCGGATCTGACCGGTCTTGGGCCCCTTGCAGAGAATTGCGTTCATCTCCCGGGCGCGGGGTGGCAGGGTTTCCAGCAGATGCGCCGTGCCGCCCATGGCCTCGACCCCCAGAACCTGTTCCCCCCCGATCACACAGGCCTGACCGATGTCGAGCGGGGCCAGACCCGCCAGCACCGCCTCGCCGCGCGCGGCATCGCGGCGCATCTGCGCATCGGGCCAGGCGTCGGACAAGACCCCCGGGAGGGCCACCAGATCGGGCACCAGCATATCGGCGCCCAGAACCTCGAACCCGGTCTGTTCGAAGATCTCCTTGATCACCTGCAGGGCCCCATTGTCCCCGGCGGCAAGCGCCTTGTGGAACATCGGGACAAGCGGCCTGGTTTCATCGTCCAGCGCCGTCGGATCAAGCGCGGGCCGGTCCACGCCACCGCAGAAACAGACCTGCGTCACCCCCCGCTGGCCAAGCTCGATCAGCAACGAGCCCAGCGTTTCCAGGCGGAAGGTCAGATCCACCGCAAGAGTGTCCGGCGGCGTGCCTTCCAGCGCGCAGATCAGCGGTGCGCGATCCTGCGCCGCCACAACCTGCGCCGGCAGCCTGCCGCGCCCTGCAATCAGCGCCAGTGTCATTTCGGGGTCAGGAAATGGCGGTCGGTCTCGGCGGTGATGAACGCGACGATCCGGCGCACGTAATCGCTGTCGGTCTCTTCGCCCAGCCGCACGGCACGGTCCTGAAAGGTGCCTTCGCCCTGTGCCAGCATCTGATAGGCCGCCCGGAGCGCGGTGATATCGGCACGCGACACGCCCTTGCGTTTCAGACCGATCAGGTTCAGCCCCTCCAATTCGCCCTTGGGGGCCTGCACAAGGCCATAGGGGATCACGTCATTGGTGATCTTGGTCATCGCGCCGATGATGGCACCACGGCCCAGCCGGACCCATTGATGCACACCGGAGAGACCACCGAGGATCACGTCATCCTCGACCACGCAATGCCCGGCAAGGCCCGAGTTGTTCACCATCACCACACGGTCGCCGACGATGCAATCATGGGCCACGTGACAGCCTGCCATGAACAATCCGTCATCGCCGACCCGCGTGATGCCGCCGCCGGCATCGGTCCCGCAATTCATCGTTACATGTTCTCGGATGCGGTTACGCTCTCCGATCACAAGGGCTGTCTTTTCGCCGCGGAACTTCAGATCCTGGGGGATCTCGCCGATCACCGCAAAGGGAAAGATCACGGTGCCAGCCCCGACCACGGTATTGCCGGTGACCACCACATGGCTTTTCAGGATCACATCCGCCTTCAGCACAACCTCCGGCCCGACCACGCAGAACGGGCCGATCTGCACCGAAGCGTCGATCTGCGCGCCGTCCTCGATGATGGCAGAGGGGTGAATGTTGCTCATGATGCCTCTTTCGAAAGATCGACCATCGCCATGAATTCCGCCTCGGCGGCCATTTCGCCGTCGACCGTCGCAACCCCGCTGAAACGCCAGATCTTGCCACCCGCCTTGCCGCGCAGGGTCTTGAGGTCCATCCGCAGCACGTCGCCCGGGACCACTTTGCGGCGGAATTTGCATTTGTCGATGGACATGAAATAGATCAGCATGTCGCGGTCCACGATATCCAGCGCCACGCCCAGCATGACACCGGCGGTCTGCGCCATCGCCTCCACGATGGTGACACCGGGCATGATCGGCGTGCCGGGGAAATGCCCCTGGAAATGCGGTTCGTTCATCGTCACGTTCTTGTAGCCGACAGCGGACGCGGTTCCGTCGATCTCTTTTACCTTGTCCACCAGCAGAAACGGATAGCGGTGCGGCAGGATACGCTGGATCATCTGGATGTCAGCGCTTTGTTTTTCTTGGTTCATTATATGTCCTTCGCGTCACGTACCGTACAGGGCTAGCAATTCTGTGGCACTGGGGCAATATCGGTTCAGCGGTCTTCCGCACCGGCGCCGTCACCCAATGTTTCATTCAGCAGCGCAATCGCCTCTTCGGTGATCTCGATCACGGTGGCGCTGGCAAAGACCGACCGCCGCTCAAGGATCACGGCAGCGCCGGCCTCGCGCATCAGTTGCTCGAACACCGGTGCCGCGGCCTGCTGGAACTTGCCTCTTTCAACGTCAAGCTGGGCGCTCAACTCGCGGAACTTGGCATCCTGCGCGCTCCGTGTCTCTTGCACCTTGGCGTCAAACGCATCCGCGAGGACCCGGAAGGCCTCCGGTGTCATCTGTGCACGCTTTTCGGTCAGCGCGCGTTCCTCGGTTTCAAGCCGGGCTTCGATCTCGCGGTTTTCACTTTCCAGCGCCGAGAGCTTTTCGCGCTCTTCCGCCGCAACCCTCTTGCCGAAATCGCTTTGCTGGAAAACCCGCTCGGAATCGATGGTCAGCACCGGGCTGACGACCGATCCCCTTTCGGGCGCAGCCGCCGGACCCGCCGTCGACTGGGCAGCCAGCGGTGCGGCGCAAAGCAGCGCCAGCACCAGTGCCATATGTTGGGCCAAGCGCCCCATCGGATCAGAATTCCGTGCGGAGCGTGAATTCGAAGCTTTGTTCCTTGTCGAAGACTTCTTTCTTCAGCGCCTTGGAGAAGTTGAACTGCAACGGACCAACAGGCGTTTCCCAGAACAGCGAGAAACCAACCACATGCCGGAAGGATCCGCTTTCCCCGACCACGGTGCCGCCGTTGTAATTGACATCGCTCAGATCCCAAAGATTGCCGACGTCATAGAACACACCGCCGGAAATCCCGTATTCCTCGGGCAGGCCCAGGGGGAACTCCACATCAAACCGTGCCGCCAGATACAGGTTGCCCCCCAGCGGATCGTTTGCAGTACCACCGATATCGCGCGGACCGATGCCGCCCGATTCAAAGCCGCGCATGATCGAGGGCGACAGCAGGAAACGGTCTGTCACGCGGTTGTTGCCGCTGCGCCAGGCCAATGCACCACCTTCAAGCGAAGCGCGCAGGGTGATGTCTTCGTTGAAGATGCGTCTTTCGCCCACCACCTTCGCAGTTGTCTTGATGAACTTGTTGTCACCGCCCAGCCCGGCGAAATCCTGGCCGAACTCCAGCAGTACGCCCGATGTCGGGTCCAGCCCGGAAAGGCGCGTGTCATAGCTGAAGGTATAGCCCAGCGAGGACGAGAACAGCGCGCCCGCCGCGATGTCATCAGCAATGGTCAACCCATGCACCGGCACTTCGCGTTGCAGCATTTCAAGCTCTTCGGCGGTGTAGCGCACCTGCAGCTTGCTGTTTTCCGACAGCGGGAAAGTCAGCTTCGGCTGCAGCAGAAGGCGGTTGGTGTCATAGGAGGTGAAGGAAGAATCGGTTTCCGCATAGTCCAGCGTCAGGCCAAAGGACAGGTCACGGCCCAGCAGCCTGGGTTCGACAAAAGTGACGCCGTAGCGGGTCGCATCCTCGGCCGTCGAGACCGTCAGCGACAGCCGCTGCCCGCGCCCGAGAAAGTTCTGCTCGGCGAAGCTGATGGCGAAGCCGATACCGTCGCTGCTGGAGAACGAGCCGCCGAAGTTGAGAGAGCCTGTCGGCTTCTCTTCGACGTCCACATCCACGACAACCTGTTCACCGCTGCTGCCCTCGCGGGCGTTGACCTCAGCCTTTTCGAAATATCCCAGGGCGCGGATGCGTTCCGCGGCCTGCCGGATTTCGCGGGGGTTGAAAGGGTCGCCTTCCACACTGTCGAACTCGCGCCGGATGACACGGTCAAGCGTCGTGGTATTGCCTTCGATGTCAATCCGCTCGACAAAAACGCGCGGGCCCCTGCTGATCACATAGGTGACATTCAGCGTCAGGTCGCGATCGTTGCGGTCGATGCGCGGCTCAACCCGCATGAAGTCCACGCCGTCACGGATCGCCTGCCGTTCGATACGGGCGATATCGTTCTCGACCAGGGTCGGGGAATAGACCACACCCGGCCGGATCTTGATGATATTGCGGTATTTCGCGGCATCCACGCCGTTCATCTCTGAAACGACATTGATCTCACCAAAGCGGAATTGCTGGCCTTCGGTGATGTTGTAGGACACGAAATAGCCGTCGCGTTCCTGGGTAAGCTCGCCGTTCACCGCCGTGGTGCGCATGTCGACATAGCCGCGCGACAGGTAGAAATCGCGCAAAAGCTGTTTGTCGACTTCGACCCGGCTTTCGACAAAGGTGTCACGCTTGATCAGGCGGCGGAGCAGGCCTGCCTGCTTGGTGCCAAGGACCTGGCGCAGGCGGCGGTCGGAATATTTGCGGTTGCCGACAAAGCTCAGCCGTTCGATCTCGACGTTGTCGCCTTCGAAGATTTCGAACACGAGGTCGACGCGGTTCTGGTCGCGGCGGATGATGCGCGGCTGGACCCTTGCGGAAATCCGGCCCTCGTTGCTATAGGCTTCGGCAATGGCGGCGGCATCCGCTTCGGCCTGTGTCGGGTTGAAGACACGGCGTTCCTGGGATTGGACAATCTGGGTCAGGACCTCGTCCTTGATCCGCCGGTTGCCCTCAAAGCTGACGCGGTTCAGCGTTGGCAGTTCCGTCACCGTGATGACCAATGTGCCGCCCCGCGGTTCAATCGCCACGGTTTCGAACAACCCGGAGTTCTGCAGGGCCTGGTAGGCATCGTTCAACTGGCCACCGCTGACCGGCTGACCACGTCTGATTCCGGCCCGGGCGATGATGGCGCTGTCACCGATCCGTTCGTTGCCGTTGATCACGACAGAATCGAAACGGTATTCCTGTGCGGTCAATTCCGCGGCTGGCGCCATCCAAGCTGCTGACAAAAGGGCATAAACCGATGCCCCGCGCAAAAACGCACCTACACGCCCTGCCCCTGTCCGCTTGCCAGGACCACCGCCCCTCGTCCTCAGTCTCATGGTTCAAACCCAATTTTGCGACATCATTGGAAACCTGAGTACGTAGATTATCCGCCTTTGTCAAAAGCACAGCGCCAAAAAATGCACCACATCATGCAGTGCATTTCAAAGTTGTAACATCATTCAGTGGTGGGATGGCCGAGATCAGAGAGACCCGACGTAGGCACCGGCCGCAAGAGCGAGCACAATTGTGCTGACATAAAGCGCGCGGTCCCAGTTAAGATCCATCAAAAGGCTCAGGCCGCGATAGGAACGTTGAATGGCTTGCATGGGGCATTCCTTTGATTGCCCGATACACTTAACAGATGAATATGACCCGATTTGGGCGAATTACGGCTTTTTCGGGGCATTCGAAAACCGCAAAGGAAAGCCCGTGACAAAACATGCGTTGATACCACCTCAGGTCCAGGCCGCCGCCGAGGCGCTGCAGATGTCACCCGGCATTGTCTCCGGCAACCTGATCTTTCTCACCGGCACCACCGGATCGGGCCCCGATGGCCAAATGCCCGCCTCTGCCGAGGCGCAGTTTCGCGCGGCATTCGAAAAGATCGGCTTTGTTCTGGGCCATGCCGGGGTCGATCTGAATGCCGTGGTGGAGATGACCAGCTATCACGTCGGCCTGCGCGACCACTTCGACCTCTTCGACAAGGTCCGGCGCGAGATCTTTGCCGCGCCCTACCCGGCCTGGACCGCTGTGGAGGTGGCAGGCATCCGGCGTCCCGGCGCGGTTGTGGAAATCAGGATCATCGCGTCGCTGGAGGGCTGAGCACCTCTAGGTCGTGTTGACATTCATTGTCGCCCACCCGTTTCAGTCCAAAATTGCTCAGTTCCAGGCAAGAGAGCGCAGGAATAGCCAG
>NZ_JARAMM010000014.1:0-112740 GCF_028807335.1 Sulfitobacter sp. PR48 | reverse complement strand
GGGGCATTATCCACATCAGTGTAAGGGGGTCATTTTTGGATGCCGATCACCCCGCTACGGGGTCAAAATTGCATGCCTGTTCACAGCAATCGCAGGCTGCGCGCCGTCATAGTCGATGGGGATGCGGCGGCCCAGCGGCGTTTCGAAATGTGCCGGGGCGGCGCTGTCCAGCGCCTGCTGCTGGTCCCAGTCAAGCCGTGCCCGAAGGGCGGGCAGCAGGTCGAACCCTTTCCAGTCCCCGGCGCTGCGCAGCCCGGTCAGATGCGGCAGCAGCCAGTCCTCCAGCGTTGCCATCAGATGGGCTTCGGAAAAATCGGGGAAGGGCGGGGGCATCAGCCTTGCACGGGCCAGAAAGCGCCGGGCCGCGGCACCGGGCAGCAGTCCCAGCTGCCGCACACCCTCCAGCATCGCCAGCGCCACCTGATCTTCCGGCGCATCGGTCCAGTTGCGGTCCTGTAGGACCAATGCACCGAATGTTTCCTGCTGACGGGTCAGCACCCGGTTGTCACGCCGCGACCAGATGCAGACGTCTTTCCAGGTAATCTGACCCTCGAATGTCGCGCGCAGATCGGCCTCTTCCAGCCGCGCGGCCTGGCGGATGCGCGCCTCGCGCGGATCGCCGTCCAGATCGGTGGCCACGATCAGCCGCGCCTGGGCCATCGCGTCACCCTGTGGCAGCATGGCGCCCTTGCCGCCCGACAGGACATAGCGCGGCGCGTCCCCGGGCCTGCGCAGGCCCACACGGTCGGGATAGGCCAGCGCAGCCAGCACTGCGATATCTTCAGGGCCCTGCGCGGTCTGGCCTCTGGCGAGGCGCTTGGCCTCCTGCCGGATGCGCGCTACCGTTGCCGCATGGGCCTGCGGATTGCCGCGTTCGATGGCCTGAATGCGCAGCATCAGGTCCACGCCGGTGCCGCGCAGCGGATCACGCTCTGCCAGCAGGGCCGCAAGCGTCGGTGCCCGCGCACCGCCCCGTGCCACCATATGCGCAAGGCGGGGGTGCAGCGGCAGGCGCGCCAGCGCCCGGCCGTGATCGGTGATCCTGCCCTGCGCATCCAGCGCTTCCAGCATCTGCAGAACGCGCCGCGCCTCGGCCAGACGGCCCTCATGCGGGGGCGTGACAAAGCGCATCTCTTCGGCCTGACCACCCCAAAGCGCCAGTTCCAGCGCGAAACCTGTCAGGTCTCCGGCCTCGATCTCTGCGGGCGGATAGGCGGCCAATGCGCCCTCCTCCCCCTTCGTCCACAGCTTGTAGGCCACCCCGGGCGCCATCCGGCCCGCCCGGCCCGCGCGTTGCGCGGCCTCGGCCCGGGTGACCCTTTCGGTGATCAGCCGCGACATGCCGGAGGCGGGGTCAAAGCGCGCCCGGCGCGCCCGGCCCGCATCGACGACGATGGTGATCCCCTCGATGGTCAGGGAGGTTTCCGCGATGGAGGTGGCAAGCACCACCTTGCGGCCCGACGGGGCGGGGGCGATGGCGGCGCGCTGGGCCTTGAAGTCCATCGCGCCAAAAAGCGGGGCAATGGTGCATCCCTTGGGCAGCTGATCGCGCAGGATCGCCTCGACCTTGCGGATCTCGCCCTCACCGGGCAGGAACACCAGCGCCGATCCCTCCGCCTCGGCCAGGGCCTGCAGCACAAGATCTGCGGTCGCCTGTTCGAGACGCCTGTTGCCAACGGGTTTGTCCAGCCAATACGGGGTGACCGGAAAGCTGCGCCCCTGGGAGGTGACCACGGGTGCGGCCATCAGATCGGCCACCGGGGCCGCGTCCAGCGTGGCAGACATGGCCACCAGCAGCAGGTCGTCGCGCAGTGCCTCCGCCACCTCCAGACAAAGCGCCAGGCCGAGGTCCGCATTGAGCGAACGTTCGTGGAATTCGTCAAAGATCACGGCACCCACGCCGGGCAGATCCGGCTCTGCCTGCAACATCCGGGTGAGGATGCCTTCGGTCACCACCTCGATCCGGGTCGTCCTGCCAACCGCCGAAGCCCCGCGCACGCGGTAGCCGACCGTCTGGCCGACCTCTTCGCCCAAGGTGGCGGCCATGCGTTCTGCTGCGGCCCGCGCGGCAAGGCGGCGCGGCTCCAGCATCAGGATCTTGCCCTTTGTCAGCGCCGCGTCGAGCATTGCCAGGGGGACGCGCGTGGTCTTGCCCGCGCCGGGCGGAGCCTGCAGCACCAGACGGCCGGTTTCGCGCAGGGCGGCGATGGCCTGCGGCAGGACCGCGTCGATGGGCAGGGTAAAGGACATGTCGTCTTATCCGGCAAACCGCCTGGCGCGCCAAGGGCCGGGGCTGGACATTTTTGCGCTGTCCCGCAAAAGATGCGCCATGGATATCAAGGACCTTGCCAGCCGCATCCGCGCACAGGAGCGCCGGGCGCTCGCGCGTGCGATCACGCTGGTGGAATCGGGCCGCGCCGATCACCGCGCCGCCGCCGCCGAATTGCTGGCTGCCCTGCCGCAGGAGGGTCAGGCGCTGCGCATCGGTCTGTCCGGCACCCCGGGCGTGGGCAAATCGACCTTTATCGAAAGCTTTGGCATGATGCTGACCGGCATGGGCAAGCGGGTGGCGGTGCTGGCGGTCGATCCGTCCTCCTCCCGCTCCGGCGGGTCGATCCTGGGCGACAAGACCCGGATGGATCAGCTCAGCCGCGATCCCAATGCCTTTATCCGGCCCTCGCCCAGCCAGACCCACCTGGGCGGCGTGGCGCGGCGCACCCGCGAGGCCGTGCGCCTGTGCGAGGCGGCGGGTTTTGACGTGGTGCTGATCGAGACCGTGGGTGTCGGCCAGTCCGAAACCGTGGTGGCAGAGATGTCCGACCTTTTCGTGCTGCTGCTGGCGCCGGCGGGCGGGGACGAATTGCAGGGCGTCAAACGGGGCATCATGGAAGTGGCGGATGTGATCCTGATCAACAAGGCCGATGGGGAACTGAAGGCGGCGGCCACCCGCACCTGCGCCGATTACGCGGGCGCGCTGCGCCTGCTGCGCAAGCGTCCGCAGGACCCGGCGGGCTATCCCTGTGCGATGACGGTTTCCGCGCTGGAGGAGAACGGGCTGGATCAGGCATGGCGGGCGCTTGAAGACCTGGCAGACTGGCGGCGCGAAAACGGATTCTGGGACCGGACCCGTGCCGCGCAGGCGCGTTACTGGTTTCTGGAGGACGTGAAGCAGCGCTTGCTGGCGCAATTGTCCGAAGCCGAAACACAGGCGCGGCTCACCGCGCTGAGCGACGCCGTTGCCGCCGGGAAGCAGGACCCCTCAGCCGCCGCGCAGGATTTTGTGGACGGGATGCGCAGGTCGGTATCCTGACGGAATTTTCGAAAATTCCGGTTCGATTTCTTTGAAGAAATCGGCGGTTCATGCGGTTCTCAGGGGCTTGATGTGACGGCGGAGTTTTCGAAAACTCCGGTCGGTTTTCTTTGAAGAAAACGCTTGTTTTCCGAATCTTGAGGTGTAGGGAAAGTCACAAAGTCGGAATTTTCGAAAATTCCGGTTCGATTTCTTTGAAGAAATCGGCGGTTCATGCGGTTTTCAGGGACTTGATATGACGACGGAGTTTTCGAAAACTCCGGCCCGTTTTCTTTGAAGAAAACGCAATCTCATCCCGCCTTGGGATGCGCCCGGTTGTAGACCTCCATCAACCGCGCCGTGTCGACCGCCGTATAGGCCTGGGTGGTGGAAAGCGAGGCATGGCCCAGCAATTCCTGGATCGCGCGCAGATCGCCGCCCGCGTCCAGCAGATGGGTGGCAAAGCTGTGGCGCATTGCATGGGGGGTCGCGGTCGCAGGCAGGCCAAGCTGCATGCGCGCATCCGCCATCACCTGCGAAATCGCGCGCGGCCCCAGGGGCCCCCCACGCACGGCGCGAAACAGCGGGCCATCGGCCTCCTGCGGGAAGGGGCAGGCGCGCAGATAGGCACCGACCGCCTCGCGGGCGGCAGGCAGAACCGGAACCACGCGTTCCTTGCCGCCCTTGCCGGAAATGCGCAGCGCCTCGGGCAGGGGGGCATCCGCGCCCCTGAGGCCAATCGCCTCCGATATCCGCAGACCGCAGCCCCAAAGCAGGGTCAGCACCGCGACGTCGCGGGTTGCAACCCAGGGGTGACGCGATTGCAGTTCGACACAGTCGATCATCGCACGCGCGGCATCCACCGCCAGCGGGCGGGGCAGTTTCCTGGAAAACTTCGGCGCGCGGGTGGTCAGGACCGCTGTGGGTTCAAAGCCTTCGCGTTCTGCCAGCCAGCGGTAAAAGGCTTTCACCGCGGACAGCTTGCGCGCCATGGAGCGGGGGCCGACGCCGGGGCCGCGTGTGCGGGCCATCCAGGACCGCATGTCCGAAATCGTGATCTGTGCCAAGGCGCCAAGGCCCTGCGGTGCCGCCTTATGGGCGGTCATGAAGGCCAGGAAATCCGCGACATCGCCCTGATAGGCGGTCAGCGTATTCTCTGCCGCCCCTTTCAAGGCGCGCTGCTGGTCCAGCCATGTGGCCAGCGCATCGCGCGCGGCGGGGCTGATCAGCCCGGTCTGTGCTGCTGTGTCGCCGCGCTTCAAGACAGCCAGCGGCGCATCGCGCGCTCGAACACACCGGTAAAGAAGGTCAGCAGGTCGGTGCCCTGCTGGGGGCCGAACATATGCGGATCCTCCGCCCCCAGAACCAGCAGGCCGGGCAGGCGGCCCGCGCCGAAATCGAGCTTCAGGCAGGCTTCGGACCGGATCCAGTCGGATTTCTCGCCATAGATCTGATGCGCCCCGTCCTGTACGCCACGCAAGGTCACCTGGCGGGGCGCGCCGCCGCGGCCATGGGTCAGGTAGCTGTCGATAAAGCCCGGTTCTGCCACGCTCAGCACATCACCCAGCCGCTGTACCGCCGGGTCATTGTCGTTCTGAACCGATTCAAGAACCAGCTTTACCGCATCGACACGCAGGATATCAGCCACTTCGCCGCCCAGATCGCGCAGGAAGGGCTCGAATTCAACCGGGTCGAGCATCCGCAGGATGGCACGGTGGATCTGGTTGGTCCCGGCCAGGTTTTCATAGGCGGCGGCGATCACGCTGCGGTGCGTGTCCTCCAGCCGGTCGAGCCGCGATTCCAGCCGTTCCATCGCGATGCCGCGCAGATCGACGATATTGCCGCCCATCGCCCTTTCATTGGCAGCGATCAGGGCCTGCATCAGATCGGTGTCGTCGAGTATCACATCGGGTTGCGAAATGATCGCCTCGCGCAGGGCGTCGTCAATCTTGGGGCTGCTGCTCATATCAGTCTCTGCTTGATTTGCTCCGGTATAGCACCGCTGGCCGGCAATTGCCGCCCCTTTTTCGCCATGCCGGGGCAAAAAGCCGTGGCGTTGCGAAATTGTGCCCTTCGGGGTGCGGGGCGGGCATGCCGCCCCGAAACCGGGTCAGAGGATTTTCTGGCCGGTCTTTTCCCAATCCTTGGTGAACTGCTCAAGCCCCTTGTCGGTCAGCGGGTGGATCGCCAGCTTCTTGATCACCTCGGGCGGCGCTGTCATCACATCGGCACCGGCCAGCGCGCATTCGTGGACGTGGTTCACGGACCGGATGGAGGCGGCGAGGATGTTCGTTTCGAACCCGTAGTTGTCATAGATCGTCCGGATGTCGTGGATCAGGTCCATGCCGTCGATGTGGATGTCATCGAGCCGCCCGATGAAGGGCGAGATGAAGGTCGCACCGGCCTTGGCGGCCAGCAGCGCCTGGTTGGCGGAGAAACACAGTGTCACATTGACCATGCGGCCCTCGCCGGACAGGATCTTGCAGGCTTTCAGCCCGTCCCATGTCAGCGGCAGCTTGATGGTGATGTTGTCCGCAATCTCGGCCAGCTTGCGGCCCTCGGCGATCATGGTCTCTGCATCCAGGGCTACCACTTCGGCACTGACCGGGCCGGTGACCAGCGCGCAGATCTCGCGGGTGACCTCGATGATGTCGCGGCCCGACTTGAGGATCAGGGAGGGGTTTGTGGTAACGCCGTCTACCATGCCCAGGTCGTTCAGCTCGGCAATCGCGTCAATCTCTGCGGTGTCTACGAAAAATTTCATCTCGGTGTCCTTATCGCTTGGAATGGTGGCGCTAACGGTTATCTCTGTCGCCTTGGCTTTATCGCATGATCTGCGATGCTGAAAGCCTTCAATTGTGAATTTCCAAGGTGGGGCATCCGTGGACGGTCCGGAATTCTTCGATCAAGGCGACCTGGTGGCGGTGCTGACGACCCAGCCTTTGGGCCGGGCGCTGGATTACCGCGCGCCCGAGGGGGGCTGTCACCGGGGCGCGTTTGTGGAGGTGCCGCTGGGGCCGCGCAAGGTGCTGGGCGTGGTCTGGGGGGCCGGGCAGGGCGATTATGACCTGTCCAAGATCCGCTCCGTGATCCGGGTTCTGGATGCCGCGCCGATGCGCGAGGAAATGCGCAGCTTCCTTGCGCGGGCCGCCGCCTATACGCTGACGCCAATGCCCGCGATGCTGCGTCTTGCCACCCGTGCGCCGGGCCTGGGCGACCCGCCGTCGATGCGCAGGGTCTACCGGCGCGGTGTGTCGGAGCCCGAGCGGATGACCGACGCCCGCCGCCGCGTCCTGGCAACCCTGCAGGATTATGGCGATCTTTCCTTTACCCTCAAGGAACTGGCCGAGATGGCCGGGGTGACCGCATCGGTGGTCAAGGGGCTGGTGGCACAGGGCGCCGTGGCCGAAGAAGAAAGCCCCCGCGATCTGCCCTTTCCCCGGCTGGACCCGGAACTGCCGGGCAAGGCGTTGACCGCGGATCAGGCCGCCGGGGCAGAAGTTCTGGCAGAGGCGGTGCGCAGCCAGAGCTATGGCACCACCCTGCTGCGCGGTGTCACTGGCTCGGGCAAGACCGAAGTCTATCTCGAAGCCGTCGCTGCCACTCTGCGCATGGGCCGTCAGGCGCTGGTGCTGCTGCCCGAGATCGCCCTGACCGAGCAATTCCTGCACCGGGTCGAGGAACGCTTTGGCGCGAAGCCCGCCGAATGGCATTCGGGGGCCACCATGACCGAACGCCGCCGCATCTGGCGGATGGTGGGCCAGGGACACGCACAATTGGTGATCGGGGCGCGGTCGGCCCTGTTCCTGCCGTTTCAGAATCTCGGGCTGATCGTCGTGGATGAGGAACATGACACCTCCTACAAGCAGGAGGACGGCGTGCTGTACCACGCGCGCGACATGGCGGTTCTGCGGGCCTCCATCTGTGGTGCCCAGGTGGTGCTGGCAAGCGCCACACCCTCGCTTGAGACCTGGGCGAATGTGGAAGCAGGCAAATACCGGCGTCTTGAACTGACCTCGCGATTCGGCCCTGCGGTGATGCCGCAGATGGGGGCCATCGACATGCGCGACGAGGGGCTGCCCTCTGACCGCTGGGTGTCACCGACACTGCAGGGCGAGGTGAACAAGCGGCTGGAAAAGGGCGAACAGGCAATGCTCTTCATCAACCGCCGCGGCTATGCGCCGGTCACGCTGTGCCGGGCCTGCGGGCATCAGATCGGCTGCGACCATTGCGATGCGCGCATGGTGGAGCACCGGTTCCTCAAGCGCCTGATCTGTCACCAATGCGGTGAAAGCAAACCCATGCCCGAAACCTGCCCCTCCTGCGGGGCGGAGGGCCGGCTGGCCCCGGTGGGGCCGGGGGTCGAAAGGCTGGGCGAGGAGGCGGCGGCGCTTTGGCCCGATGCGCGGGTGGCGGTGCTGTCCTCGGATATGTACGGGTCAGCGCGGGCGCTGAAGGCCGAGATCGCGGGCATTGCGGCGGGGGCGGCAGACATCATCATCGGCACGCAACTGGTGGCCAAGGGGCATAACTTTCCCAATCTCACCCTTGTGGGCGTGATCGACGCGGATCTGGGGCTGATGGGGTCTGACCTGCGGGCGGCAGAGCGGACATTCCAGCTGATGCGCCAGGTGGCAGGCCGGGCGGGCCGGGCGGAGGCACCGGGGGCGGCGCTGTTGCAGACCTATCAGCCGGATCATCCGGTGATCCGGGCAATCCTGGCGGGCGATGAAGAGGCTTTCTGGTCGGCAGAGGCAAAGGAACGTCACCAGGCCGGGGTGCCGCCCTATGGCCGGATGGCGGGGATCATCCTGTCCGGCCCGGATGTGGCGCAGGTGTTTGATGCGGGCAACCTGCTGGCGCAGCGCGACGCGCCGCTGCGGCGCATCGGCGCGCAGGTCTTTGGCCCGGCCCCGGCACCCATCGCCCGGGTGCGCGGGCGGCATCGCGTCAGGCTGCTGGTCAAGGCGGAAAAATCCGCGCCCCTGCAGGAGGCGCTTGCGCAATGGGTGGCGCAGGTGAAGCTGAAAGGTGAGCTGCGCCTTGCAGTGGATATCGACCCCCAGAGCTTCTACTGACCCTGCCCGGTCACCGCTGCGACGATCCATCACATTTTGTGAAGTGATCCCGCATAAACATTCATTTCAATGATTGGCCAGTGGTCCCTATCTATGGCTCACACAGCATAGGAGTCTACCATGTCACTTCAGGAACAATCTTTCAAATCTTCACAGATGCATGTCCGGATGACCGCCCCGGTCGCCCTGCTGATCGGCGCTGTTTTTGCCGCTCTTCTGGTCTGGGCCGTGCAGGGCACCGACGCCGCGGGCGACGGGCCGGTCTGGTACGGCAATTCCGGACCCGTCGCGGCGCAGACATCGCTTTGATGGGCGCGGAACGGCGCGCAGCGCTGTTGCGCTGCGCGCAAGCCGCCCCGCCCGCCGTCCCGTGTCGCCGTGTCGTCTGACATGGAGAGGGTCCATGCGGGGAGGCGTCGCGCAGGGATATTTGGGGCCAAAAAGAATGCGGAGCGGTGCATTCGGGAAGGGCAGATGTGCGTTTTTGGCCTCGTCTTTGGCCTGATGCAGGCGTATTAGCGCTGGCATGACGCAATTCGTGACCCTTGAAGACGCCAAGCATCAGCCGTTCTGGCGGCGACCCGTGGCCCTGCTGTTTCTGATGGCGCTGGCGATGCCGATTGCCTTCAACACCTGGTCGGCATTGCTGAACAACTTCGTCATCGAGGTCGCGGATTTCGACGGCTCCGATATCGGGCTGCTGCATACGGTGCGCGAGATTCCGGGTTTCCTCGCGGTGGGGGTGATCGCGATCATCATTTTCGTGCGCGAACAGGTGCTGGGGCTGGTGTCGCTGGCCCTGCTGGGCGCTGCAACAGCGGTTACGGCCTGGTTCCCCTCCATGGGCGGCATTCTGACGATCACCATGCTGTCCTCCATCGGGTTTCATTATTACGAGACGGTGAACCAGTCGCTGCAGCTGCAATGGCTGAAGATCGAGGATGCGCCGCGCATGCTGGGCTGGCTGCTGGCGGCGGGCTCCTTTGCGACGCTGGTGGCCTATCTGGCGATCATGTCCCTCTGGGAGACGCTGGATCTGAGCTATAACGCCGTCTACCTGGCGGGGGGCGGGGTGACGCTGCTGATCGCGATCTTTGCCATGGTGGCCTATCCGCAGTTCGAAGCCCCCACGCCGCAGATCAAGAAGATGGTGCTGCGCCGCCGCTACTGGCTCTATTACGCGCTGCAGTTCATGGCGGGCGCAAGGCGGCAGATCTTTGTGGTTTTTGCCGGGTTCATGATGGTGGAACGGTTCGGCTATGAGGTGCATCAGATCACCACGCTCTATCTGGTGAACCTTGTTGCCAATATGGTGCTCGCCCCGATGATGGGCCGTGCGGTCGGCTATTTCGGTGAGCGCCGCACGCTGGGGTTCGAATATATCGGGCTGATCATCGTCTTTCTCAGCTATGGTGGTGTCTATTACCTGGGCTGGGGCGTGATGGTGGCCGCCGTGCTTTATGTGCTGGATCACATCTTTTTCGGGCTGGCGCTGGCGCTCAAGACCTATTTCCAGAAGATCGCGGACCCGGCGGATATTGCGCCGACTGCGGCGGTGGCCTTTACCATCAACCATATTGCGGCGGTGTTCCTGCCGGTGCTGCTGGGGCTGTTGTGGCTGGTCTCGCCTGCTGCGGTCTTCTTCCTTGCCGCGGGGATGGCGGGCGTTTCACTGAGCCTTGCCATGCTGATCCCGCGCCACCCGGCGCCGGGGAACGAGACGATCTTTGCCAGCGCGGTGCCGCAGGCGGCCGAGTGATGGCCGAACAGGGCCGTTTCCTGACCGGTGGCACGATGGGCCATGTGGTGCGGATGACGGCGACCGGGGCGATGGGGATCACCTTTGTCTTTGTGGTGGATGCCGCCAACCTGCTGTGGATTTCGCAGCTTGGCGATCCGCGGCTGGTGGCCGCGATCGGCTTTGCCTATGCGGTACAATTCTTTTCGGTATCCATTGCCGTGGGGCTGATGATCGCCACCACGGCGGTGATTTCGCGCAGCATCGGGCAGGGCGCCCATGCGCAGGCGCGCAGGCAGGCGGCGGCGGGCACGGTGATCGCCGCCGCGATCCTGACTCTGGTGGTCGCGGCGATAGTCGGCTTCCGGCATGAGCTGATTGCGCTGGCCGGCGCCACCGGAGAGACGGCGCGCCTCGCGTCACGCTACCTGGCGATCACGATCCCCTCGCTGATCCCGATGTCGGCGGCGCTGGCCTGTTCCGGCGTGCTGCGGGCCCATGGCTATGGGGCCAAGGCGATGTATGTCACGCTGTTTTCCGGATTTGTGCTGCTGCTCCTGGACCCTGTCCTGATCTTCTATCTGGGCTGGGGGCTGGACGGGGCCGCGATCGGGCTGGTGCTGTTCCGCTTTTCGCTGCTGGGGCTGGCCCTGTATTACGCCGTCGCGCAGATGGGGCTGCTGGAGCGTCCCCGGCTGCGCACCCTGCGCAACATCGCGGGGCCCTTTGCCGCCGTGGCGATCCCGGCGGTTGCCACCCAGATGTCCACCCCTGCGGGCAACTACTTTCTGACCATCGTCATGGCGCAGTTCGGCGATGACGCGATGGCGGCCTGGGCGGTGATCGGGCGGCTGACGGTTGTGGTCTTTGGCGGCGTCTTTGCCCTGTCGGGGGCGATCGGCGGTATCTTCGGGCAGAATTACGGCGCGGGCCGGATGAGCCGCGTCCGCAGCACCTACCGGGACGCGCTGCTGTTCTGCGGCATCTATACATTGCTGGCCTGGGGGCTGCTGATCATGGTGACGCCTCATGTGATCGCGCTTTTCGGGCTGAGCGGCCTGGGCGCGGATGTCCTGCGCTCTTTCACCTTTGTGGGTGTAGGAGGCTTCATCTTTATCGGGGCGCTCTTCGTGTCGAACGCGGCATTCAACAACCTCGGGCGCGCCGGGCGCTCCACCCTGGTGAACTGGATCAAGGACGGGCTGCTGAGCTGGCCTGCCGCTGCGTGGCTTGCGGCCCTCTTTGGGGCGCAGGGGGTGATCTATGGTCAGGCGCTGGCAGGCGGCGTCGTCGGGATCGGGGCGGCACTCTGGGGCTGGTTCTATGTCAGGGGGCTGCGCGACCCTGTGGGCGCGCCCCTTGACCCCGGCACGCCACGGCCCTACCCGAACCCTGACAGATACCGGAGACGCTGATGCCCACCTTCACCGCATTGACCACCCTCGAAGGCCGCGCGCCCGCCTACAAGCTGGGCGAGGCGATGGAGGCGATGACCCCCGAACCCACCGGCATCGGCGTGTTCGAGATGGAAGACGGATCGGGCCTCTGGGAGGTCGGCGGCTATTTCGAGGAGGCCCCGGACGAGGCAAGCCTGGCCCTGCTGGCCGCAGCGATGGGCGCGAAACCCTTCGTGGTATCAGAGTTGCCAGAGACCGACTGGGTCGCCCATGTGCGCCGGGAACTGGCCCCGGTGGAGGCCGGACGTTTCTTTGTCTATGGCAGCCATGATGCGGACAAGGTGCCGGAAGGGGTCGAGCCGCTGCTGATCGAGGCGGCAATGGCCTTTGGCACCGGGCACCACGGCACCACGCTGGGATGCCTGCGGGCGCTGGACCGGCTGGCGGCGGGCGGTTTTGCTGGTGCGAATGTGGTGGACATCGGCTGCGGCACGGCGGTGCTGGCCATGGCGGCGGCGCGGATCTGGCCGCAGAACGTGCTGGCCAGCGACATTGACGAGGTCGCGGTGGAGGTCGCAAAGGCGAATGTGGCGGCAAATGGGCTGACCGGCCGGGTCTCCTGTGTCGAGGCGGCAGGCTTTGGCCATCCCGACCTCGCAGCGGCGGCGCCTTTCGACCTGATCTTTGCCAACATACTAAAGGGTCCGCTGATCGCGCTGGCCCCCGACCTGGCCGATTCCCTGCAACCGGGCGGATATGCGATTCTCTCGGGGATTCTGAACGAGCAGGCCGACGAAGTGATCGGCGTTTATGCACGATGCGGCATCAATCTGGTCGAACGGGAGAGCATTGTCGACTGGACGACACTCACACTGCAAAAAAACACCTAGATTGAAGGGGTTTTAAGGTACATTTGAGGCAGTTGCCCAGAATTTGCCACATTCCTTGTCTAATTCTGATTTCAACAGCGGTGGGGGCCGATGTTGAGAGAAATAAGACATGGTTGAGACACACGACCACTTTGTTGCCCGCCTTTCGAATCTGGGGAAAAAGCACGCGAAGTTGGCGCATGGCTATTCCACCAAGGTGGGTCGCGATGGCCTGATCATCGTGACGCCGAAACGCCGCCGCCGCGGATTTCCCTTCAAGCTTCTGATCATGTTCGGGCTTGGCTTTCTTGGCCTCAAGGTCTTCATGGTCGCGGCTGTTGGCCCGGTGACCTACAATGATCGCCTGGCGAAACTTGAAAGCGGCAGTGTCATCGAACAGGCGGGTGCAAAGGTTCTGGCGATTGATCCGGTGACCGAAACGCTTGCCAGCATGACCGGCCCGGTCCTGCGCTGACGAAAACGGCAGCGGCCCGGTTACGGGCTGCTGCATCCGCCTTTCTCCGACAATCCGCTGTCCGGCAAAGAAAAACCGCGATCCCCAGGCTTGGAGAACGCGGTTTTTTGTCCACAGCGTCCCGCCTTTCACCTGATGCATTCAGTATCGCCGATGTCCCGAGAGCGCGAAGCGTGGCAGGGTATCGGCGATTCAAGTTTAAGGCGGGGCGCTTTAGGCGTGGTGAAGGCGTGGCGGCGGGAGAGCCGCCGCGCCGCGATCAGCGGATCAGGTTGGATTGTGCAACCAGGTCGATGTCGCCACGGACCAGGCCGATATCGTCAAGTTCGCGGTCGGTCAGCGAGGACAGCGCGCGGCGTGTTGCGCGGGCGTCGTTCCATGCGACCAGCGTTGCCGCCAGTGCGTTCAGACCGGAGAAGAAACGAGAAACGGCAATGATGGAGCCGTATGCGGTGCGGGTGGTGTCAATAGCTGCCATTGGAGCCGTCCTTTTACATTAGTGTTATGCCGGTTTTCCCGGCGGTGTGCTGCGCAAATAGGCGGATATGAAACCCGGCACAATCACCAGAAATGCATGTGTGTTCTGCGGCTATTGCATAGGTCCTCCTTGCGTGTAAAACGCTGAAAATTAATGGAAAGAGACCCGCAGTTCCTGTCGTTTGCGGGTGATTTTACGGCGCAAGCAGGCCGCGTGGCTCAAAAGCGACGCAAGGTATGTCGCAACCAGGCCTCACGCGAAAGGACTTGGTGAATGTTCGCCTTTCGTGCTAGTGCATCAAAAAAACAACATAGAGGCGAATTCGGACAGGATGATACGGGTAATCGGCATTGATCCGGGGCTGCGCAACCTTGGTTGGGGGGTGATCGACGTGGCCGGACCACGGCTTTCCCATGTGGCCAATGGGGTGATCGTGTCGCAGGGCGACGATCTGGGGCAGCGGTTGCTGTCGCTGCACGCGCAGCTGACGCGGATCTTCGCGACCTATCGCCCCCAGGCCGCGGCGGTGGAGCAGACCTTTGTCAACAAGGATGGGGCCGGCACGCTGAAGCTGGGGCAGGCGCGGGGCATCGCGATGCTGGTGCCGGCGCAGGCGGGGCTCTGCGTTGGCGAATATGCGCCCAACACGATCAAGAAGACGGTTGTCGGCGTGGGCCATGCCGACAAGGGCCAGGTCGCCCATATGGTGCGGATGCAGCTGCCGGGGATCGAGATTGCCGGTCCGGATGCGGCTGACGCGCTGGCCATTGCCATCTGTCATGCCCATCACGGCGGGGCCTCGGGGCTGGCGGCGGCCGTGGCGCGGGCCAGCGCATGATCGGCAAGATCACGGGACGCATTGATTACCGCGCGGCGGATCACCTGCTGATCGACGTGCGCGGTGTGGGCTATCTGGTCTATTGCTCGGACCGCACCCTTGCCGCCCTGCCCGGTGTGGGCGAGGTCGTGGCGCTTTATACCGATCTGGTGGTGCGCGAGGACCTGATGCAGCTTTTCGGGTTCCAGACCCTGGTGGAAAAGGAATGGCACCGCCTGCTGACCTCGGTGCAGGGGGTCGGGGCCAAGGCATCGCTGGCGATCCTGGGCGCATTGGGGCCGGATGGCGTCAGCCGCGCGATCGCGCTGGGCGACTGGAACGCGGTCAAGGCGGCCAGGGGCGTCGGCCCCAAGATCGCGCAGCGCGTGGTGCTGGACCTCAAGGACAAGGCCCCCGGTGTCATGGCAATGAGCGGCACGCTGGCGCAGGCGCAGGGCGAAGACCCCGCCGAGGTGATCGAGACACCGGTTTCCCGCCCTGCGCGGGCGGCGCCTGCCGCCACATCGGCGCAGGCTGACGCTTTGTCGGCGCTGGGCAATCTGGGCTATGGCCCCGGCGACGCGGCGGGCGCGGTGGCACAGGCAGCAGGCGACATGCCCGGGGCCGACACCCCCGCCCTGATCCGCGCGGCGTTGAAACTGCTGGCACCGAAGGGGTAGGGTGCCGTTCAACAGCCCCAAGGGCCGGGAATGGCGCGGATGACAGATGACCGAGATTGACCCCACAGTGCGGCCTGACCCGCTGCCCGAAGACCTCGACCGCGCCCTGCGGCCGCAGATGCTGGACGAATTCGTAGGCCAAGCCGAGGCGCGGGCGAATTTGCGGGTGTTCATCCAGTCGGCGCGCCAGCGCGGCGAGGCGATGGACCACACGTTGTTTCACGGCCCTCCCGGCCTGGGCAAGACCACGCTGGCGCAGATCATGGCGCGCGAACTGGGGGTGGGGTTCCGCATGACATCCGGTCCGGTGCTGGCCAAGGCGGGGGACCTGGCGGCGATCCTGACCAATCTTGAAGCGCGCGATGTGCTGTTCATCGACGAGATTCACCGGCTCAACCCGGCGGTGGAGGAAGTGCTTTACCCTGCACTGGAGGATTTCGAGCTGGACCTCGTGATCGGCGAGGGGCCCGCGGCGCGCACCGTGCGGATCGAGTTGCAGCCTTTCACCCTGGTGGGGGCCACGACGCGGATGGGATTGCTGACGACACCGCTGCGGGACCGTTTCGGCATCCCCACGCGGCTGGAGTTCTACAGCGAGGACGAGCTTTTCATCATCGTCGACCGCAATGCCCGAAAGCTCGGCGCACCGGCAGACGAACATGGTGCCCGCGAGATCGCCCGCCGCGCGCGGGGTACCCCCAGGATCGCCGGACGGCTCTTGCGGCGGGTCGTGGACTTCGCGCTTGTGGAGGGCGACGGCAGGGTGACCAGGGCGCTGGCGGACATGGCCCTGACACGGCTGGGGGTGGATCATCTGGGGCTTGACGGGGCCGACCGGCGTTACCTGACCCTGATTGCGGAGAATTATCAGGGCGGGCCGGTGGGGATCGAGACATTGTCGGCGGCCCTGTCGGAAAGCCGCGATGCCCTGGAAGAGGTGATCGAGCCCTTCCTGTTGCAGCAGGGATTGATCCAGCGTACCCCGCGCGGGCGCATGCTGGCGGCGAAGGCCTGGGCGCATCTGGGGATGGCACCGCCCAGGGGGCAGAGCGATCTGTTTGGCTGAACTGTCGGTGATGTGTATTTTGGGAACAATGAAACATGGATGCTGAACAGGTCGAGGCGCTGTTTACCCGTGGGGACGGGAGTTTTGCCTTTGCGCGCTGGGGGCGGCCGGTCTGTCCGGTGGTCTTTGGCGTGGATGATGCCACGCTGAGCGTGGTCAAAGGCGCGGTCGAGGCGGTGTGTGGTCTGGCGGGTCACGAGATGGGCGAGATGGACGCAGAGCTGGGCAGCAATCTGATGATGTTCTTCTTTCGCGACTGGAACGAGCTTCTGGATGTGCCGGGCATGGACCGGCTGGTGGAGGACCTTGCACCGCTGGTGGCCCGGCTGGAGGCGGCGGAGGCGAACCAGTACCGGTTCTTCCGCTTCGACAAGCGCGGCGCGATCAAGGCCTGTTTCGTCTTTCTGCGGATGGATGCGCATCTGAGCGACGTGCCTGCGCATACCCTGGCCTTGAGCCAGATCGTCCAGTCCATGCTCATGTGGTCGGATGTGGCGTTTCAGGACTGGTCACCCCTGGCCGTGGCGGGCGAGACGACGGTGCTGCAGCCGGATGTGGCCGCGCTGCTGAGGGCGGCCTATGATCCGGTGCTGCCGGTTGCGGCCCGGGACCCGGCCCATGCATTGCGGCTGGCTGCAAGGATCGGTGTGTTGCAATGAGCCATCGTTTCCCGATCCGCATCTTCTATGAAGATACCGACATGGCCGGTATCGTCTATTACGCCAATTACCTGCGCTACATTGAACGGGCGCGCTCCGATATCGTCGAGCAGTTCGGGCTCGACCAGCGCGAGATGCGGGCGCAGGGCATTGTCTTTGTCGTCACCAGGGTCGAGGCCGATTATCTGGGCACCGCCGGGTTCGGCGACCGTCTGGAGGTGCGCACAACACATTTCGCCAAGGGGGCGACGCGCTGGATCTTCCATCAGGATGTCTGCCGGGAGGACAAGGTGATCTTCCGCGCCCTTGTCACCGCAGTCTGCATGACCACCGATGGAAAACCCACCAGATTGCCAGCAAAACTCCGCTCACTGCCGAAGGATGCGGCGGGTTAACGCCAATGTTCTGGCTTTCCCGCTTGCACTGGGATAAGTTTGCGCCAAATAGCGCCTTGGAAAACAGGGCCGCAGAGGCATGCAGCCGCGACGTGGCGGCACAACAAGAGCAGGAATAATGGAAGCAGAAACGCTGGCATTGGCGCAGGAGATTGATTTCTCCGTGTGGGGACTTTTCGCGCGGGCGACGCTGGGAGTCAAACTGGTCATGATCATTCTGATCATCGCCTCCTTCTGGTCGTGGTCGATCATCGTGCAAAAGCTGTTGCAATATCGCCTTGCGCGTTCGGAGCAGAAGGCTTTCGATCAGGCGTTCTGGTCCGGGGAACCGCTGGACGGTCTTTTCGATCAGATCGGCCCGGATCCCAGCGGGCCTTCGGAAAAGATATTCGCCTCCGGGATGACCGAATGGCAACGTTCGCACCGGGATGATGGCGGGCTGATCCCCGGTGCCACGGCGCGCATCGACCGGTCGATGGATGTGGCCATCGCCAAGGAGGCCGAGCGCCTGCAAGGCGGGCTGACGGTGCTGGCGACGGTCGGGTCATCCGCGCCCTTCATCGGCCTTTTCGGCACGGTGATCGGCATCATGAACGCCTTTGTCGAGATTGCCGCCCAGCAGAACACCAACCTTGCGGTTGTCGCCCCCGGCATTGCCGAGGCGCTGCTGGCCACCGGTCTGGGGCTTCTGGCCGCGATTCCGGCGGTGATTTTCTACAACAAGCTCAATGCCGACAGTGAACGTATCATCGGCGCGCATGAAGCGTTCTCCGATGAATTCGCCACCATCCTGTCGCGTCAGCTGGACAGCTGAGCATGGGCGCGGGTGCGATCAAGAAACAGGGCGGTGGACGCGGACGGCGGCGCGGGCGCGCCCAGCCGATGTCCGAGATCAACGTGACGCCTTTCGTGGACGTGATGCTGGTTCTGCTGATCATCTTCATGGTTGCGGCGCCGCTGCTGACCGTGGGCGTTCCGGTGGAATTGCCCAAGACCGCCGCCGGTGCCCTGCCCGCAGAGCAGGAGGAGCCGCTGACGGTGACCGTCAGCGCCGATGGCGCGGTGCAGATCCAGACCACGGATGTGGCGCGCGACCAGCTGGTGACGCGGCTGCGCGGGATTGCGGCGGAACGGGCCAGCGACCGCGTCTATCTGCGTGCCGATGGCAAGGTGCCCTATGCGCAGGTGATGGAAGTCATGGGCGCGCTGAACGCGGGCGGTTTTTCCAACATCGGGCTGGTGACCGACATCGGTGGTCCGGCGTTGGACAGTCCGGGGTCAGAGTGACACTTGCACCGCAACGATCTTCATATCGGGCATTATGTATCGGGAGCCGGCCACCTGACGGTGATCGGCTGGCTTCTGCTGGGTAATGTTTTCACCTCCGAGCCGCCGCCCTTCGAGATGACCGAGGTATCGGTGATCTCAAGCACCGATTTCGATGCGCTGGTGGCAGGGCAGCAGGCGCCCGACACGGCGACCGAGGTGGCACAGCCTGCGGCACCCGAGGTGACACCTGATCAGCCCGAGGTCGCGGCGGAGCCGGACACGCAGGTTGAGCAGCCTGCACCGGCCCAGGCCGATCCGCCCGCCGATGACACGCCGCCCGATGTGGTGGAGCTGGCTTTGCCGCCGCAGACGGATGTGGCGGATACGCCGCCGGTCCTGGATGAACCTGTTGGCGACCAGGCCGTATTGGTGCCCGAGGTCGCGCCCGAAGCTGCCCCGCGCCCGGTCGAGCGTGTCGCACCCGAGCCTGTCGCGCAGCCCGAGCCCGAGGCAACGCCGGACCCGGTGCAGCAGGAAGCCGTGGCACCGGACGAAACCGGCGATGCGCCGCAGGAAAGCCAGGAAGCCACCGCGCCGGAGGAGGCGACAACCGAGATCGTGACGGAGGCCACCAAGGCACCCGCCGCTTCGCCGCGCCCGCCCGGGCGACGCCCCGCGGCCCCGGTGGTCGCCGAAACGCCGGTGGAAACTCCGACCGAGACGCCGCGCGTGGCCGAGACACCGGCCCCGACCAGGACACCGGACGCAGACGTAGATGCCGACGCCATCGCCGCTGCTGTCGCCGCGGCCCAGGCGGCAACCGAGACACCGGCCAAGCCTGCGCCGAGCGGTCCGCCGCTGACCTCCGGGGAAAAGGAGAATCTGCGTGTTGCGGTGTCGAACTGCTGGAACGTCGGATCGCTTTCTTCCGAGGCGCTGCGCACGACCGTGGTTGTCGCGGTGAACATGGCGCAGGACGGGACCCCCATCATCGGGTCGATCCAGATGATCGGCAGCGAGGGCGGATCATCCGCCGCCGCCAAACAGGCGTTCGAGGCGGCCCGCCGCGCGATCATCCTGTGCGGATCGAAGGGCTATCAGCTGCCGGCCGAAAAATACAGCCAGTGGCAGGAGATCGAGATGACCTTCAACCCCGAGAGGATGCGGGTAAAATGATGGAACATGTGTCGTTTCACCGGCATTATTCCGCTATGGTGTTATTTTGCGTGAACTTCCCCTCGAATTATCGGCAAAGCCGCGAAATAGTGGATTTACGTTTAAGCCCGAAAGGATGCTGACGAGATGAAATTGCGTTTTTTGAGCCTGTTCCTGGTGCTGATCTGCGCCCTGTCCGGTGCGGTAGCGGCACAGCAGGGGCCCCTGCGGATCGAGATCACCGAAGGGGTGATCGAGCCTTTGCCCTTTGCCGTGCCCAGCTTCCAGCCTGAAAGCGCGGAATCCGGGCAGCTTGCCGGTGACATCTCCCGGGTGGTGTCGGAGGATCTGACGGGAACCGGCCTGTTCCGCGAGGTTCCGGCATCGGCCTTTATCTCTACGATCAGCGATTTCAACGCGCCGGTGCAATATGCCGACTGGAAGGCGATCAACGCGCAGGCGCTGATCACCGGGGCGGTGAATGTGCAGGGCAATTCGGTCAGCGTGAAGTTCCGTCTCTATGACGTGTTTTCGGGCGCGGAACTGGGCGACGGCCTTCAGTTTTCGGGGACCACCGAAGGCTGGCGACGCATGGCGCACAAGGTGGCGGATGCGGTCTATAGCCGGATCACCGGCGAGGGGGCCTATTTCGACAGCCGCGTGGCCTATGTCTCTGAAACCGGGCCGAAGGATGCGCGCCAGAAGCGGCTGGCGATCATGGATTACGACGGGGCGAATGTTCAGTACCTGACCGATTCAGGCTCCATCGTGCTGGCACCGCGCTTTTCGCCCTCGGGTGACCGGGTTCTCTATACCAGCTACGAAAGCGGTTTTCCGCGGATCTATGTGCTGGACATCGGTTCGGTGCAGCGGCGGGTGCTGGAAAGCGCCGAAGGCACCATGAGCTTTGCGCCGCGCTTCTCGCCCTCAGGGCAGACCGTGGTCTATTCGCTGACCCAGGGCGGCAATACCGACATTTACACAATGGACATCGCCAGCGGCCAGTCCGTGCGCCTGACCAATACACCCGCGATCGAAACCGCGCCCAGCTTCAGCCCCGATGGCGGCCGTATCGTGTTCGAGAGCGACCGTTCCGGCACCCAGCAGCTTTACATCATGTCCGCCACCGGCGGCGAGCCGACGCGCATCTCCTTCGGCGAGGGGCGCTATGGCACGCCGGTCTGGTCGCCGCGCGGCGATCTGGTGGCCTTTACCAAACAGAACAAGGGCCGTTTCCACATCGGTGTGATGCGGCTGGATGGTTCGGAAGAGCGTCTGCTGACTGCTTCCTTTCTGGATGAGGGGCCGACATGGGCCCCCAATGGCCGGGTGATCATGTTTGCCCGCGAAACCCAGGGGGCGGGCGGGTCATCGACCCTTTATTCCGTGGACATTTCCGGACGCAACCTGCGGCCGGTGCGCACACCGGAAGGGGGCTCGGATCCGTCCTGGTCGCCTTTGCAAAAATAACACGAAGTTGTTGTAGCGAATTTCCAATGGCCGCGGGCCTGTGCTACTAAAGGTTAACAAAAGTCGCCACCAAAGAGAGGCACCACGATGAACAGATTTCTGACAAGCGGTATTTTGATTGCAGCATTGGCGCTGGGCGCCTGTACCAACCCGGACCGCTTTGGCGCCGATGGTGCCGGTGCAGGGGCAAACGCAGGTGCCGGTGCCAATGGTGTGGTGCCGGGCAGCGCCAATGACCCGACCTCGGCTGCCTATTTCCAGCAGTCGATCGGGGACCGTGTATTGTTTGAAGTGGATCAGTCGAACCTGACCGCCATCGGCCGCGCGACGCTGGACGGGCAGGCGCAGTGGCTGATGACAAACTCGGACTACCAGGCCGTGATTGAAGGTCACGCGGACGAACAGGGCACCCGTGAATACAACCTGGCCCTGGGGGCGCGCCGTGCCAATGCGGCGCAGGAATACCTGATCTCAAAGGGGGTCCCGCCGGGCCGTCTGCGGGTCATAAGCTATGGCAAGGAACGCCCCATCGAGATCTGTTCCGAAGAATCCTGCTATGCCAAGAACCGCCGCGCGGTGACAGTTCTGGCAGGCGGTCTGACAAGCTGAGGCTGATCTGATGAAGATGCGTTTGGTAATGGGTATGATGCTGGGGCTTATGGTCAGCCCCGCGGCCGTGTTGGCACAGGATGATCAGACTCTGGCAGATGTGCGTCAGGAACTGAACATCCTGTTTGTCGAGGTCCAGAAACTGCGGCGCGAATTGTCCACCACGGGTGGTGTTTCGACCAGCACCGGGGGCGCGTCGGTGCTGGAACGCGTGGGCGCGATGGAAAGCGAATTGCAGCGCCTGACCTCCAAGACGGAAGAACTGGAAAACCGCATCAACCGTATCGTCGACGACGGGACCCGCCGGATCGGCGACCTGGAATTCCGGCTGGTCGAACTTGAAGGCGGTGATGTGGGCAAGCTGGGCCAGACCACCACACTTGGGGGAGAGGGGCAGGCTTCGGTCTCTGCTCCGCTGACCGCCCCGGCCACACCGACTGACGAGGCCTCTCTTGCGGTTGGTGAAGAGGCCGATTTCAAGCGGGCGCAGGAGGCGCTCGCATCCGGTGACTTTCGCGCCGCCGCAGACCTCTTTGCGACCTTCAATCAGACCTATCCGGGCGGTCCGCTAGCCGCCGAGGCCGAATTGCGCCGGGGCGATGCCCTGCAGGGTCTGGGCGATTCAAAGGAGGCGGCACGCGCATTCCTGACCGCTTTCAGCACTGCGCCCGAAGGGCCGATGGCGCCACAGGCGCTTTTTGAGCTGGGACGCGCCCTGGGGCAGCTTGGGCAGACCCAGGAAGCCTGCGTCACGCTCTCCGAGGTCGGCGTGCGCTTTCCATCGACGCCAGCGGTTGCCGAGGCCGAGAACCAAAGGCTTGCGCTAGGATGTAGCTGACGTGACCATGGCCTGGCTGACCCAGCAAGTGTCCAGCGCTTTCCTGCCCCATCCGCCGGACAGGGTTGCGGTCGCGGTTTCGGGCGGTGGCGATTCCATGGCGCTGCTGCATCTGATGCACGGATTTTGCAGGCTGCACGGATCGCGTCTTTTTGCTGTGACAGTGGATCATTGCCTCAGGCCGGAGGGAGCCGAGGAAGCCGAGGCTGTGGGTGCCTATTGCGCGACGCTTGGCGTGCCCCATGATATCCTGATCTGGGATGACTGGGATGGCATTGGCAATCTTCAGGCAGAGGCCCGCGATGCGCGTTATGAATGCGTATCGGATTGGGCAAAGGAGCGCGGAATCCGCACCGTCGCGGTGGGTCATACCGCCGATGATCAGGCTGAAACGGTTCTGATGCGTCTTGCGCGCCGCGCCGGCGTGGATGGGTTGTCGTCAATTTCGCCCCGTATGTTACGCCATGGTATCCATTGGGTGCGGCCTTTGCTGTCTGTCACCCGTGAAGACCTGCGGAGCTACCTGCGCAGCCAACAGGTCAGCTGGGTAGAAGACCCGAGCAATGATGACACGAGTTTTGAACGCATCAGGGCACGCAACGCACTGGCAGAACTGGGCAAGCTGGGTATTGATGCAAGCGCTCTGGCCACCGTGGCCGAACAGATGCGTCAGGCGCGGGCTGCGTTGAACTGGCAGACCTTCCTCGCCGCCCGCGATATCGCACGTGTAGAGAAAGGTGCCATTGCACTGGATGAACGGCGGCTGCGGATCCAGCCTGAAGAAATTCAGCGCCGCCTGCTGGTTCATGCGCTGAGCTGGATCAGCGGCAATCCCTATCCGCCCCGACGGGCCGCTGTTGCCACGCTGATGGCGGCGCTGCGCCGGGGGCTGGCCTCGACGCTGGATGGCTGCCACGCCCTGCGCGAGAAAGAGAGCATCTGGGTGTTCCGCGAGCATAAGGCGGTGCAGGACCTGCGGGTGCCTGCGGGTCAATTGTGGGATTCACGCTGGCGCGTCAAACCGGCTACTGAAGAGGCTGCCCGCCAGTGCCACTATGTGGCCGCGATGGGCCCGCAGGGGGTCGAGCAATGCGGAGATTGGCGTGCATCCGGGCTGCCGCTGCAGGCGGTCATGTCATTGCCTGCCGTGTGGCAAGATGACGTCCTTCTCGCCGCCCCCCTTGTCCGACCGGACCAAAACTGGCATGCGGCACTGGAAGGTGGAGAAGAGACCTTCTTTGGCGGGCTATTATCGCATTGAATCTACTGTGATGATCCCTATCTTAGGTCAGTGTTCGATGAGACCATTCGACATGCGCAACTCAGCCTAGACAGGCGCAAATTGTTGTTATTAGGAGAACTTCCTTGGGAAATATGCGTAACCTCGCGTTTTGGGTCGTCTTGCTTTTGCTGGTGTTGGCGCTGTTCAACCTCTTCAGCGGCTCAAATAATGCCCTTCAGAGCAACGAAGTCACCTATTCCGAATTCGTAAGCTCGGTTGAAAAGGGCGAAGTGCGGAACGCCACCCTGGACGGAGAACAGGTCCGGTTTCGCAAGGCGGACGGATCTGATTACGTCACGGTCAAACCCGAGGACGCAGAAATCACCAACCTGCTGATCAACAACAACGTGCCGATCAAGGTGCGGCCCCAGGAACAATCGGGCTTCCAGACGTTCCTGATGTCGCTGCTGCCCATCGCCTTGCTGATCGGTGTGTGGATCTATTTCATGAACCGGATGCAGGGCGGCGGCAAGGGCGGGGCCATGGGCTTTGGCAAGTCGAAGGCCAAGATGCTGACCGAGAAACATGGCCGGGTCACCTTTGATGACGTGGCAGGCATCGACGAGGCCAAGGAAGAACTTGAGGAAATCGTCGAGTTCCTGCGCAATCCGCAAAAATTCAGCCGCCTTGGCGGCAAGATCCCCAAGGGGGCGCTGCTGGTCGGCCCTCCGGGCACAGGTAAGACACTGCTGGCGCGCGCCATTGCGGGCGAGGCGGGCGTGCCTTTCTTCACCATCTCCGGTTCCGACTTTGTCGAGATGTTTGTGGGTGTGGGCGCGAGCCGTGTCCGCGACATGTTCGAACAGGCGAAAAAGAACGCGCCCTGTATTGTCTTCATCGACGAGATCGACGCCGTGGGCCGCCATCGTGGCGCAGGCTATGGCGGCGGTAACGATGAGCGTGAACAGACGCTGAACCAGTTGCTGGTCGAGATGGACGGTTTTGAGGCCAACGAGGGTGTGATCATCCTGGCCGCCACCAACCGCCGCGACGTGCTGGACCCCGCGCTGCTGCGTCCGGGCCGTTTCGACCGTCAGGTCACCGTGCCGAACCCCGACATCAAGGGCCGCGAGAAGATCCTTGGCGTTCATGCCCGCAAGACGCCACTTGGCCCCGACGTCGACCTGCGCATCATCGCGCGCGGCACGCCCGGGTTCTCGGGTGCTGACCTCGCCAACCTGGTGAACGAGGCGGCGCTGATGGCCGCGCGTGTGGGGCGGCGTTTCGTGACCATGATCGACTTCGAGCAGGCCAAGGACAAGGTCATGATGGGGCCTGAACGCCGCAGTATGGTCATGACCGCCGAACAAAAGGAAATGACAGCCTACCATGAGGCCGGTCATGCGCTGGTCGGCATGTCGCTGCCGAAATGCGATCCGGTCTACAAGGCCACGATCATCCCGCGCGGCGGTGCGCTTGGCATGGTGATGAGCCTGCCCGAAATGGACCGCCTGAACATGTTCAAGGACGAATGCCACCAGCGCCTGGCCATGACCATGGCGGGCAAGGCTGCGGAAATCCACAAATATGGGCCAGAGGCCGTGTCCAACGGCCCGGCCGGCGACATCCAGCAGGCCAGCGCGCTGGCCCGCGCGATGGTGCTCCAGTGGGGCATGTCCGACAAGGTCGGCAACATCGACTATTCCGAAGCCGCGCAGGGCTATCAGGGCAATACGGCGGGTTTCTCTGTCTCTGCCAACACCAAGGAACTGGTGGAGAAAGAGGTCCAGAAGTTCATTCAGGACGGCTATGAATGGGCGAAGAAGATCATTTCCGAGAATGAGGAAAAGTTCGAGCGTCTCGCCCAGGGCCTGCTGGAATACGAGACCCTGACCGGGGATGAGATCAAGCGCGTGATGGACGGGCTGCCGCCCTCCGACGAAAATGACGAGAGCGGCCCGGACGAGGGCAACGCCCCCAGCGTCACCGCGATTCCCAAGGCCAAGGGCAAGGGCAAGAAACTGCCCCCCGCGGATGGCGGTCTGGAACCGGAACCGACCACCTGATCACAACCGCTGATCATGGCGTAACGGAATGTCATAAGGCCCCGCCACGGCGGGGTCTTTTCTTTTGCGCAGGGTCTGACCAAAGTGGCGGCGACCATAAGGAGCCTTGACCATGCCTGAACTACTGCCCACCGATCATACCGCGACCATCGTCTGGATGGGGATGGTGCCGCAGGACCGCAGCGATATCCGGTCACAGGAAATCGACCGCGCCCGCGCCACCTATGCCGGGTTTGCAGGCGATTTCCACGCGGGGCTCACCAGACCATCCTGCGTGCGGGTGAAATCGCAATATCCGCAGGGCACCGAGATCCGCAACACGCGGCAGTTTTCCATCCTGTCGGCAGAGGAACTGGCCGAGATCGCCGCCGAGATCGGCGTCGACAAGTTGGACCCCCGGCTTTTGGGAGCGTCGATCGTGGTGCAGGGCATTGCCGACTTTACCCATATCCCGCCCGCGTCGCGGTTGCAGTCGCCCTCCGGCACCACCCTGACCGTCGACATGCTGAACGGCCCCTGCAACCTGCCCGCGCGCGAGATCGAAAAGGAAGCGCCGGGGCATGGCAAGGGGTTCAAGGCAGCAGCGATGGGACGCAGGGGCGTCACCGCCTGGGTGGAGCGCGAAGGCGATCTGGCCATCGGCGATACCTTGCGTCTGCATGTGCCGGGGCAGCGGGCCTGGGCGCTCCTTTAGCGACGATCGTTTCCAAAAAGAAACGGTTTATCGGTCCACCGCCGCATCGGGTGGTGGAAATGTCGGAATTGCGACCTGTGGTCCGAACGATTGCACGATAAGAGGGGCAAACGGCACATCGGTCTTTAGGGGAACCCTCACATGGCTTACAAATCCGACATCGAAATCGCACGCGCAGCGAACAAACGCCCCATCCAGGAGATTGGTGAGAAGCTTGGGATCGGCAGCAAGGACCTGCTGCCCTATGGCCATGACAAGGCGAAGGTCAGCCAGACATTCATCGACAGCGTCCAGGGCAACAAGAACGGCAAGCTGATCCTGGTGACAGCGATCAACCCGACCCCTGCGGGCGAGGGCAAGACCACCACCACAGTGGGTCTGGGTGACGGGCTGAACCGGATCGGCAAGAAGGCCGCGGTCTGCATCCGCGAAGCCTCGCTTGGGCCGAACTTCGGGATGAAGGGCGGGGCGGCCGGCGGCGGCTATGCCCAGATCGTGCCGATGGAAGAAATGAACCTGCATTTCACCGGCGACTTCCACGCCATCACCAGCGCGCATTCGCTGCTGTCTGCGATGATCGACAACCACATCTACTGGGGCAACGAGCTGGAAATCGACACCCGCCGCGTCGTCTGGCGCCGGGTCGTGGACATGAACGACCGCGCGCTGCGCCAGATCACCACCTCGCTGGGCGGGGTCGCCAACGGCTTCCCGCGCGAAGCGGGCTTCGACATCACCGTGGCCTCCGAAGTCATGGCGATCCTCTGCCTTGCCAAGAACCTTACAGATCTGCAGGAACGTCTGGGCAACATGATTGTCGCCTACCGCCGCGACAAGTCGCCGGTCTTTGCCCGCGACATCAAGGCGGACGGCGCGATGACCGTTCTGCTGAAAGACGCGATGCAGCCGAACCTGGTGCAGACGCTTGAGAACAACCCGGCCTTCGTGCATGGCGGTCCCTTCGCCAATATCGCGCATGGCTGCAACTCGGTCATTGCGACGACAACCGCGCTGAAACTGGCGGATTACGTGGTGACCGAAGCGGGCTTTGGTGCCGATCTGGGGGCCGAGAAGTTCCTGAACATCAAGTGCCGCAAGGCGGGTCTTTCGCCCTCTGCCGTGGTGGTTGTGGCAACTGTCCGCGCGATGAAGATGAACGGCGGCGTTGCCAAGGCCGATCTGGGCGCCGAGAATGTCGAAGCCGTGAAATCGGGCTGCGCCAACCTGGGCCGCCACATCGAGAACGTGAAGAGCTTTGGCGTGCCGGTGGTGGTGGCGATCAACCACTTCGTCACCGATACCGATGCCGAAGTGCAGGCGGTCAAGGACTACGTGGCCAGCCAGGGCTCCGAAGCAGTGCTGTCGCGGCATTGGGAACTGGGTTCCGAAGGCTCTGCCGATCTGGCAACCAAGGTTGTCGAGACAATCGAGAAGGGCGAGGCGAATTTCGCACCGATCTACCCCGATGAGATGAGCCTTGCGGACAAGATCAACACCATCGCCACCAAGATCTATCGCGCCGACGAGGCGGTGATGGACGGCAAGATCCGCGCCCAGCTGAAGGAATGGGAAGATCAGGGCTATGGCAACCTGCCGGTCTGTATGGCCAAGACGCAATACAGCTTCACCACCGATCCCGAGCGGCGCGGCGCGCCCACCGGTTTCGACATCCCGGTGCGCGAAGTGCGCCTCTCTGCGGGTGCCGGTTTCGTCGTGGCCATCTGCGGTGAGATCATGACCATGCCGGGCCTGCCAAGGGTGCCTTCGGCCGAGAACATCCGTCTGAACGCCGACGGCGACGTCGAAGGCTTGTTCTGATCAAGAGTGGTGCGCAGTAAATGCGCACCCTACGAAACCCTTGTAGGGTGCGCATTTACTGCGCACCTCAGGAAAGATAACATGACTGCAATGATCATCGACGGAAAAGAATTCGCCGCCCGCGTGCGGGCCAAGGTGGCCGGGCATGTGACCCGTTTGAAGGATCAGCACGGCATCACGCCCGGCCTTGCGGTGGTGCTGGTGGGCGAGGATCCGGCCAGCCAGGTCTATGTCCGCTCCAAGGGCAAGATGACCGTCGAGGTCGGCATGAAATCGGTCGAGCACAAGCTGGAGGCCGACACCTCGGAGGCGGAGCTGCTGGAGCTGATCGACCGGCTGAACAACGATCCGGAAATCCACGGTATTCTGGTGCAACTGCCCCTGCCGAAGCATCTGGACGAGGATCTGGTCATCAACTCGATCAGCCCGGCCAAGGATGTGGACGGTTTCCACATCTCCAACGTCGGGCTGCTGGGCACGGGACAGAAAAGCATGGTGCCCTGCACGCCGCTGGGCTGCCTGATGATGCTGCGGGATCATCACGGATCGCTCTCCGGCATGGATGCGGTGGTGATCGGACGCTCCAACATCGTGGGCAAACCGATGGCTCAGCTTCTGTTGGGCGACAGCTGCACCGTGACCATCGCCCATTCGCGGACAAAGGATCTGGCCGATGTCGTGCGCCGCGCCGACATCGTTGTCGCCGCCGTGGGCCGCCCCGAAATGGTGCCGGGCGACTGGATCAAGGAAGGGGCCACCGTGATCGACGTGGGCATCAACCGGCTGGACGCGCCGGAAAAAGGCGAAGGCAAGACCCGGCTCGTGGGCGATGTGGATTATGACAGCTGCGCCGCGCGTGCGGGGGCGATCACCCCGGTGCCGGGTGGCGTCGGCCCGATGACCATCGCCTGCCTGCTGGCCAATACCGTGACGGCCTGTTGCCGGGCCAACGGGCTGGATGAGCCCGAGGGCCTGACCGCCTGAGGGCATGACACCCGGGGTCAGACCCTAGGAGGCCACACCGAAGACCACCGCATGCATGATCCGGCCGGGCAATAGAGTGAAGCCCCCCGCGATGATCAGCGCACCAAAGACCAGCGTCCGCATGATGCGGGCGTGTGTGCCCCGGTCGTGCCGCCGCGCGGCCCGCACCCCGAGAACCAGACTGATCAGCGTGACGACCGACAGGATGTGGATCGGGCCGAAGGGGCCGATCCAGCGTATCTGATTGATCCAGAAACTGGACAGCGCCACGGCAGCCATCATCAGAACCCAGGTCCAGCCGAGGGTGCGGTGCAGGGGGCTGCCCTTGCGCAGGGTGAGGATGCATGCGGTCAGCACTACTGCGGCCAGCGCCAGAAAGGCATGGATCTGAATGACAGCAGGGGCGGCGAAAAGCGGATCGAATGACATGGTAAACCTTGTGTTTTGACGGGTTGCCTTTGCATGGCAGGATGGCCCATTCAGACACAGTGGAATTACGTGAAGCGCAGTGCTGCTTCGTGAATGGCAAAGAGAAGGCGGCAGATGCATCTGACGCATCGCGAGTGGCAAAGGCTTGGTTTCCTGGTGGCTTTATGGCTGCTGGTGACACTGCTTTGTGCCGTTGCGGGCCCCTTCGGCACCCATGAAGCGCTGGGTTTTGCGGGCCGCGCCGCCTATTGGGCGGGGGTCGTGGCGCTGTCGATCCTCTGCACCACGTTGCTGCGGCGGTTCGTGCCTGACAGCCTGCCGCGCAAGATTGCCTTCTGGTCCGCCTTTGCACTGGTGCTGGCCACCTTGATCCATGGGATCAACAGTCTTGTCTTTGGCGGGCAGGTGGGCGGGGGCCTTGGATACATGATCGCCATTGTCGGCGCGACGGTGCTGGTGGCGAACGGTCTGGTCTATCTTGCACGCAGGTGGCTGGCCAACCCGCAGCCGACAGAGGCACCCGCCGACCCCGCCGCCTTGTTTCTGCGCCGTCTTCCGCTTGAACTGCGCGGCCCGCTGGTGCGGATCGAGGCGCAGGACCATTACCTCAAGATCGTGACGGCGCGGGGCAGCACCCTGATCCTGATGCGGCTTGGCGAGGCTGTCGAAGCGCTGGACGGGGTGCGGGGCCTGCAAACCCATCGCTCCCATTGGGTCAGCCTGGATGCGGTCACCGCCCATCGGCGCGTGCAGGGGCGGGATGTGCTGGTGATGTCGGATGGTGCCGAAGTTCCTGTCGCGCGGGGCAAACGTGACGCGGCAAGACAGGCGGGCTTGTTCTGACCCGGTAAGGGGTCAGATCGGCACAGGCACCATTGTGCCTTGCAGGATGGCGATGCGCTTTTGCCTGCCATCCGTTTCCGCAAAAACTTCGGCTGTGACAACGCAAAGCCGCTTGCCGGGTTTCACCACCTTGCCAATGGCAAACAGGCGGTCGCCGCGCGCCGGGGCCAGCAGGTTGATCTTGATCTCGGCGGTGACGACCTCATTGTCCATCGGCAACACCGACAGCGCCGCATAGCCCGCAGCAGTATCGCCCAAGGCAAAGGTCAGCGCCGCATGGCCAAAGCCCTGCTGTTGCCGTGCGCCCGGCAGGATCGGGGCCGAAATGCGGATCTCGCCACTGGCCACCGCATCAAGGGAAGCCCCCAGCGTGGCCATCATGCTTTGCGCGGCAAAGCTGTCGCGGATGCGCTGAACGGCTTCTGGTGACATCGGGTATCCTATCTTGGCATGGGGATGGCGAGGGGGGTCTTGCCGGTCAGGATGGCGCGGGCTTCGGGGCGCATCAAGGCACAAAGCACCTCCGTGTGACTGTGCAATCCGCCGGTATAGGTGCCATAGGCGGGCAGGATCAGACGGTCGCTGTCATGCAGGAAGGCAGGACGGGTGATGCGGGTGTTGCGGGTGCTGACGCTGGCCTTGGGATGGTAATGGCCCGACACTTCGCCGCTGGCACCGGCCTGGGCGATATGGCGAAAGGTCAGCGGCGCCAGGGGCAGTTCCACCAGATGACTGCCGCCAAGGTCCATCGGGCCGGGGTCATGGTTGCCCTCGATCCAGATCCAGCGCCGCCCCGCCTGCAGCCGCGCGATCCACAGCCGTTCCTCCTCGGGCAGGGCGCGGGCCGCCTGCGCATCATCAAAGCTGTCGCCAAGGCAGACCACCGTCCGCGCCCCTGACAGCGCAAGGTCAGCGGCCAGCCGGGTCAGCGTGTCGCGCGTGTCATAGGGCGGCAGCGCAGCCCCGCCGCGCCGGGCGATCCGCTCGGATTTGCCAAGATGCAGATCGCTGATGCAGAGCAGGCTTTGCTCCGGCCACCAGAGCGCCCCGGACCCCAGCGCGGTCAGCTGTGTTCCGGAAAGGGTGAAGTCACATCCGTTCATCCTTTGTTCATGTTTTAAATGACCCGGTTTGGCAAGGGGATGGATGAAGGTGTTTGGATGTTGTTGTAGCGTGACGCGAAAATCTGCAGTGATTTACAGAGATATTTGCAGCAAGCGGTTTTGCGGTAGCCAGCGCTGCAGGGCTGTTTGATTGCCCTTTTCAACGTGGCGTTTCGGTCATCTGGCGAGGCGCGCGAATGCGAGCTGCGAACCCGGGTTCTTCGATGCTGAAGATGGGTAACTTGGGCGGGAAGCGGTCGTTTGCTGCAGCATGCACCAACGGCAGAAATAGCCCAAAAATGAAAACCGCACTGCTGGTTAAACTTACCCTACTTACTCTGATAGGTATCGTGAATTCTCAGCCGCGCCTCATTGTCCAAAATTGCACGGTATTGCGTGTAGGTATCATCTCGCCCATAGACGCATTTGTACCATTCGATAATGCCACGTAGCTTTTCTCGGTTTTCGTGCGCCCAATGGATGCTTCTAGAAGCTTTGAAAAACATCGACCTGTAAACACGACGCTGGCTTCCCGGTATCTTCGGTTTCTCGCCATGTGTCAGGAGGCCCAACGTAGTTCGAGGCAGGCCTTTTGGATGGAACTTGGTTTTGTCCTCGTTTGCGGCAAAACCACCATCCAAGATAATCTTTGAAACATAGGCAGCCAGCTTCGGATGGTTGAAGTTCTTTTCCTTGTGGAAGAACATGTCGTCGCTATACCTTAGGTACTTCAACTCCCAAGTGGTCGCCAACCTTTTCAGGCGAAGGTCAATACTTCGCATGATCAAATTTGATATGGCAGGGCTTGTTGGAGCGCCTTGAGCCAAGCGATCCCCGAATGTGGTTAGTCGAGCAAGGATGAAGGAAGCCGCGTCTGTGAAGCCAAGTGCCTTGAAAAGTCCTAAAACCCGCACGAAGGTGATAGATGGGAAGAAGTCTTCAATATCCACCTTTAAGACAGCACGACCTGGGCAAAACTCTCTGGCCGCCGTTAGAATTGACCGAGCGGTCACATATGAGTGTACGCACTCATCAACCGGAAACTCAGACAGGATCTTCTTGTTGATCGCGCGCTGAACGCCTTTCAACTCTGATATGGGGATGTCTAGTTTTCGAAACTTTGTGGGGTCAGAGTTTTTCGGAATTTCGATGGAGACGTAGCACCTGTTCGGGTCTTCGACTAAGTAGAAGATGTGCTGCGGAGCAAATCCCAAGAAATCAGCAAGAGACGCCAAGTCCTTGCAATCGTCCGCAGCACCCATTCCTACTTCTTCTCTCTCTCGATGCCAGGCAATAAAACGCATGCGAGGAAACCCTCGGATCGGTTTATTGCATGGCAGGCTTCTGCGTACTTCGCGTGCCCGCAACGATGACATTGCGTCTCCCCTCGCAGGGAATTGCTAGGAATACGTCAACACTACCTCAGCGGGGGCTGACGTCAAGCAGCGGCCAGCCTCTTTGATCGAGTTTTGCTGATCGCGGTCGAACTAAACGGCTCCAAGAGATCGTCCGCAAAGCCGTTCACCGAGCGGTAGCGGCCAGAACCAACCTTTTCGATTTTCCCCGCTTTGTACAAGCTATGCAGTGCTGAGTTTAGCTGGTCGGGGTGAAGTCCAGAAGATAGGAGCAGCTCAGAGTAGCTAGGCCTATCACCTATCAAGACTGCAATCAGTGTGGTCGCCATCTGGTACTGTTCGCGAATTGGCTTAATATAGCCGGAATAGTTGGCGGGCTTTCTCTGGTAGCGGAGCATCGTATTTCTTAGATAGTCAAATCGGTTCAGGTATTGAGCGTATTTGAAAAACGTCAGTGGATACCTTACGCGATCCAACATCTCGTTTTTATTTTCTGCATCGAAATAGATGACACTGTTTGGATTGAGGCGGGTGAGCAAGCTTAGGGGGCCCCGTGAGATGTAGCTTTCTGCTCGGTAGAATCTGCCGGACAACAAAACAATCAGTCGCTCCCTTATTCCGGGAATTTGAGTGAATGTTCCAAGCTCTGCAATAGAGCCTGGAGATTCTAGGATCAGAAGTGTGAAGTCAACATCGTGGGCGAACCGGACTTCGAGCGTTTGCAGGTCGGTTGATTGTCTCTTGTAATTGCTTTGGCTCTCAATTTCTTCGCCGTAGTGGGCTTTGACATTTGGTATTTTCTGAAGTGCATCACGCGCCATATCTCGAACAGCTATTCCATCGGACGAATACCCGGGGCCGCAAACAAACACGCGAGACGAAACATTCTGCGCGGCTATTTTAAGAAGTGTTGGCTGAATTATCAATGCGCTTTCCGATCAGTTCGCAAATCTAGGATACTGGAACATTCTAGAAAGGCTACCCCGATATTTTTGAGACGAGAGGACATGTCGAGACGATCTCTGCCTCTCGCTTAGTCATGCTTTAACGGCAGCTCAGGGCCGAAAGCAAACATTATAGTAGCAAGATCGAAGGCCGTCTTTTCCGCTCAGCCCCCAGATCCGCTGCGACATGAGGCGCTGCCCGGCCTGGCACCCGGCGGACTGCTTCAATTGAACCTCCGCTCTGCGGCCCTTGAGGCCACCTGCACCTGCGTTCAGAACCCCGCCCGCCATTTTTGTTTGTTCGACGGCGCCGGGGTGATCTGCGCAAGGCCGGAGGTTTCCATCAGCCGGGCGGCCTCTTCCGCCAGCAGGCGCTCTTCGGCCTCGCCCTGGACCGGGACGCGGCCCATTTCAAGGAACAGAGGTGCGGCCAGCGGTGTCACCCGGGACAGGCGGCGGTGGTCGATGCGGCCGCCGATGCGGGTCAGCATTTCTTCGATGCGGCCGAAATCCACCAAACCGCGCAGGGCCTCTTCGCGGGTGATCTGCAGCATCAGGTGGTCCGGGTCGTAGCGCATCAGCGTGTCATATAGGATGTCCGAGGAAAACGTCGCCTGCCGCCCCGACTTGCGCGCCGAGGGCGTGTTGCGTTCGATCAGCCCCGCGATGGTGGCGGAGGCGCGGAAGGTGCGTTTCATCACCGCATTGCCTGCCAGCCAGGTCTCCAGCCCCTCGTGAAGCGCTGCGGGGTCAAAGAGCGGCGCGGGGTCCTTGAGCGCCTCCAGACCCCAGATCAGCGTGGCATAATCGGTGGCGACAAAGCCCAGGGGATGCAGGCCCAGTTCCTCCATCCGCTTGGTCAGCAAGAGGCCCAGGGTCTGCATCCCGTTGCGCCCGGCAAAGCCGTAGACGACCGTCTGTTCGCGCCCGTCATGGGGAAAACTCTCGATCAGCAGGCGGCCCGGCTGCGGCAGCTGGCTGACCTCACGCTGCAGATGCAGCCATTCGGCGGTGTGGCGTGGCAGGTCGGGCCAGTTGTCTTGCGTGAACATCTCCTGCACCCGGGCGGAAAGCTGCGTCGATGTGGCGAATTTGGTGCCCATGAAGGTGGCGATCTTTGGCTTTCGGGCAGCATCCCGGCTGACCTCCACCGTCATCTCGCGCAGGCCCTCGTATTTCACGATCTGCCCGCCGATCAGGAAGGTGTCGCCGGGGGTCAGGCTGGCGGCAAAGCCTTCCTCGATCTCGCCCAGCGGCTTGCCGCCCCGGTTGCGGCGCAGGCGGACCTTGAGCGTGTCGGTGTCCTGAATGGTGCCGATGTTCATGCGGATGCGCTGTGCCGCGCGGGGGTCGCGCAGCTGCCACCGCCCGTCGGGGCGCTGCAGCAGGCGTTGCCAGCGGTCATAGGCGCGCAGGGCATAGCCGCCCGTTGCGCAAAAGGCGAGGCAGGCGTCGAATTCGGCGCGGGACAGGGCCGCATAGGCGCCGGCGGAAGTGACTTCGGCAAAAAGCGCCTCGGCGTCGAAGGGCCCGGCGCAGGCGGCGATCAGGATGTGCTGGCACAGCACGTCGCGCGGGCCGGGGCCGCGCGGGTCGCCGTCCAGCTCCCCCGCCAGCACCGCATCGAGGGCAGCGACACATTCCACCACTTCAAAGCGGTTGGCGGGCACCAGCAGCGCCTTGGAAGGGGCGTTGTAGCGGTGGTTGGCGCGGCCGATGCGCTGCACCAGACGTTTGACGTTCTTGGGCGCGCCGATCTGGATCACCAGGTCCACATCGCCCCAGTCGATTCCCAGATCGAGGCTCCCGGTGCAGACGATGGCGCGCAAGTCGCCACGGACCATCGCCGCCTCTACCCGCTGGCGCTGGTCGCGGTCGAGGCTGCCGTGGTGGATGCCGATGGGCAGGCTGTCGTCATTGGCGAGCCAGAGGTTGTGAAAGAAGATCTCGGCCTGGGCGCGGGTGTTGTGGAAGATCAGCGTGGTTCTGTGCTTGCGCACCTCTTCCAGCACCGCCGGGATGGCATAGGCCGCACCGCCGCCGGACCATGGTGGAGCCTCTTCGGTGCGCAGCATCCGGATGTCGGGGGCCGGGCCGGGATCGGCCAGCAGGATCTCGCAGGGGTCGGGGTGGCGGGCCATCAGATGGGCAATGGCGGCGGGGTCTTCCACCGTGGCGGAAAGCCCCACGCGCTTCAGATCGGGGCAGAGGGTCTGCAACCGCGCCAGTGCCAGCATCAGCTGGTCGGCCCGCTTGCTTTCCGCCAGGGCATGGATTTCGTCGATCACCACCCGCTTGAGGCCGCGAAACATGCGCGGCGCGTCGTCATAGCTGACCAGCAGGGCGAGGCTTTCCGGTGTGGTGAGGAAGATATTGGGCGGGTCGGCGCGCTGGCGGCGGCGGCGCGCGGAGGGGGTGTCGCCGGTGCGTTCGTCGATGGTGACGGGCAGCGACATCTCCTGCACCGGGGTGGTCAGGTTACGTTTGATATCGGCGGCCAGCGCCTTCAGCGGCGAGACATAAAGCGTGTGCATCCCCTCGTGCTGCCCATCGGCAAGGTCGATCAGCGTGGGCAGGAAGCCCGACAGCGTCTTGCCCCCGCCGGTGGGTGCGATGAGCAGAAGGGCGGGGTCATCCGCGCGGTCCAGCATCGCCTGCTGGTGCGGGTGGATGGACCAGCCCTTGGCGGCGAACCAGTCGGAGAAGAGGGGGGGCAGGGGGCGCATGTCGGGCAAGGTAGCATGGCACAGACCGGGGGCCAGCCCCCGGACCCCCGGGAATATTTGGGGCCAAAAAGAAATGGATAAGAGCGTTTCGCGTTTACCTTGAGGCAGTTCTTGTCATCTGAGCGTTGAAATCTCTGATTTCCGGCAGCGTCAGGTCACGACAACGCTTTTTGAATGCGGGTCGTGGCGCGGAAAACAGCGCCTGATTTCCGTAAACCCCTGGTGAACCAGGTGCCGTTCGCGTCAGCCGGTCGGATTGGGTGCATCTATTTCACGATATGTTCGTCCTTCACGAACATGTTCGCCCAGGCGCGGTCGATCAGATCGGGGCTCATCTGGTAGGGGATGCCTTCGAATTCACAGATCGCGATCATCTGGTCGATCAGGAAGATTGGCTGGTAATTCGCATAGATGTTGTCGATCGTCGGGTATTTCACCTTGAGCAGATGCACCAATGTCGCCTCGTCCAGCGGCATGCCGCGTTTCTTGGCGACCATGGCAAAGATCTTGAGGAAGTTCTGCTGGTTCGGGCCGTCGATCTTGATCTTGAAGAAGATGCGGCGCAGGGCGGCCTGGTCAAAGATCTCGTTCGGGTGGAAGTTGGTGGAGAAGATCACCAGCGTGTCGAAAGGCACCTCGAACTTTTCGCCCGATTGCAGGGCAAGGATGTCCTTGCTTTCCTCCAGTGGCACGATCCAGCGGTTGACGATGGATTGAGGCGGTTCCTTTTGCCGGCCAAGGTCATCGACGATGAAGATGCCCCCGGTGGATTTCAGCTGCAGAGGTGCCTGATAGGTGCGCGCGGTGGGGTTGTAGACCAGATCGAGCATGTCGAGCGACAATTCGCCCCCGGTGATCACCGTGGGCCGTTCGCAGCAGACATAGCGCATGTCATAGCGGGTGACACGGCGCAGCGATGTCGGATCCTGCACTTCGTCCTCGGCCTTGGAATGCACGATAGGATCATAGACCGTGATCACCTGGCTGGCGTATTCGATGGCGCGCGGCACATAGACCCTGTCGCCGAGCGCGTCGCGGATGCCGTTTGAGATCGAGGATTTGCCGTTGCCGGGCGGGCCGTACATCAGGATCGACCGGCCTGCGCCGACAGCGGGGCCGAGGTGGTCGAGCAGGCTGTCGGGCAGCACCAGGTGGCCCATGGCGCCGGTCAGCTGTTCGCGGGTGATCTGCAGGTTGCGCACCGACTGGCGTTTGACCTGTTCGCGGTAGACGTCCAGCGGCACCGGCATCGGGCCGAAGTATTCCGACTGCGCCAGCGCGTCCAGCGCGCGGGCCTTGCCTGCGTCCGTCAGCTGGTAGCCCATTTCGTTGCCGTTCTGGGCATTCAGCGTGCCTGTTGCCTCCAGCAGGCGCTGGGTGCGGGCCATGTCCACCAGCTCCTGGGTCACCGGGATCGGCAGGCAGATGGCAGCCGAGAGTTCGCTGACAAGCTCGACGTTCTTGCGGAAGATCGTCTTGAGCAGGATGTCCCGCATCATCACGATCGGCAATTTCATGTCTTCGAGCCGCTTCGGCGGCGGCGGGGCCATGACGGCGGTGGTCTGCATGTTCACGGTGCGGCTCCTGTCGGGCGGGGCGTTGCTGCTCAGACGGGGTTTAACGTGGGATTATGGCGTTTATCAGGCGCCATAGAGGGCACCCAGGATCAGATAGATGGCCAAAGTGGGGCCAAGGGCGAGGCCCATGGGGAATTTCTTGGTCTGCTCCCAGCTGACCCATTCCGGGGCCATCCGGCGCAGGGGGGAATATTTGGCCCCCTTGTGTGCCACGACAGCCGCCAGAAGGGTCACCATGAACAGCGAGATCAGCAGCCGCAGGTCACCCAATGCGATGTAAGGCGCGGCGGCCGCGGCGAATTTGGCGTCACCCGCGCCCAGGACCCCGGCCGCGTTCAGGACCACACCCACTGCCAGCACAATCAGCAGTGCCGCAAGCCGCCACAGGTAGACGTCGAAAGGCAACAGGAAGAAACCCAGCACGACAAAGATCAGGGCCAGCAGGATGACAGCCTTGTTGGTGATCTTCATCAGCGCCATGTCGGTATAGGCGACGTAAAGACAGATCGGCAGGACAAAGGGCAGGAACCACAGTGCGTCCGTGGCGCTGATCGTCAAGAGACTAGCTTTCCAAAGCGCGCAGCGATCGCACGGCGGCTTCGAAATGCTGCGGATGGGTGTCAATGGCTTCGCGCAACAGCCCTTTGCCGGTTTCCACATCGCCTTTCTTGATCGCGGACAATGCCATGGTGTGCAGCAGTTGCGCGCGCTCTGTCTGGTCCATCGGGATCACGGGCAGGGTGTAGTCGCGCTGTGCGGCGCGGGCCAGGATCAGGTTGTTCTTGGCGGTGAACAGGGTGGTGTCCTGACGCACGGCTTCAGAGAACAGCCGCTCCGCATCGGCATAATCGCCGCGGGTCAGTTTGGAATAGCCCCAGTTGTTCATGACGGCACCCGGCGTGGTGGTCAGCCCGACTGCGATCTCGTAAAAGCTGTCGGCCTTCTTCCATTCCTGCTTGCTGTCGGCGACCAGCGCCTCAAGCCTGTAGCGCTTGAATGTCTCATGGGTGGGCGGCACGCCATCGAGGATTTTTTCCGCCTTGGCCCAGTCGCCCGCGCGGATCAGCGCATCGGCATATTCGACGCTGTCGTCGCTGGTGGCGCCTTTCATCTTGGTCACCTTGGACCAGGCGACGGCACCCTCTGTCACCCGTTTTGCCCGGATCAGCGAAGATGCAAGGCCGCGCTGGTGGCTGATGTCATCGGGTTTCTCGGCGGTGGCGCGTGCGAAATAGGTCACCGCCTCGTTCGGGTCCGCAACCGTCAGCATCACATCGGAAAGATTGCTCTCGTCGACCACGTTGACGTCCTTGAAGGCGCGTTCGACAGTGGCGTTTGCGTCTTTTTCACCGCAGCCTGCAACAGTGGTCACGCCTGCGATGCAGACGGCCAAAAGAATAGGGTGGCGCATGTTTGCGTCCTTTTCTGCTCTACCTCGATGCCGGTGTCGTTAAAGAGGGGCTGTGATCAGAAAATCACCGCCGCCCCGGCGCACCAGCTTATAATCGTTGTCGTCAAGTTCTACGTTATCAGAATTTTGCGATTTGGCGAGTGCCAAGCGAAGATTGTCGCGGATTGCGTCACTTTGGCCATTGTCGAGCGCATAGGCCTTTTTGAAGATCTGCTCGGCCTCGACGGTCTTGCCCCGTTCCATCAGGACAACGCCCAGGTTGTTCCAGACTTCGGGCTGGCTGCCATCTTCCTTCACGGCGCGGCGCAGCAGGGTTTCGGCCTGTCCCAGACGGCCAAGCCCGAGGTTGGCGGAACCGAGACCCGACAGCACTTCGCCGTTGAGCCCCTGGTCGAGCGCTGCACGGTTGAAGGATTTGATGGCCAGTTCGTATTGCCCGGCGGCAATCAGGCGGTGGCCCACTTCGACACCGTCAACCGCCTCTGCCCGCTGGTCGACGCCGGGGGCATAGACCTGTTCGGATTTCGACGCAGAAAAGCCGCCCGGTGAACAGGCGGCCAATCCAAGGATCGTGGTCAGGGCAAGGGCACGGATAGATCCGCGCCCGTGTCGTGGTGTCATTATTCCGCCAGTCCACCCATATTGCCAAGTTGCGTGATGCCATGGACCGAAGGACCCACAAGAATGATCAGCAGCGGCGGCACCGTGAGCATCATTGTGGCAAGGGTCATCTTGGTTGGCAACTTGTTTGCGGCCTCTTCCGCGCGCATCACGCGTTTATCACGCATTTCCGCGGCATAGACCCGCAGCGCGTCCGAGATCGACGTCCCGAAGGCGGCCGATTGCACCAGCACGGTCACGAAGGATGACACGTCCTGCACGCCGCAGCGTTCGCCCATGTCATTCAGGACCGTGATCTTGTCCTTGCCGGCCTTCATCTCGTAGGCGACGATCTGGAATTCCTCGGACAGGGCGCGGTAGGAGGCGCGCAGTTCGGCGCTGACGCGGACGATACATTGGTCAAGCGACTGGCCGGCCTCGACGCAGACCAGCATCATGTCGAGCGCGTCAGGGAAACCACGGGTGATTTCCTCCTTGCGGGCCTCGACGCGGCGCGTCACCCAGTATTTCGGCAGGAAATATCCCAATGCGCCGGGCATCAGGGTGTAGATCATTGTCTTTTGCGTGCTCATGCCTTCGCCGCCGCCCAGCACACCGGTGTAGAAGATGCCCGCAGCCATGCCGAGCAGCCCCAGCGCCATCTGTGCGAAGTAGAAGATGCGCACCGCGTCGCGCGACTGATATCCGGCCTGGCGCAGCATGAGCTGTTTGGCGGAGAGTTCGGCAACATCCTCGGGTTCGAGGAATTTGGCGAATTTCTGCAATTGTGCGTTCTGGTCGGCCTGGCGCAGCCTGGCGTTCTGGTCTGCCTTGCCCGGGTTCGCCGCGTTGCGCTTGAGCTTGGTCAGCGGGTCTTCGGGCTGGCGCAGGTACATGATGGCGGCGGTGGCCACCATGACAAAGCCCACGACACCAGCGATGATGATCAACCCCATCGGGCCGAGGGTCCGGGTGACCTGATCGTTGATCTGCAAAAGGATATCCATGTCTCTGCCTTACACTTTGATGTCGGTGAGAATGCGCATCACAAAGAGGTTCATCGCCAGGAAGATACCCACGAGGAAACAGGCGGGAATGAACAGGGCGTGGTCGCGCACTTCGTCATAGTAATGCGGGTCGGAGACGTTGATCACGATCAGCGCCACGATGGGGAAGGCGGACAGGAACTTGCCGGACCATTTTGCCTCTGCCGTGATCGCCTTGACCCGGCGGAACAGGCGGAAACGGGCGCGGATCACCTTGGCCAGACCGGCGAGGATCTCGGCCAGGTTACCACCTGATTGCTGCTGGATCGTCACGGCCACGGCGAGAAAGCGCAGATCCTGCATGTCCAGGCGTTCGGCCATGTCTTTCAGCGCCTCGCCCACGTCGCGGCCATAGGCGGATTCATCGGCGATCACCCCGAATTCGGAGGCCAGCGGATCCTGGATTTCCTTTGAGACAATGGAAATGGCGTTGGAGAACGGATGCCCCACCCGAAGCGAACGCACCATCAGCTCCACCGCATCGGGCAGCTGTTCCTCGATCATGCCCATGCGTTTGTTCGCCTTGGCCGAGATCCAGAAATAGACGCCGCCGACACCGATGCCGACCGACAGAAGGGCGCGCACCGGCGCGTCGGTTTCGGTGCCCACGGTCAGCGCCATGAAGGCCGCGGCAGAGACCCCGGCCATGATCATCAGAAGCTGCTTGGGCGTAAAGGCGATGGCCGCCTTTTGTGCCTTGATCGACAGCAGCGAATACAGCGGGATGGTCTTGGCATCCATGTGCTGCTGCATTTCCTTGCGCAGCTTGTCCAGCACCTCCTCGCGGCGGGTGCCTTTTTCCAGCATCTCAAGGCGGCGGTTCACGCGGCTGTTGAGGCTGATGGATTTGCCAAAGGCGACAAGGTAAAGGCCTTCGACCAGCACCAGAACACCGATGAAGATCAGGCCGTAGATGATTGGTTCGGCGCTCATAGCACTAATTCCTTACAGGGCAGATGCATTCTTGTGACGCGGCCCGGCGGGCCGGGGGGTTCCTGGGATACGGCCTATTGGGCCGCAATCGGTTCATAGATGGACGAGGGCAGGTCATAGCCCCACATGCGGAAGCGTTCCGCATAGTGGCTGCGCACCCCGGTGGCGGTGAAATGGCCGATGATCTTGTTGTCGGGTGTCAGGCCCACGCGCTGATAGCGGAAGATTTCCTGCATGGAGATGACATCGCCCTCCATGCCCGTGATCTCGGTGATCGAAGTCATGCGGCGCGAACCGTCCTGCAGGCGGCTGGCCTGCACGATCAGGTTCACAGCCGAGGAGATCTGGCTGCGCACGGCTTTCAGCGGCATTTCGATCCCGGCCATGGCGATCATGTTCTCCAGACGGGACACGCCGTCGCGGGCGGAGTTGGCGTGGATCGTGGTCATCGAACCGTCGTGGCCGGTGTTCATGGCCTGCAACATGTCGATGACTTCCTCGCCACGTGTCTCGCCCACGATGATCCGGTCAGGACGCATCCGCAGGGCGTTTTTCAGACAGTCGCGGGGGGAAACCTCGCCCTTGCCTTCGACGTTGGCGGGGCGGCTTTCCATCCGGCCCACATGGGTCTGCTGCAGTTGAAGTTCCGCCGTATCCTCGATGGTCAGGATACGCTCGGCGTTGTCGATGAAGGACGACAGGGCGTTCAGCGTCGTGGTTTTGCCCGAACCGGTGCCGCCCGACACGATGATGTTCAGGCGGGTCGCCACGGCGGCTTGCAGATAGGCGGCCATTTCCTCGGTGAAGGCACCGAAATTCACCAGATCGTCGATCCCCAGCTTGTCTTTCTTGAACTTACGGATGGAAACAAGGCTGCCGTCCACCGCAACCGGCGGCACCATCGCGTTGAAGCGCGAGCCATCCTGCAGACGGGCGTCCACATAGGGGTTGGATTCATCCACCCGGCGGCCCACGGCGCTGACGATCTTGTCGATGATGCGTAGCAGGTGTTTTTCGTCCTTGAAGGTGATATCGGTCAGCTGCAGCTTGCCGTCGCGTTCGACGAAAATCTGCTGCGGGCCGTTCACCAGGATATCGTTGACCGTATCGTCCTTGAGCAGGGTTTCCAGCGGCCCAAGGCCCGTCACCTCGTCAAAGAGCTCGGAGTTCAGCGTCATCCGGTCTTCGCGGTTCAGAACGATGCTTTTCTCGGCCAGAATCTCCGCCGAGATCGCGTTGATTTCCTGACGCAGGTCGGCTTCGCTTGCATGTTCCAGCGCCGCCAGGTTCAGGTTGTCCAGCAGGGCGCGGTGCAGTTCCAGCTTGATCTCGCCCATCCGCTGCTTGCGCTTCACATCCTTGTCGATGGGTGCGGCTGCGGCGGGTTGCGCGGCCTTGCGCACCACCGTTTTGGCCGCATGGGCAGCGGGTGGCGGTGCGAGGTCAACCACCGCCGCCGGTTTGCGGGCCGCTGCGGTCTCTGGCGTCTTCTTGTATTTCGAAAACATGGCAGGCTCTTTCAGTTCGGGGATCAGGCCGCTTCGGCCTGGTCGCCTTTCAAGTGATGGATTGAGGCGGCAAGCTTGGCGATTTCGCGGCGCAGCGGGCTTTTCGGCGCGGAATTGGCAAGCGGCAGGCCGTGGTCATTGGCCTGCGTGATCGGCTTGCCCCCGTCCGGCAGTTGCACGTCGATGGAGATGCTCAGCGATTCCGCCATCCGCTTGACGCGGCTCTTGCCGTTCAGGTCCGTGAACTTGGGCGCGCGGTTCAGCACATAGCGCAGCTTTTCAACCGGCAGATCCTCTGATTGCAGCGCGCGCTTGAACCGCAGCGTGTTCTGGGCCGACCGCATGTCGAGTTCGAGCATGGCAAAATAGACATGCGCCTGGTTGAGAACGGTTTCAGACCATTGCACCAGCGTCGAGGGCATGTCGATCACCACATAATCGAACTGGCTGCGCGCGATGCTCAGCACACGTTCGATGTCTTCGGAGCCCAGCAGGTCCAGCGGCAGCATATCCGTGGGGGCGGTCAGCACGTTCAGCTTGTCTTCATAGGTCAGCATCGCCTGACCGAAAATTTCGTCGTCCATTGCTTCAGTGTCAGACAGCATCTCGTAGACGGCCTCGCGGCGCGGCAGGTCGAGGAAGGTCGCAACGGAACCGTACTGGAAATCGAGATCCAGCAGGCACACCGAGGGCGCGTTTTTCTTGTCGGCTGTGGCCAGTTCCCAAGCCAGGTTCACCGCCATGGTGGTGCTGCCGGTGCCACCGGCAAGACCGTGTACCACGATCACCGCGCCATTCTTGTTGGCACCTGCACGCAGGCTGGGTCCGCTGGCTTCGACGTGCTGCTGGACTGCCTGGTCGACCATGCGCACGCGGTCGATGGCCTGCGCCAACTCGCCTTCGGGCAGGGGATAGGGAACAAATTCATCCGCGCCCTGCCGCAGCAGGCTGTGCAGCGCGGCGGGGGTTACATCCTCTGCGATCAGGATGACCTTGATATCGTGGGCCTTGGCCTGGCTGATGATCTGGGTCATCAGCACCAGGTTGTCCTCGTCCTCCTGGTCCATCGCCAGGGCGATGAATTCCATCGCATTGGCTTCGGGCTGGTTGAAAAAGGCAAGTGCCTCGGCAAACCCGAGATCGCCCCAGCTTTCGCCCATGGAATCTTCCATGTCCTCGATCAAAAGATCGAAGTTCTGCACGTCACGGCTGACGGTACAGGCAACAATCGGCGCTGTTTCTGGTTGGGGCATTACACTACTCATAGCCTTTATCCTCTACTCACAAGGGCTTGGCGGCTGGAGCTGCTGCAGGTTCAATGCAGTTTCGATCCCGCGCGGTCACCCATGTCTGGCATTCTGCACAGACACATCTGTCCTATTGCGTGAATATCGCGGCAAACTTGGGCGAGATTGGGGCCAAAACGGTCTGATTGTTGGGTATGTTGAAACGATCAGGCGCTGCGGTTGAGATTGATCAGACCGCTCCGTCGGGGCCAAAAAGGCAGGGGACGGGCAAGAAGAAGGGGGCCAATGGCCCCCTGCTGTCCGGTTTACTGGCCGCCGACCCCTGCGGTCAGCGTCTCGCTCAGCTGACTGGGGGGCACACCGCTTGCGACGTAGTCGCGATAGATGATCTGCGCGTATTTGCCATCCAGAACGGTGGGGTGGCGTTCCACAAAACCACTGACCTCGGTCACGGTACGGCGGTTCCTGCGCTCGCGGCCCTGTGTCACGATCAGGGGCTGGGTTTCACCAAAGGACACCACAGCTTCGAGACGGCTGCGGCTGATGCCCAGTGTCGACAGGTAGCTGACGACAGCATTGGCGCGGCGCAGGCCAAGGCCCTTGTTATAGCGGTTCGATCCCACCGCGTCGGTGTGACCGTAGACGCGGAAGCGGATTTCCGGGAACTGGCGGATCCAGCCGGCCTGCTGGCGCAGGATCGCCTGGGCGTTGCCATCCAGCTGCGATGAATTGAAATCGAAGTTCACGACCGATGTCACTTCGTTGGCAAAGCGGTTGGCCAGATCGAAGGTATATTGCCGCTCGCCCGTCATCACCAGACGGTTGTTCAGCGTCGCATTGCCAAAGTAGCCGGTATCGGCCAGCGCGCCCGCCTCGCTGTAGAACTGGGTATAGACCGGATCGGAACTGGGCGCGCAGCCCAGAAGGGCGGCCAGAGCTGCCGAAGCAGTGGTTACTTTGAGTTTCATGACCAGCATTGGTGTCATCTGTTCAGTCCAGTACATAACCATATGACCCGCCAAAGTCCTGTTTGGCAACCTCGCCGGCGGCACCCTTGCTCGGGGCGCGTGTGCCTTCTGCGGTGCGGCCATAAAGGAACAGGTCCTTCTCGGTAGGCGGCTTGATCCGGTCGGTGGGCAGCGCAAGCGCTTCGCCACGGGTCGGTGTGACCAGATGCGCGGTCACGATGATGACAAGTTCGGTCTGGCTGCGCTGATAATCCGCGGAGCGGAAGAGGGCGCCCAGGACCGGTACATCGCCGATCCACGGCAACTGCCGGGAATTGTCGGTAAAGTCGTCGGTCAGAAGCCCCGCGATGGCAAAGCTTTCACCGTCGCGCATTTCAACCGTGCTGGAGGTCTCGCGCCGGGTGAAGGCGGCAATCGAGATGCCGTTGCCCAGTTCGAGGCTGTTGGTCGGGTCGATGGCGGAAACCGCCGCCTTGAGTTCGAGGTTGATCAGATCCTTGTCGACCACGCGGGGGATAAATACCAGTTCGACGCCAAAAGGCTTGAATTCGACCGAGATCCGGTTGTCCGTCTGCGCCACGGGGACGGGATATTCGCCACCGGCGAGGAATTTTGCCTCCTGCCCGGAAAGTGCAACCAGGTTCGGCTCTGCCAGGAACCGGACGACACCTTTTTCTTCCAATGCTTCCAACAGGATACCAACCTGGGTCGATCCTGCATTGAATCCGAAGAGGACCGCGCCCGCGTTCTGGTTGCCGGCTGGAATGTTGCCACCAAGCGAGCCTGCGACCCCGCCGGAGGTATTTGTCGTTCCGGTGCCGCCGTTGATCCCGGTGCCGCCGATGGCCCCGTTCAGCGCCAGCGATGCGCCAAGCGATTTGGAAACGTTGCGCTGCATTTCTGCAAAGCGCACTTTCATCATCACCTGCTGGATACCACCGACGCTCATCAGGTTGGACACCCGTTCGGGGGCGTAGCGCTCCGCGAGGTCCAGCGCGCGTTGAAGGCGCTGGGTGGAAGAGACGATGCCCGACAACACGATGCCGTCATTGGCGGTGCGCACTTCGATATTCTCACCGGGCATGATCTGCCGCAGGCGTTCCTTGAACTCCGACACATCCGCCGCGACGCGCACATCGACGTTGGTGATCAGCTGGCCGCTTGCGTCAAGCAGTGTCAGCGTGGTCAGACCCGGCGATTTGCCCAGCACATAGATGGTGCGATCGGAGAGCGATGAAATATCCGCGATACCGGGGTTGGCGATGCTGAGCTCGGCAAAGGGGATATCGCTTTCCACCACCACCGCACGGTTCATCGGCACGTTGAGCGCCGCGTTCGTGCCACGTTTCATGACCCGCAGCGTATCCGCCTGGGCGGTCAGGGGAGCGAGCACTGCGACAGGCGCAGCGGTCAGTGTCAGGCCCAATAGAGCCGCTTTCAGAAATCTGTCGATTTTCATGTGACCTGCCTTTTTGATCACGCCTCAATGTAGGGTCTTTTCGCCCGTCGTTTGAAACACTCTGCGTCAGTTTCGATTTTATTGCAAGAATCAAGGTGTTCGGCTGGTTTTCTTATGTGGACAAATAGCAACATAACGCAAAACCGAACCGGCGCCGCATCACTGCGGCGCCGGGTCAAGCGATTGGTTTCCAACAACCTTGATGGCCTTGGGGCTGATCAGTTGGTGCAGGGGATCGGCAGTTCGACCACTTCAGCACCGCGCCGTGTGCGGATGGTGCAGACCTTTTCCTTGGCAACTTCGGCCTTGATTTCCTCGGCAGCGATGCCAAGCAGCGCGCGTTGGTCCACTTCGATGGCAGAGGCCACCGTGTCATCTTCGGCACCCACCAGCGACAGCGAGAGGTTCCCGGTCGATTGCGCCTGGGCAAGCCCGGCAACCTGCTGCGGGCTGACGGCAACGGTGACGGTGCGGGCGATGGTCGCCTCGCTCAGCTCGCCACCGGCAGATTGGTCCACCGCGATCAATTGCACGCCGGCCTCGATCAGCTTGGTGACTTCGGTGCTGGGTGTGTCGCGGTTGATGCTGACGCGGCCTGTCCAATAGACATCGACCTTGTCGCCCGGACGCAGGAAGCCCGAAACGCCACTGGAGACGTCAACCTTGATGGTAAACGCGCGTTTGCCGCGTTCCAGCCGCGAGGTCAGACCGGTATCTTCACCCGGTGCCGTGACCTTGAGCGCCATGATTGCTTCGTCTTTCTCCATGGCGCGCAGGACAACGCGGGGTTCATCCGTATTTTCGGGGAAGAGGACCGCATAATCTGTAAAGGCCCCTTCGGGGATGGCATTCTCGGGCCATGCAACTTCGCGCACGTCCTCCGGAGTCAGCCGCTGCCCGTATTTCAGGGGGCCTTCGGCGACAAAGACCGAAACCGTGGGCACAACCTGGGACAAGGCTTCCTGAGCGCGCGCATTCGCCAGTTGGTATTGCGCGATCCGATCCTTGGCCAGATATACCGCCCCGCCGGCAAGCGCGATGCCCACCAAAAGGACCAGTCCAAATACCATCCGCATGTTATCACCTCTTGCTCATTCGTGCCGGGATTGCCCGACGCCTCTTTGTCAACATCCGGCGTAGCAGCCGAATATGACGAAACTTTGCCTCTCCGGTGGAAAGGGTTGGGCGCCCGCCGCCGCGACGCTGACAGGGTCAGGATCATCGGAGAAGAGCGCCCGAAAGGCCGACCCGGAGGCCGGCCCGTCAAGTCAGTTTGTGGTCAGTTCCCGACCAATCGATTGCCCAGCCAGGTGCCGGTGCCATCGCCCACGCTTTCTGCGCCGTTGTGGATCGCCACAACAATTACAACCGCCAGTGAGACGACTGCAGCAGTCAGGACAACCCAATCCACCGTGACTGCGCCACGTTCGGATTTTCGGAATTGCTTCAGTTTGCGCAACATGGTTGTGCTCCTCTTAAAGAGGGTTGACCCGATCGTCCGACCGGGACGAAAACGGGGCCGCAGTCTGATCATCAGAGTGCGGCCCCGCAATTTCACACCATCAGGTGAGAATTAGTTGGTGCCGGGTGTACGGTTGTCCAGGTATGTCGCTGTACGGTCGGTCAGGCCGGAAGCGCCGGTCTGGATCGAGGAGTAGGCTGCGACGGCCAGGCCAACAACGGCGGCGGTCAGCACGACCCAGTCAACAGTCACGGCGCCGGATTCGTCAGATTTGAAGTTTGCGAAGAAGTTCATCATGTTTTGTCCCTCCAAGGATCAGGTTTTAAGGTTACACCCTGCCGTCCGTTGGTGGCGCCGTTCTCTCAGTTGAGCGCCTGTCCGACTTGGTATGACGCTATATAGCTGTCTGATTGGGGCATGAATTTGGCGGCAAATGTGACTTTTTGGTTTTTTCGCCCATCTCTGGCCAAAAAATTTACAAGCACATGTTATCAAACGAAATTTCCCGCGATACACGTGTGGGTTTAGTTAAATTCGAAAGATCTTGGGGCGAATTATGGCGAAATTGCCGCAATTCCTGCCTCGATTTAAGGGTTTTGGCAGGGCGCGCGGCGCGATTTACTGGTTTCGACAGTGATTTTGTGGGAAGCTGTCTGAAAATCGAGCCGATAAACAAACAACGGCAGGCAGGCATGTATCGTATTCTGGCAATCGCGCTCTTTTCGGGCGCCATGGTGGCGGCACCGCTATGGGCGGAGAGCGCGCGTCCCTTTGCAGATTTCAGCGCCAAGCGGATCAAGGCCCCCAAACCGGGAAGCCGGCCACGGATCGGCATCCAGATCGACCCGGCGGTTCAGGCCGCGGCGCTGAAGCCCAGGGTCGGCCCCGACGTGGTGGCGCAGCCATCGGGGGCCATCACGCCCAGGGAACCTGGTCAATATGACTGGTTCTGGGAAAAGGTATCTCCGAATATTGCGCAATCCGGTCCGGGACGTCTGGAAACCGCGATGGCAACGCTGGCGGGCGCGGCCGACCGCGTCAACAGCCCGCGCCTGCAGCAGATGCAGGATATCGCCAAGGTCAACGGCATCGACATCCTGCGTTCCACCATCGGGACACAGGTCTCGCCCGCGCTGGTGCTGGCGGTGATCACCGTGGAATCCGCCGGAAAGCCTGATGCCGTCAGCCGGGCCGGCGCGCAGGGGCTGATGCAGCTGATGCCGGCCACGGCGGAACGGTTCGGGGTGACGGACAGTCTGGCGTCTTCCCAGAACATCACCGGCGGGGTGAAATACCTGAACTGGCTGATGGACGAATTTGACCGCGACCCGATCCTGGTGCTGGCAGGGTATAATGCCGGAGAGGGCTCGGTGCGCAAACACGCCGGTGTGCCGCCCTTTGCCGAGACACGCGACTACGTGCCCAAGGTGCTGGCGGCCTTCCAGGTGGCCAAGGGTTTGTGCAAGACCCCGCCCGAGCTGATCTCGGACGGTTGTGTATTTGCCGCGATGAACTGAGTGGCGAGAAACGGAGTTTTTGAAAACTCCGGCCCGATCTTTTTGAAAAGATCGCGACACCCGGCCTTGCAGACATCGAAAGCCTTCGCCAGTCACGGATGTTTTCGCCACCCGCCGCTCACAAGAGGTCAGAGCGGCATGGTCAGCGGGAGAAACGGAGTTTTTGAAAACTCCGGCCCGATCTTATTGAAAAGATCGCGACACCCGGCCTTGCAGACATCGAAAGCCTCCGCCAGTCACGGATGTTTTCGCCGCCCGCCGCTCACGAGAGGTCAGAGCGGCATGGTCGGCGGGAGAACCGGAGTTTTTGAAAACTCCGGTCCGATCTTTTTGAAAAGATCGTGCAACCCGGCCTTCAGACGTTGAAGGCGTCCGCCCATTCCGGATGTTTCCGCCGCATCGCGTTCACGAAGGGGCAGAGCGGCACGATCTTGAAACCCTCGGCACGCGCATCCTCGACCAGCCGTGTCACCAGTTTCAGACCGGCGCCGGTGCCTTTCAGGGCCTCCGGTACGCCGGTGTGATCGGCGATCACCTGGGTTTCACCAAGGCGCGAATAGGTCAGCTCAGCCTCGTGACCGTCCTGGGTCAGGACATAGCGGCCCTTGCTGCCGCTGACCTCGCGGGTGATCTCAGACAATCGTCGCCTCGGTCGCCGCGCGCAACTCGTCCTCGGTGACGCCATCTGCGCATTCGACAATTCTCAAACCGCCTTCGACCACGTCCAGCACACCAAGGTTGGTGATGATCCGGTCCACCACGGCCTTGCCGGTCAGCGGCAGGCTGCATTCCTTGAGCACCTTGCTTTCGCCGGCCTTGTTCTGGTGGTCCATCACGACAATGACCTTGCCGACCCCTGCGACAAGGTCCATCGCGCCGCCCATGCCCTTGACCAGCTTGCCGGGGATCATCCAGTTCGCCAGATCGCCGTTTTCGGCCACTTCCATGGCCCCCAGGATCGCCGCGGCAATCTTGCCGCCGCGGATCATGCCGAAACTCATGGCGCTGTCGAAATAGGAGGTGCGGGAAAGTTCGGTGATCGTCTGCTTGCCCGCATTGATCAGGTCGGGGTCCTCATCGCCCTCAAGGGGGAAGGGGCCCATGCCCAGCATGCCATTCTCGGATTGCAGGGTGATGTCCTTGTCACCGACATAATTGGCCACCAGCGTCGGAATCCCGATGCCGAGGTTCACATACATGCCGTCTTCCAGCTCTTGTGCCGCGCGTGCGGCCATCTGATTGCGATCCCAGCCCATTATGCTTCCTCCCGCTTGCGCGTGGTGCGCTGTTCGATGCGTTTCTCGTGGGTGCCCTGGACGATCCGGTGCACATAGATGCCCGGCAGGTGGATCGCGTCGGGGTCAAGCGACCCGCGCGGCACGATTTCCTCGACCTCTGCGATGCAGACCTTGCCGCACATGGCGGCAGGCGGGTTGAAGTTGCGCGCGGTCTTGCGGAACACCAGGTTGCCGGTGTCGTCGGCCTTCCAGGCCTTGACGATGCTGAGGTCGGCAAAAATGCCCTCTTCGAGGATGTAATCCTCGCCGTTGAACTGTTTGACTTCCTTGCCCTCAGCGATCTGGGTGCCGACACCGGTCTTGGTGTAGAAACCGGGGATGCCGCAGCCGCCCGCGCGCATCCGTTCGGCCAGGGTGCCTTGGGGATTGAACTCAAGCTCCAGTTCACCGGACAGATACTGGCGCATGAATTCCGCGTTCTCGCCCACGTAGGAGGAGATCATCTTTTTCACCTGCCGGGTCTGCAACAGGATGCCGATGCCAAAATCGTCCACGCCCGCGTTGTTGGACGCAAAGGTCAGGTTCTTGGCACCATTCTCCTTGATCGCCTGCAGCAGCAATTCCGGTATGCCGCAGAGGCCAAAGCCCCCGGCGGCGATCAGCATGCCATCTGACAGAACGCCTTCCAGCGCCTCGGTGGCGGTTGCGTAGATTTTGTTCATTCTGCATGATCCCCTGTCGCTATGGTCAGAAGAACTTGTGACGCCGCGTCGCGGCAAAGTCAATTCATGCAGGGGTTGCGCGCCGACCGGCGGATTACACGATACGCACCTGCGTCCCGATCGGGGCGATCTGGTACAGGGCTTCGATCATGTGGTTGTAAAGCCCGATGCAGCCGTCAGAGCTTTGCCTCCCGATCTTGCGCGTGTCATGGGTGCCGTGGATCAGATAGGCGGGCCAGCTCAGGTACATGGCATGGGTCCCCAGCGGATTGTCCGGGCCGGGGGGCATGTATTTCAGCTCCGGGTCGCGTTCGATCATGCTGGGTGTCGGGGTCCAGTCGGGACCGACGCGCTTGCGCACGATCTTTGTATACCCGCGCTTGGTCAGCTCGTCGCTGCGGGGCACGGAGGTGGGGTAGACATTGTAGGTCTTTCCGTCACCGCTCCAGAAATGCAGCGCGCGGCTGGTGGTGTCGGCAACGATGGCGGCCTTGCCCAGGCTGTCAAAGTGGTCCTGCCAGCGTTGCGAGACAAAGCTGGTCGCATTGCGCCGCACCGGGTTGAGGTCACCGGGGTCTGCCCGCAGGACAGTCGGGGCAAACAATGTAGCCGTTGCCCCGATGATGAAACCGCGCTTGCTCAGATGCTCTGTCATTGGTCTGCCTTTCGCCTCAAGTTTTGCCACTGGTCTGGCAAGCTTCGGGGGCAGGTTCAAATCACAAGTCTTTGATCAGCGGTCATTTTGTCGCAGTCAGGCTTTCTTGACAGCGGGTTTTTTGGGGGCGGTCTTCTTTTTCGCAGCCGGTTTTTTCTTTGCCACGGGTTTTTTCTTGCCGGACTTGGCCGCGCGTTCGTCGATCAGTGTGATCGCCTGCGCCATGGTCAGATCTTCGGGGTCGATCGTGTCGGGAATCGTCGCATTGATCTTTTCCCACTTCACGTAGGGCCCGTATTTGCCCTTCATCACATTGACGGCGCCGCCCGCTTCCGGATGCTCACCCAGCTCGCGCAGCGGTTTCGCGGCCTGTCCGCGTCCGCCCCGGCTGGCGACTTTCTCGGCCAGCAGCTGCACCGCGCGGTTCATGCCGACGGTAAAGACCTCTTCGATGTTTTCCAGGTTGGCATTGGTGCCGCCCCGGTGCGAGGTGCTTTCCGCGTGTTTGAGGTAGGGGCCATAGCGCCCGATGTTGGACCAGACCATCACGCCATCCTCGGGGTGCGGACCAATCTCGCGCGGCAGCGACAGCAGCATCAGCGCGCGTTCAAGCTCCAGCTCCTCCGGCGGCCATTCCTTTGGGATCGACTGGCGCGGCGGCTTCTTGTTCTCTTCCGTCACCTCTCCGCGCTGGACATAAGGCCCGAAGCGGCCCTTGAAAACGCGGATCTCCTCGCCCTGATCTGTGCCCAAAAGCTTGCCGTCGGGGGGGATGGCGCTGGCCTCGGCTTCCGGGTCGGGCGGGCCAAAGGGGCGCGTATAGCGGCACTCAGGATAGTTGGAGCAGCCGATGAACGCCCCGCCGGACCGCGCGGTGCGCATCGAAAGCCGGCCCGCACCGCAATGCGGGCACAGCCGCGGATCGCTGCCGTCTTCGGTGGGCGGGAACAGATGCGGCTCCAGAACCTCGTTGATCTTTTCCAGCACCTCGGTGATGCGCAGCTCGGAGGTTTCCGCAATCGCGGCGGAAAAGTCGCGCCAGAACCGGCCCAGCACATCCTTGTAATTCGCATCGGCCGCAGAGACCTTGTCGAGCTGGTCTTCGAGATCGGCGGTGAAATCATAACCGATGTAGCGGCGGAAGTAGTTTTCCAGAAAGGCGGTGACCAGACGGCCCTTGTCCTCGGGGATCAGGCGCTGGCCCTCGCGGCGCACATATTCACGGTCCTGGATCGTGGTGACGATGCTGGCATAGGTGGAAGGGCGGCCGATGCCCAGTTCTTCCATCCGCTTGACCAGCGTCGCCTCGGTATAGCGCGGCGGGGGCTGGGTGAAATGCTGTTCGGGCGTGACGGCGCGCTTGTCCATCTTGTCGCCTTCGCTGATCTGGGGCAGGCGCTTGTCGTCCTCGTCTACCACGTCATCGCGGCCTTCTTCATAGACGCGCAGAAACCCGTCGAAGAGCACGACCTGACCGGTCGCGCGCAGGCCGACCTGACCGTCCTTGCTGCCGACCTCGACCGTGGTCCGCTCCATCCGGGCGCTGGCCATCTGGCAGGCAAGGGTGCGTTTCCAGATCAGGTCGTAAAGCTTGGCCTGGTCCGATTCAAGCTTGAGCGAGGCCGCATCACGGGTCATGTCCGTGGGCCGGATGCATTCATGTGCTTCCTGCGCGTTCTTCGCCTTGTTCTTGTAGATGCGCGGCTCACCGGGGACATAATCGGCGCCGAATCGTTCCTTGATCGCGTCGCGCGCCATGGTCACGGCCTCGGGCGCCATGTCGATGCCATCGGTCCGCATATAGGTAATGTGCCCCGCTTCATATAGGCGCTGCGCGGTGCTCATGGTCTGGCGCGCGCCCATGCCGAACTTGCGGCTGGCCTCCTGCTGCAGGGTTGAGGTCATGAAAGGGGCGGATGGGTTGCGGGTGGCCGGTTTCGCCTCGACGCTGGTGACGGTGAGGTCGCGGCTGGTGATCGCCTGCACAGCCATTTCGGCCCTGGTGCCATCGGAAAGGTCGAATTTTTCCAGCTTGTCGCCCGCCAGCGTGACGAGCCGGGCCTCGAATTCCTGACCCCGTGGTGTCGCCAGCAGCGCCTTGACGGTCCAGTATTCGCGGGCGCGGAAGGCTTCGATCTCCATCTCGCGCTCGACGATCAGGCGCAGGGTGACCGATTGCACCCGGCCCGCCGATTTCGCGCCGGGCAGCTTGCGCCACAGCACCGGAGAGAGGTTGAACCCCACCAGATAATCCAGCGCGCGACGGGCCAGATAGGCCTCCACCAGCGGCATGTCGACCTGACGCGGGTTTTTCATCGCTTCGGTTACCGCGGCCTTGGTGATCGCGTTGAACACCACGCGGCTGACCGGCGTGTCCTTCTTGATCGACTTGCGGGCGGTCAGCGTCTCTTGCAGGTGCCAGCTGATCGCCTCGCCTTCGCGGTCGGGGTCGGTTGCGAGGATCAGTTCGTTGTCGTTCTTCAGCGCATCGGCGATGGCCTTGACATGTTTCTTGCTGTCGCTGGCGACTTCCCATTTCATGTCGAAATCATGCTCGGTGTCGACAGACCCGTCCTTGGGCGGCAGGTCGCGGACGTGGCCGTAAGAGGCAAGAACGGTGTAATTGTCCCCCAGATACTTGTTGATCGTTTTGGCCTTGGCAGGAGATTCGACAACAACAACTGGCATGAATTCAGTACCTTGATAATAAAAGCGGGCGCGTTCGTGCGTTGTGTCATGTGGGATGGCGGGGTGGATTGTCAATGCGCCTCAGTCCGACGGGCCGATCCCCGAAGGCAGCGGGAGGGGCTGATCGTGGCGGTCAGCATGGCGGCAAAGGCTGCTCTGTCGACGATGCGATGCGCGCGGCAAACTGCGGCCCTGGCCGCTTCGCGCCCCCCTGGTCCGGGGCGGCAAGGCTCAGCGGATGAGGGCCGCCTTTCCCGGCCGCCACCTTGTTTCATCTGCCGCCTTGCGAGGCGGATCGGGCGATGGTCAAACCACTCTGGTCAGCAGGCCGCCGGGTTGCCGCGCGATTTGTCCGTCAAGTTCGAGGTCGACAAGTGCCGGTGCGACCTGCGCCGGTGCGGCTTTCAGATCGCGGATCAACTGGTCTTCGGCAAGGGGCGACGGGCCAAGACGTGACAGGATCTGCTGGTGCAGGCGCGCGGCGTCTTTCAGGCTGTGCCGGGGCGGTGGCGCCGAGGCGGGCGCGCGCAGGCCCGACAGGTTTTCGGCAGTGCCCGGTACCGTGCCATTGAATGGGGTGCTTTCCGACAGGGCATCCAGGACATCCACCGCCGACCGCACCAGCATCGCCCCATCGCGGATCAGCATGTTGCAGCCCGCCGCACGCGCATCCAGCGGATGACCCGGCACCGCCAGCACCTCGCGGCCTTGATCAAGCGCATCGCGCGCGGTGATCAGGCTGCCGGATTTCGCGGCAGCCTCCACCACCACCGTGGCGCGCGACAGGCCCGATATGATGCGATTGCGGCTGGGAAAGTGGCGCGCCATCGGTTGCAGGCCAAAGGGCTGTTCGGAAAGCCGCAACCCGCGGCGGCCAATGTCGCGGGCCAGTTCGGCGTTTTCCGCAGGATAGATCACGTCGACGCCGCCCGCCTGCACGGCGATGGTTCCGCTGTCCAATGCGCCCAGATGTGCGGCGGCATCGACCCCGCGCGCAAGGCCGGAGACCACGACATATCCCGCGGCACCAAGATCATGCGCCAGGGCGCGCGCCATCCTAGTGCCCAGCGATGAAGCATTGCGCGCACCCACCAGGGAAACCATGGGCCGCGACAGCAGTGCGGGATCGCCCAGACACCACAGAAAGGGCGGCGCATCCGCAAGTTCCGCCAGTTGTTCGGGATAGGGGGATTCTCCCAGTGCCAGCAATTGCGCCCCCGCAGCACGGGCGGTTTTCAATTCAGCGAGAATCACGCCCTCGGGGCAGGGGGTATAGCTGGAAACGCCTGCGGCGCGCGCCACCTCCGGCAGCGCGGCCAGCGCGTTCTGCGCAGTGCCGTATTCAGTCAGCAGTCGTTTATACGTCGCTATTCCGACCCGGCGCGAGCGCAACAGACGAAGCCGGGCAAGCTGTTCGTCTTCCGGGGTGGGTGGGAGTGGGGGGTGAGTGGAAGAAGGATGTTGGTCCTTGTCAGTCATCCCGTGTCTCCGTCCGTTGCAGAATCAGGTATAGGACAGCGCGGTTAACAGGGCGTGAATCAACTGCTGCCGTTTTGGCACAAACTGCCTGCCTGACGGCAAGGGTCGGTATACCATGAAGGGCGCAACGGCAACGCCGGTTCAGGTGGCAGAGCCGCCTACCGTCAGCCCGCCGATCATCAGCGTCGGCTGGCCCACGCCCACCGGCACCCATTGGCCCTGCTTGCCGCAATTGCCCATGCCGGGGTCAAGGCTGGGGTCATTGCCGATGGCCCTGATCTGCTTCAGCGCGGTGGCCCCGTCGCCGATCAGCGTCGCCCCCTTGACCGGTGCGCCGACCACGCCGTTCTGAACCCGGTAGGCCTCGGTGCAGGAGAACACGAACTTGCCATTGGTGATATCGACCTGACCGCCACCGAATCCCACCGCATAGATGCCATCGCGCAGGTCCGCCACGATGTCGCCGGGGGCTGCATCGCCGCCCAGCATATAGGTGTTGGTCATGCGCGGCATGGGAATATGCGCAAAGGATTCGCGCCGCCCGTTGCCGGTGCTCTTGACCCCCATCAGCCGCGCATTCTGCCGGTCCTGCATGTAACCCACCAGCCGCCCGTCCTCGATCAGCACGTTCCTGGCCGAGGGCGTGCCCTCGTCATCGACGCTGATCGACCCGCGCCGGTCCGGGATCGTCCCGTCATCCAGCACCGTGACACCGGGGGCGGCGATCTGCTGGCCCATCAGCCCGGCAAAGGCCGACGACCCCTTGCGGTTGAAATCGCCCTCCAGCCCGTGGCCAATGGCCTCGTGCAGCAAGATACCGGGCCAGCCGGGGCCCAGCACCACATCCATCACGCCTGCGGGGGCAGGCACGGCATCAAGGTTGACCACCGCGACGCGCAGCGCCTCGCGCGCCTTGGCCTGCCAGTCTTCGGGGGCCAGCATGCCATCCAGCCCGATCCGCCCGCCGCCGCCTGCCGTGCCGCTTTCGCGGCGGCCGTTCTGTTCGACAATGACCGAGACATTCACCCGCGTCATCGGGCGCACATCCCTGACAGAGGTGCCTTCCGGCCGGAGAATCTCGATTTCCTGCAGCGAGGCCGAAATGCTGGCGCTGACCTGCACCACCCGGCTGTCCAGATCGCGGGCAAAGGCGTCGATCTCGCGCAGAGTCTGGATCTTGACGGGAAAGGCGGCCCCGGCGATCGGATCCTCGTCCGTATAGAGCTTGCGGTTGGTGCCCTCGGGCGCATCGGCCCAGGTGCCGCCGCCGTCTGCCACGGCCAGGCGCGCAGTCTCGCAGGCGCGTTCCAGCGCGGCATGGGAGACTTCGGTGGAATGGGCGTAACCCGCCACCTCGCCGCGCACCGCGCGCAATCCGAACCCTTCGGAGGCATCATAGCTTGCCGTCTTGAGCCGCCCGTCATCGAACATCAGCCCCTCCGACCGGCGCCGTTCAAAGAACAGCTCGCCATCATCGGCACCGGCAACGGCCTCGCGCAGGGTTTTCAGGGCCGCATCGCGGTCCAGCAGGTCGTTGAAGGGGGAAAAGGGGGTGCTGCTCATGAAATTGTCCTGAATTGGTGCCACAAAATGCGCATCGCGTCTGTTTGCCGCAATCGAAGTGGCTTTATCTTGAGGATAGAATATGATTGTAAGCACCCAGATTACAACGGGGCGGGCAGGGATCATCTGCTTCTTCCGGCGAAACCGTAGCCAAACATGGTCACAAGATCAGGACGACTTATGAAAAAACTTCTCTCTCTTAGCGCGCTCTTGGCAGGCCTCGGGGCCATGCCGGTACTGGCCCAGGACAATCTGCGCATTGATGGGCTTGAGGTCATCGGTACGCCCGTGGACGGCAAAATGGGCTTTCAGCCTGCCGTGACTCGGCTGGCACAGGATATTCATGATCTCGACTGGCTGATCCTTGTCATCATCACCCTGATCACCCTTTTCGTGACCGGTCTGATCATCTGGGTGATCCTGCGCTACGGCAAGAAGCGGAATCCGAACCCGTCGTCCTTTACCCACAATACACCCATCGAAATCGCCTGGACGGTTGGTCCGATCGTGATTCTGGTGCTGATCGGCGCCTATTCGCTGCCGATCCTGTTCCGCCAGCAGGAAATTCCCGAAGCCGACATCACCATCAAGGCGACCGGCAACCAGTGGTACTGGTCCTATGAATACGTGGACGAAGGTTTCGGCTTTGACAGCTACATGATCGGCGCGCCCGCCACCCTGACCGCCGAGGACGAAGCCGCAGGTGCCATCGCCAACACCCTGGACGATGTCATGGTGGCCAAGCTTGAAGCCGCCGGTTATTCGCGTGACGAATGGCTGCTGGCGACAGATACCGCTGTTGTCGTGCCGGTGGGCAAGACCATCGTGATGCAGGTCACCGGCTCTGACGTGATCCATGCCTGGACCGTTCCGGCCTTTGGCGTGAAGCAGGATGCGGTGCCGGGCCGTCTGGCCGAACTGTGGTTCAGCGCGGAGCGTGAAGGTGTCTATTTCGGCCAGTGTTCCGAACTTTGCGGCCAGGCCCATGCCTATATGCCGATCACTGTCAAAGTGGTGTCCGAAGCCGCCTATGCCGACTGGCTGGGCAAGGCCAAGGAGGAATACGCCGGTATTCCCCAGACGCTGACAGTCGCTTCGGCTGACTGATCCTCGCGGCGCGGTGTCCGTCACCGCGCCCGACCTGCAGGCCCCAAGCGGCCTGCAGTGATTGTATGGTGGATGCTGTCCACCCTGTTGCCAGCTAAAGGTGTCCCATGACCGACGTCAGCCAAACGCCAGCCTTGGAAAACGAAGCGGAACTGGGTGATTACTTTGCCCTGTTGAAGCCGCGCGTGATGCAACTGGTGGTCTTCACGGCCCTGGTCGGCATGCTGGCCGCTCCGGTGTCGGTGCATCCGGTGATCGGTTTCGCCTCCATCCTCTTTGTGGCCATTGGCGCGGGGGCCTCGGGTGCGCTGAACATGTGGTGGGACGCGGACATCGACGCGGTGATGCGCCGCACGGCCAAGCGGCCCATTCCGGCAGGCAAGGTGCAACCGGGCGAGGCGCTGGCGCTGGGCGTGGGGCTTTCGTTCCTCTCTGTCATGATGCTGGGCCTCTCCGCGAATCTTCTGGCAGCCGGCATGCTGCTGTTCACCATCTTTTTCTATGCCGTCGTCTATTCCATGTGGCTCAAGCGCGCGACACCGCAGAACATCGTGATCGGCGGCGCGGCGGGGGCCTTTCCGCCGGTGATCGGCTGGATCATCGCAACCGGCAGTTTCTCGGTCGAGGCCTGGCTGATGTTCGCGCTGATCTTCATGTGGACGCCGCCGCATTTCTGGGCGCTGGCGCTGTTCATGCGGTCCGATTATGACGATGCGAATGTGCCGATGCTGACCGTGACCCACGGCCGCCCGGCCACACGCCGTCACATCATGGCCTATACCGTGCTGCTTGCGCTGCTGGCTGTCGGCACCGGCTTTACCGCCATCGGCGGCTATATCTATCTGACCGTATCGGTGGTGCTGAACCTGCTGTTCCTGATCGGCGCATGGCGCATCTGGCAGCGGGACGAGGCAGCGGCCGAAGCGGACAATTATATGGTGGAGCGCAAGTTCTTCCGTCTGTCACTGTATTACCTGTTCCTGCACTTCGGCGCGATCCTGGTCGAGGCGACGCTGCGGACCTGGGGCATGGGAGGCTGGTAATGACCATTCGCGCAGAGCATGAGATTCACACCAGACGCAAGGGGCGCAACGTCGGCGTCGGCCTGATGCTGGGCGGCTTCGTGGTGCTGGTCATGGTGCTGACCTTTGTCAAGATTACCCAGACCGATTTCACCCGCGCGCCGGGAACAGCCAATCCGCCCGCCGCCGTTGGGGGGCAGGACTGATGGCAGTTACCGGTCCGCAGAAGACAGTTCTTCAAACCGTTTCTGTTGTGGTCCTCATGGGCGGGCTGGCCTGGGCCTCCGTGCCTTTCTATGACTGGTTCTGCCGGGTCACCGGCTTTGGCGGCGTGCCGCAGGTCGTGGGCGGCGGCGGCGACAACATCCTCGACCAGACCATCAAGGTCCGCTTCGACGGCAACCTCAACAGCGGCATGCCCTGGAGCTTCAAGCCGGTGGAGCGCGAGATGGAAGTGCGCATCGGCGAGACCGCCCTTGCCTTCTACGAGGCGCATAATCCCACGGATCGGCCCATCGCCGGGCAGGCCAGCTATAACGTGACGCCCTATTCCGCGGGGGCGTTCTTCGACAAGATCGACTGTTTCTGCTTTACCGAACAGGTTCTCGCCCCCGGTGAGACCGTGCAGATGCCGGTCAGCTTCTATGTCGATCCTGAAATCGTCAATGACAGGGATGGCAAGTATGTACACACCATCACCCTGTCATATACATTCTACGAAATTGATCTGCCCGAGGGCTATGCCGCCCTTGATGCAGAGACAGCAACAGACCTGAATTAATCAAGAGGGACCCCGGCACATGGCCCATGCTAAGAACCACGACTACCATATTCTCGCCCCGTCCAGCTGGCCGCTTATCGGCGCGATCAGCGGCTTTGCCATGCTGTTCGGCGCTGTCCTGTGGATGCATGACGTGACACCGTTCCTGTTCTGGGGCGGCTTTGTGGGCGTGCTTTACGTGATGTTCGCCTGGTGGAAGGACGTCGTCGCAGAAAGCCACATCGGCGATCATACTCCGGTCGTGCGCATCGGCCTGCGCTATGGCTTCATCCTGTTCATCATGTCCGAGGTGATGTTCTTTGTCGCCTGGTTCTGGACCTTCTTCAAACAGGCCCTCTACCCGATGAACGAATATGTGGGCTCGGAATACGTGCCGCCGGTCTTCGACCCGGTGAACGCCTTCCACCTGCCGCTGATCAACACGCTGATCCTGCTGCTGTCGGGCTGCGCCGTGACATGGGCGCACCATGCGCTGGTGCATGAAAACAACCGCAAGGACCTGGTCAGCGGGCTGGCAATCTCCATCGTGCTGGGCATCGCCTTTACCGCGCTGCAGGCCTATGAATACGGCGAGCTGCTTTTGCATCACGAATGGACCTTTGGCGGCGACGCGTTCTTTTCCGCCTTCTTCATGGCCACCGGTTTCCACGGCGCACATGTGATCATCGGCACCGTGTTCCTGACGGTATGCCTGATCCGCGCCATGCGGGGTGATTTCACACCCGAGAAGCACGTCGGTTTCGAGGCCGCTGCCTGGTACTGGCACTTCGTGGACGTCGTCTGGCTGTTCCTGTTCTTTGCGGTCTACATCTGGGGCGTGCCCGCGGGCTGATCCTTCGCGCGGGGTTGCATCCGCCGCCCCGTCGCCTAAAACCCCAAAGCGCGCGATCCGCTTCGCGCGCTTTTTCGTTGCAACACGGACCCCTGCATGAGCCGCGCGCTTTTTGTCATCCTCATCGGTCTCGGCGGTGCCGCCATCCTGATCAGCCTCGGCGTCTGGCAGGTGCAGCGCCTGACCTGGAAACAGGGCATCCTGGCCGAGATCAATGGCAGGATCGAGGCACCCGCCGTCCCCCTGCCGGAGCAGCCCGACCCAAGAGAGGCGGCCTATCTGCCCGTCAAGGTTACCGGAAGCTTTGAAGGGCAGACCCTGCGTGTACTTGTCTCGCAGAAAGATCAGGGCGCGGGTTACCGTTTGATCACCGCGTTGAACACCGGAGATCGCCGGGTGCTGGTGGATCGGGGCTACATCCCCAATGAGGCGGCTGCACCCCCGCTGCCGGACGGGCCGGTGACAATCACCGGCAACCTGCAGTGGCCGCAGGAGACCGACAGTTTCACACCCGCCCCGGACATTGACGGCAACATCTGGTTCGCCCGCGATGTTACCGCCATGTCACAGCTCTTGCAAAGCGAACCGGTGCTGGTGGTTGCGCGCGCCCTGTCGTATGACGCGGCACCGGTGTCGCCCTTGCCCGTGGACACGTCGCGTATCCCGAACGATCATCTGCAATATGCCATTACATGGTTTTCGCTGGCGGCAATCTGGGCCGCCATGTCCCTCTATTTCCTGCGCCGCCGTGCCAAAACCGAAAGCTGAACCCATGCGCTATATCTCCACACGGGGCCAGGCCCCCGCGCTGACCTTTGAAGAGGCGATGCTGACCGGGCTGGCGCGCGACGGCGGGCTCTATGTGCCGGAGGTGATTCCGACCCTGACCTCCGACCAGATCGCGGCGCTGCACGGCAAGAGCTATGAGGAAACCGCCTTTGCCGTCATGCGCCCCTTTATCGGGGATACCTTCAGCGACGACGCCTTCCGCGCCATCATCGATCGTGCCTATGCCGGGTTCAGCCATGGCGCCCGCGCGCCGCTGGTGCAACTGGCCCCCGGCCATTTCCTGCTGGAGCTGTTTCACGGCCCGACGCTGGCGTTCAAGGATTTCGCCATGCAGATGATCGGCCAGATGTTCCAGGCGGCGCTTGCCCGCCGGGGCGACCGGGTGACCATCGTCGGCGCGACCTCGGGCGATACCGGATCGGCGGCGATCGAGGCGTTCCGGGGGTTGAGCAACGTGGATGTCTTCATCCTCTACCCGCATGGCCGGGTCAGCGACGTGCAGCGCCGCCAGATGACCACGCCGTCGGAATCCAACGTGCATGCGCTGGCCGTCGATGGCGATTTCGACGATTGTCAGGCCCGGCTGAAGGATATGTTCAATGATTTCGAGTTCCGCGACAGTGTAAAGCTGGCAGGCGTCAATTCGATCAACTGGGGCCGGGTGCTGGCACAGGTGGTCTATTACTTCTCTGCCGCGGTCAGCCTCGGCGCGCCTGAGCGCGAAATCAGCTTTACCGTGCCCACAGGCAATTTCGGTGACATCTTCGCAGGCTATATCGCCAAGCGGATGGGCCTGCCGATCCGCGACCTGGTTGTGGCCACCAACCAGAACGACATCCTGGACCGCTGCCTGAAGGGGCAGGGGTATCACAAATCCACTGTACATCCCTCGATCAGCCCTTCGATGGACATTCAGGTCTCCTCGAACTTCGAACGCGCGCTGTTTGATGCCTACGGGCGCGACGGCAACGCGGTGGGACAACTGATGGCCGAGCTGGCGCAGGGCGGTTTCGACGTGAGCCAGGGCGCGATGCAGGCCCTGCAGGCCATTTACCGTTCGGGCCGCGCCTCGGAAGAGGAGACATCCGCCACCATCGCAAGCGCCCGTGAAACCATGGGCGAACTGCTCTGCCCGCATTCCGCCGTGGGGGTCAAGGTCGCCGAGGAACATCGTGACGCGACCACCCCAATGGTCACACTGGCCACGGCACATCCGGCAAAATTCCCCGATGCGGTCGAGGCTGCCACCGGATTGCGCCCTGACCTGCCGCCGCATATGGCGGACCTTTTTGACCGGCCGGAGCGTTTCACACGCATCGACAACGATCTCGGTGCCCTGAAAAAACATATCAAGGAAAATCTTTCCGCATGAGCCTGAACCAGACCCGCCTGCCCAATGGCTTTCGCATCGTGACCGAACATATGCCGGGGCTCGCCTCGGCCTCCGTCGGGGTGTGGGTGACTGCGGGCGGACGCCACGAGACGCCGCAGCAGAACGGCATCGCACATTTCCTTGAACATATGGCGTTCAAGGGGACGGCCAGACGCAGCTCGCTCCAGATCGCCGAGGCGATCGAGGATGTGGGCGGCTATATCAACGCCTATACCTCGCGCGAGGTGACGGCCTATTACGTGCGGGTGCTGGAAAACGACGTGGCGCTGGGGCTGGACGTGATTGCCGACATCCTGCGCAACCCGGTGCTGGACCCCAGGGAGATCGAGGTCGAGCGCGGCGTGATCCTGCAGGAAATCGGACAGGCGCTGGATACCCCCGATGACGTGATTTTCGACTGGTTGCAGGAAGAAGCCTATCCTGATCAGCCGCTGGGACGCACCATTCTTGGGCCGACCGAACGGGTGTCGAATTTCAACCGCCAGGACCTGCAGGGTTTCATTGCCGATCACTATGGCCCCGACCAGATGATCCTTGCCGCCGCCGGTGCCGTGAACCACGACGAGATCGTGAAGCTGGCAGAGACCCTGTTTGGCGACATGCAGGCCAAGCCGATGTTCCAGATGCAGAACGCGACCTTCCGGGGCGGCGAGACCCGGCAGATCAAGGCGCTGGAGCAGGCCCATTTCGCGCTGGGTTTCGAATCTCCCGGCTACCGTGCCGACGATATCTACGTGGCGCAGATCTATGCCTCCGCGCTGGGCGGCGGCATGTCGAGCCGCCTGTTCCAGGAGGTCCGCGAGAACCGCGGGTTGTGCTATACGATCTTTGCCCAGGCCGGGGCCTATGCCGACACCGGCATGACCACGATCTATGCGGGCACATCTGCAGCGCAGCTGCCGGAACTGGCCGAGATCACCATTGACGAAATGAAACGTGCCGCCAGTGACATGTCGCCGGCCGAGGTCGCCCGCGCCCGCGCACAGATGAAAGCGGGCCTGCTGATGGGGCTGGAAAGCCCCTCCAACAGGGCCGAACGGCTGGCGCGGCTGATCCAGATCTGGGATCGCATCCCGCCCCTGTCCGAGACCATCGAGAAAATCGATGCCGTGACCACCGGTGATGTGCGCGACCTGGCGCAACATATGGCAGAGATTTCGCCGGCGGCATTGGCGCTCTACGGCCCGGTGGAGAACGCGCCGACGCTGGATGCGTTACAGGCCCGACGCGCTGCCTGATGCTGTTGGTCAAACGGAAAATACGCATCGAAACAGAGAGGCTGACCCTGCGTCCGCCGCAACATGCCGATTTCCGCGACTGGACCAGCCTGAGGATCAGAAGCCGCGATTACCTGACCAAATGGGAACCGGCCTGGGCCGAAGACCACCTGACGCGCAAGGCCTTTACCAACCGGGTCTACTGGGCGCAGCGGTCGGTGAACTCCGGCACCGCCATGCCGCTGTTCCTGATCCGGCGCGAGGATCGAACCCTGGTGGGGGCGATCACGCTGGACAACGTGCGCCGGGGCCCCGCGCAATCGGCCACGCTGGGCTATTGGACCGGCGAAACCTTTGCCAGGCATGGCTATATGCGCGAGGCGATCGAGGCGATGGTGCATCACGCCTTTACCCGCATGGACCTGAGCCGGATCGAGGCGGCCTGCCTGCCCGAAAACGGCCCCTCGCGCGGGTTGCTGGAAAAGACCGGTTTCAAATACGAGGGCGTCGCGCAGAGCTATCTGCAAATCGACGGGCGCTGGCGGACCCATGTGCTCTATGCCGCGCTGCGCGGTGACCGGCGGGGCAAATCGGAAGCGGGATAGGGCTGGGACCGCGCGGAGCCGATACCTCAATGTCACCGGCCCGGTGCAAGCCGCCCCCGCGCGTTCTAATGCACAGTTGCCGTCCGCGCCTGCGCCTCTACCGACAACAGGGCGTTGCTGAGGGTTTCGGCCTGGGTGATTGCATAAAGACTGTAGGCAACGCGCCAGTCCGGGCCATCCCGGCGTTCCAGCCACGAATAGGTCTGGTAGGGGGGCTGTAGCAGTTCCTCGCCCCGATAGATGCGCGCCTCATGCAGGGATTCGACCAGGTTCTTGCTTTTGAACTTGGCCTCCACGCAATGCCGGACCACCCGGGTCACGCCGCGTTCGCGGTAGTTGGCGCGCACGGCGCGGAAGATCTGGTGCAGTGTTTCCCTGTCGGTCACAAAACGGCGCCCCTCGATGGTTTCGAGATGCTGGGGCAGGATGAAACAGGGCGCAAATGCGTCGAAGTCGCCGCACATCAATGCGACGCCGGTGCGGCGCAGAAGATATTCGGCTATGTCACTTGCCTTTTCGAACTCGGTGGACACGGGGGCAATCCCTCCTTGGACATTGGCGAAACTGGTACCAAACGCACAACCGCCGTCCCCTGGGTCGCGCGCGAACAATTACGTCGGGGTGATCATACACGGAATTCCCCGAACGCGATGACGAAACAATCACACAACAATGGCGATTCTATGGAAACAAACGGGTTTCGCCCGGATTTTTCGCGGCATGCCCTGCTTAGGCAGAATTTTGCCCTCCCGCATTGCCGCCCACGAAATGCAGCCTGTCAAAGGTTGCCCGAAACGCGCGGACCTCCTCTGCCATGCCGGCGGGGTCGTTTGACCGCAGCGCACGGGCAATCATGGCGGCGAGCGGCTTGGCATCCGCCACACCCACACCCCAGCGCACCAATTCAGGCGTGCCGATGCGCAGGCCGTTCATGTCGCCCGGCACCTCCGCGATCGGCAGGCCGATGCCACAGGCCAGAAACCCGGCCTTGCGCAGCGTCTTTGACGCGGTCTGGCCGCCGCCGAAAGCCTCGGCCTCGACCGCGAACTGATGCGACCGGGTAAAGCCGCGCGCCTTGCCGAACACCGTCAGCCCTTCGGCGTCCAGGGCTTCGGCCAGCGCCTGCGCCACCGCAATCATTTCAGCGGCATAGGCGGCCCCGTAATCCACCCAGTCCAGAAGGGTCAGGGCCAGAGCCGCCGATTTGGCCGCATCGAAATTCGCGGTCATGCCGGGAAAGGCGATGGCGTCCAGCCTTTCGGCAATGGCCGCATCATCGGTCACGATCAATCCGCCAGCCGGTCCGCCAAGGCTCTTGTAGGTGCTCATCGTCATCAGATGCGCACCCTCTTTCAGGGGATTGCGCCAGGCGCGCCCGGCGATGATCCCGCATTGATGCGCCGCATCGAACAGCACTTTCGCGCCGACCTCATCTGCGATGGCCCGCACCTGCGCCACGGGATGTTCGAAAAGGTTCAGCGAGGCCCCGACCGTGATCAGCTTGGGGCGGACCTCATGGGCCAGCCTGCGCAGCTGGTCGATGTCCAGCGAATAGCCGTCTGCATCAACCGGTGCGGGCACGGTCCTGAGCCCGTAGAGCCCGGCGCAACCGGCCGCATGATGCGTCACATGCCCCCCGACAGAGGCAGGCGGCGCAATGATCGTATCCCCCGGCTGACAGAGCGCCATGAAGCCGTAAAGGTTTCCCAGAGCACCGGAAGGCACGCGGATTTCGGCATAGGCCGCGTCAAAAACCTCTGCGGCAAGTTCGGCGGCAATGACTTCGATCTCTTCGATGGCCTCAAGACCCATTTCGTACTTGTCGCCGGGATACCCAAGCGAGGGCCGGGTGCCGATGCCACTGGCAAGTGCCGCTTCGGCGCGGGGTGACATGACGTTGGTGGCAGGGTTCAGGTTGAAACAGGCGCGTTCATGAATTTCCCGGTTCTGCGCGATCAGCGCGTCAATCCGCGTTGCGGTCTGGCCGGTATCGGCGGCAGCGGTCCGGGTGGCAACCCGCTGGACAAGGGCTTCGCTGGCGGCAGGCACCCAGTTTCTTTTGGCAAGCATCTCAGGTCTTTCTGCTGTTTTTCGGGCAGCATGCATCGCCGCAGCGGGATTTGGCAAACCGCATTGTTCAAACCGCTCGAAATATCGAATTCGCGTGTTAGTTTGATCGGCAGGGGGTCTGCCATGTTGCCTCGATGTTTCACCTTGATCCTTGCCGCGCTGGTGCTGCCCGTCGCCGTCTCGGCGCAGGACCGCACGCCAAGCCATTGCATTGCCCTGGCGGATGCCACGCCGGGCATTGCGCATGTGATCCCCGCCAACCTGCCCGATGTGGCGCCCGAAACGGTGCACCTGCATTACATCGCCCATGCCTCCTTTCTGATCCGCAGCCACGGCGGGCTGAACATGGTGACGGATTACACCGGCTTTACCGGGACACTGCCGCTGATCCCGGATGTTGTGACGATGAACCACGCCCACGACAGCCACTGGACCCCCTTTCCCGACCCGGCGATTCCCCATGCGCTGCCGGGCTGGGGCCCGTTCGGAGAAGGCATCGACCACGAGGTCGACCTGGGCGAAGTGCTGATCCGCAACGTATCCACTGACATCCGCTCGCAGTTTTCCGAGGTGGAGCCGGAGGGCAATTCGATCTTCGTCTTCGAGATGGCAGGCCTGTGCATCGGCCACCTGGGCCATCTGCACCACGAACCGACCGAGGCGCAATATGCCGCGCTGGGCCGGATCGACGTGCTGATGGCCCCGGTCGATGGCGGGTACACCCTGCCGCTGCCGGTGATGATGCAGGTGATCCGGCGGCTCAAATCTTCCATCGTGATCCCGATGCACTGGTTTTCAGGCCATGCACTGGATGCCTTCCTGACCGGGATGTCGGATGAATTCCAGGTGGTGGAACTGGAAAGCGCCAACCTCAGCGTCTCACTCGACCGGCTGCCGTCGCGGCCCACGATCATGGTGCTGAACCCCTCCTATATCAACGTCGCGCGATAAAGCGTTTCCGGTTTTCGTTGAAACGAAGCATCGCCGATGTCCCGGGAGCGCCGAAGGCGTGGCAGGGTATTGGCGTTTCAACGTGAACCGGAAACGCTATTGGGCTTGCATCCGGCGCGGCCAGGGCTGATCAAGTGGCATGCTGAACCCTGCCGATAAAGATTTCGAAGCCCTTCTGCTGGACCATTTGCCCGCCGAAGTCCTGCGCCCCGTCGAACCGCGCTATGCCGAAGAGCCGCGGGGCTATTTCAAGGGCCTGATCGGCCTGCTGGCCCTGCCGCGCACGGTCGAGGAGGTCTCCACCCTGATCCGCTGCGCCAATGCGGCGCGCGTCGGCGTGATCCCCTATGGCGGCGGCACCGGGCTGGTTGCGGGGCAGGTGATCCCCGACGGGCCCGCGCCGATGGTCCTGTCGCTGGAACGGATGAACGCGGTGCGCGAGGTCTATGCCGACGAAAACGTGCTGGTGGCCGAGGCGGGTGTGATCCTGGCCGATGTACAGGCGGCCGCACATGCGGCGGACCGGCTGTTCCCGCTGTCACTTGCCGCCGAAGGGTCGGCGCGGATCGGGGGCAACCTTGCCACCAACGCGGGCGGCACCGGGGTGCTGCGCTATGGCAATACCCGTGACCTCTGCCTGGGGCTGGAGGCGGTGCTGCCTGACGGGCAGATCTGGCACGGGCTGACCCGGCTGCGTAAGAACAACACCGGCTATGATCTGCGCAACCTGCTGATCGGGGCGGAGGGGACCCTGGGGGTGATCACCGCTGCCGCCTTCAAGCTCTTTGCGCAGTCAGAGCAGACCGGCACGGCGCTGCTGATTGTGCCATCTCCCCGCGCGGCACTTGAGCTGCTCTCGCTGGGGCGCAGCCAGCTGGGCGAGGCCATCAGCGCCTTTGAACTGATGAACCGTCAGGGGTTCGACTTCCTGACCGAGGTGCTGCCGCATGTGCGCCAGCCTTTTGCCACCCCGCCGGAATGGTGCGTGCTGATCGAACTGGGCCTGAACGGCGGCCTGGATGCCGCCGAAGCGATGGAAAGGCTGCTTGTGGCCGCGCTGGAGGCGGGGCTGGTCACCGATGGGCTGATTGCACAAAATGCCCAGCAGGCCGCGGATTTCTGGGCTGTTCGCGAACAATTGCCAGAGGCCAACCGCATCATCGGCGCGGTATCGAGCCATGACATCTCCGTCCCGCTGCGCGCCTTGCCCGATTTCATCGAGGCGGGGGCAAAGCGCATCGCCGATCTGGGTGACTTCCGGATCAACTGCTTCGGGCATCTGGGGGACGGCAACCTGCATTACAATGTTTTCCCTGCAAAAGGTAAATCCCGCGACGCCTACAGCAGTCAACGCGACCTTGTGCAACGGTCCGTTCACGACCTGGTTCATGAGGTCGGCGGATCGTTCAGTGCGGAACATGGCGTCGGGCGGCTCAAGGTCGGGGAGCTGGAGCGTTACGGCGACCCCGCGAAGCTCTCTGCGATGCGGGCGATCAAGGCGGCGCTGGATCCCAGGGGCATCATGAACCCGGGCGCTGTGCTGCGGATGGAGGCATCGTGATGCAGGCCTGTTTCACCGCTGGCAACAGCGGCAGTTACCAGGCCTGCTGACGGGCTCCGCAGCCGCTGGCAGGTCAATGCTACGGGTGTAACTTCCGTCCTGTTTGGCGCAACCGCCCCACAGGCAGGCCTCCCGGCATCCGCCAGACGGTGGCTGATCCTAGGTCGTGTTGACATTCATTGTCGCCCATCCGCGCGAGACGGATTTTGCCGCTGGCGCCCTGATGTGAGCGCAGCAATGTGATCATTGGAAGCGAACATCCGGGATGGCAGAGGCAAAATCCGCCGCGCCCCGCAGGGGTTTCGCCAAAATTGCCCATTTCTGCGTTACAGCGTCCCGCCTTTACTATAAGGCAAATAACATCGCCAATATCCCGAGAGCGGGTAGCGCAGCAGGGTATTGGCGCTTCAATTTCAAGGCGGGGCGCGCAAAGAGAGCTTGAAATAGCTGGCTATTCCGCGCTCTCTTGCCTGGAACTGAGCAATTTTGGACTGAAACGGGTGGGCGACAATGAATGTCAACACGACCTAGTGACCGTCAAAGGCGCAAAGGGCATGCACTTCCATGCCCATGGCTTCCAGCTTCTTGCGGCCGCCCAGCTCCGGCAGATCTATGATGAAGGCGGTCGAAACGATCTCGCCACCCAGCCGCTCGATCAGCTTGATGCCTGCCTCGGCGGTGCCGCCGGTTGCCAACAGGTCGTCCACCACCAGCACTTTTTCACCCGGCTGGATGGCATCATCGTGGATCTCCACAATCGCCTCGCCATATTCCAGCTTGTACTCCTGGCTGATCGTGGTGCCGGGCAGCTTGCCCTTCTTGCGGATCGGCACGAAACCGACGCTGAGCTGATGCGCAATCGCTCCGCCCAGGATGAAGCCCCGCGCCTCCAGCCCCACCACCTTGTCGATGTCGATCCCCGCATAGGGATGCAGCATCTGGTCGATGGCCATGCGGAACCCGCGCGGGTCGGCGAAGAGCGTGGTCACATCGCGGAACATGATCCCCTCATGGGGGAAATCGACGATGGTGCGGATATAGTCTTCGACGCGCTTCATGCAGTGGCCTTTCTCAGCGTTGCGGTCAGAACCCCCATGCCGATCAGGGCGCTGCCCCCGGCGCGGGTGATCCAGGTCAGGATGGCGGGGCGCGCGATGACGCGGCGCAGCCGGTCCGCCAGCAGGGCATAGGCCAGCGCGTTCAGCGCCGCCAGCCCCACGAATGTGCCGGTGAGGATCGCGAATTGCGGAAATAGTGCCGCATCGGTCCGGACGAACTGCGGCACGAAGGCGATAAAGAAGGCGATGCTCTTGGGGTTCAATGCCGTGACCGCCGCCGCATGGCGAAACACCCCTGCGGCACCGATATCGGCACTGCCCGGCACATCCAGTCCCGCGGCGGGGGCGGAACGGATCAGCCGGATCCCCAGCCAGACCAGATAGGCGGCACCGACCCACTTCAGCAGGGTGAAGAGGGTGGCCGAGGCCAGCACAAGCGTCCCCAGCCCGGCAAGCGATGCGCTCATCGCAACAAGATCGCCAAGCGCCACACCGGCGGCGGAGGCCAGCGCCACCGCGCGCCCCTTGCTGAGCGCATAGCTCAGAACAAGCAAGACGGTGGGTCCGGGGATCAGCAGCAGCGCGGTGGAGGCCGCCACGAATGTCAGCCAAAGGTCGAATGTCATGAATGGGCTCCCTTCTCCGTTTCAACCAGCAAAGACAGGATCGCAAAGGGGCTGCAACCCCCTGTTTTCATTGTTCCCAAAATACACAAGAGCAACATCCGCCGCCCAGGCATACATCCGCGATTGCCGCTCAGCTCACAACATGCGCCCCGCAACCGCGTCCAGTTTTGCCAGCATTTTCGGATCGCGGGCCTCCGGTTGCGTTATCATCGCGAATTCCAGCGCCCGGTCACAGCCATGCGGGCAGGGCGCCCGGTCCGCCCCCAGCAGTCCGGGCAGGCGTCCGACCATGTCGCGGGCCTTGCCGGCATTGCCCGTCAGGGTGGCGATGATCCGGGTCACATCCACCTCCCCGTGGTCGGGATGCCAGCTGTCGTAATCGGTGATCATCGCGACGGAGGCATAGCAAAGCTCCGCCTCCCGGGCGAGCTTGGCCTCGGGCATGTTGGTCATGCCGATCACATCCGCGCCCCAGCTTTCGCGGTATATCCTGGATTCCGCCAGCGTGGAGAATTGCGGCCCCTCCATCGCCAGATAGGTGCCGCCGCGATGCACCTTTATGCCACTGTGCCGCGCGGCGGTCTCGCAGGCGTCGCCCAGGCGCGGGCAGGTGGGATGCGCCACGCTGACATGTGCCACGCAACCGGGCCCGAAGAAGGATTTCTCCCGCGCGAAGGTGCGGTCGATGAACTGGTCCACGATCACGAAATCACCCGGCGCCATTTCCTCGCGGAAGGAGCCCACGGCAGATACGCTGATGACATCCGTACAGCCCAGCCGCTTGAGCGCGTCGATATTGGCGCGGTAGGGCACGGAGCTTGGCGTATGCACATGCCCCCGACCGTGACGCGGCAGGAAGGCCATCGACACGCCGTCCAGCCTGCCGGTCAGGATCGCGTCCGACGGCGCGCCCCAGGGGGTCTCCACCTGCGTCCAATCCGCCCCTTCCAACCCGTCGATGTCGTAAATACCGGAGCCGCCGATCACGGCGATCTTGGTGGAAGTCATATGGGCCTCATCCTGCTCGGTTCTGGTCGGTTCGGGCCGAGTTTGCATGGATGTGCAGGCGGGGGAAAGCCCGAAAACAGGTCCGTTCACGCACCGGTTATCACCTGTGCCAAGCACCTGAGCCAACCGGTTGAACCTGTCCGATCCCCCCGATACCTCCCGAACTGGGAAGTACCGCGTCATCAACGCAGGGAAATTGCGCGGTCCTGCGGGTTTCATTCCGCGGCAAAGCTTGTTAGGAGCCGCGCGAGCGGCGTGCCGTTTGTCCATTGCCCCAAAGTTAATCCAAGACAGGATGCCAGCCCATGGTGCGCACCACCTTCCGCAGCTTCACCAAGAATCTCGATGTCACCGATCTGCGCTGGATGCCGGGCGAACGGTTCTCTGCCGGGCGTCTGCGGATCGAACTTCTGTCCGGCTTGACCGTCGCACTGGCCCTGGTGCCGGAGGCGGTGGCCTTTGCCTTTGTCGCGGGGGTGCATCCGCTGGTGGGGCTTTACGCCGCTTTCCTCGTGGGGCTGATCACCGCCCTGATCGGCGGGCGGCCCGGCATGATCTCGGGCGCAACCGGTGCGCTGGCCGTGGTCATGGTGGCGCTGGTGGCCCAGCACGGGGTGGAATATCTCTTTGCCACCGTGGTGCTGATGGGGCTGATCCAGATTTTCGCAGGCGTCATGCAATGGGGCAAGTTCATCCGTCTGGTGCCGCATCCGGTGATGCTGGGCTTTGTCAACGGGCTGGCCATCGTCATTTTCCTGGCACAGATGAGCCAGTTCAAGGTGCCGGGCACGATGGTGGACACAGGCCACGGCATGGGCGGTGGCGAATGGCTGTCTGGCCAGCCTCTGTACCTGATGCTGGCGCTGGTGGCGGCGACAATGGCGATCATCTGGGTCACGCCGCGCGTGACCAGGCTGATCCCGGCACCGCTGGCGGGGATTGGCGTTATCGCGGTGGTGGTCATCGCGACCGGCATGAACGTGCCGCGCGTGGGCGATCTGGCCTCGATCGAGGGGGGCTTCCCGTCGTTCCATCTGCCCTTTGGCGAGGGGATTGGCCTTTATGGCACGGCGCTGGCGCCGATGACGCTTGAAACGCTTTATATCATCGCACCCTACGCGGTGATCCTGGCGGCCATCGGGTTGATCGAGAGCCTGCTGACGCTGAACCTTGTGGGCGACATGACAGGCACCCGGGGCGGTGCGTCGCAGGAGTGCATCGCACAGGGCGTGGCGAACACGGTCACCGGTTTCTTCGGCGGCATGGGCGGCTGCGCCATGATCGGCCAGTCGATGATCAACGTGAAATCAGGCGGGCGCACACGGGTCGCGGGCATTGCTGCCGCTGTCTTCCTGCTGCTCTTTATCCTTGTCGGCTCGTCTTTGATCGAACAGATCCCGCTGGCGGCTCTGGTGGGTGTGATGTTCATGGTGGTGATCGGAACCTTTGCCTGGAATTCCCTGACCATCCTGCGCAAGGTGCCCCTGACGGATGCCTTCGTGATCCTGCTGGTGACGGTGGTCACGGTCTACAAGGACCTTGCGGTTGCCGTGGTTGTCGGCGTCATCGTCTCGGCGCTGGCCTATGCCTGGAACAACGCCCGCCGCATCCATGCCAAGAAATACGAGACACCGGAAGGTGCCAAGGTCTATCAGGTGCAGGGCCCGCTGTTCTTTGGCTCTGCCGAGGGGTTTTCCGAGCTTTTCGACGTGGCGAACGACCCCTCCCGCGTGATCGTGGATTTCGCCGACAGCCGCGTGGTGGATCAATCCGCCCTTCAGGCGATCGAGGCGATGGCCGCGAAATACGAGGCGGCGGGCAAGGTGCTGGAACTGCGCCACCTCAGCCGCGACTGCCACCGCCTGCTGACCAAGGCGGGGCACCTTGTGGTGGACAGCGACGATGACCCCGAATACCAGCTTGCGGTCAATTACCAGGTCCGTACCGGAATCCTGGGCGGTCACTGAGCCGTCACCGGGCGGGCGCGGACGGAAGAAGTCTAAGGTTCCTCCGTCCGCCACCGGCTACTTGCGGTTGTCTTTCACAATGCCCCGCACCATCTTGCCAAAGGCGCGGTCCTTGGCCCGCCGTTGTGCCAGCGTGGCCGAATTGAATGCCTCTTCCGCCAGCAGCTTGCGCCAGCGCGCCAGCCGGTCGCTGTCGATCTCTCCGGTCTCCAGTCCGGCACGCACGGCACAGCCCGGTTCCGTATCATGTGCGCAATCGTTGAACTTGCAGGAGGCCGCCAGCGTCGCCAGATCGGCAAAGGTTTCCTCCAGCCCGGCCGAGGCATCGGTCAGCTGCAGCTCGCGCATGCCCGGCGTATCCAGCACGGCACAGCCTGCGCCGGTGATGTGCAACTGCCGGTGCGAGGTGGTATGCCGCCCCCGCGCGTCGTCCTCGCGAATGCCCTGCGTGGCCGCCTGTGCCGTCTCCGACAGGGCGTTGGTGAGTGTGGATTTCCCCACGCCGGACGAACCAAGGAAGGCCACGGTCTTTCCCGGTTTGCACCAGGGCGCCAGCGTGCCGCGCGCCTCATCGCCCCGCGCATCCAGCGACAGGACCGTGATCCGGTCGGAAATGCTGCGCGCATCGGCAAGATAGGGGGCCGGATCGTCGCTCAGGTCAGCCTTTGTCAGCAGGATCACCGGCGTGATCTGCGTCTCCATCGCCAGGGCCACATAGCGTTCCAGCCGGGCCAGATTGAAATCGGCGTTGCAGGAGGTGACGATGAATGCCGTGTCGATATTGGCCCCGATCAGCTGCTCTTTGCGGTCATGCCCAGCCGCACGCCTTTTGATCAGGCTCTTGCGGTCCAGCACCCGGCTGCGCTGCGGGTGATCGGCGTCGAATAGCAGCCAGTCGCCCACGGTCGCTTCCGGCCCCGGCGGGATTTCGGTGGCAAGGCCGTCGCCCAGGACGCGAAGGCCGGAACGCTGGACTTCCACCACCCGGCAGGGCGGCGTCGCGGCCATTTCGTCGACATCGGTTTGCTGGGCAAAGAAGTTTTGCCAGCCCAGTCGGCTGAGAAGGGAGAGTTCTTGTCGCGGAAGGCCGGATTTGTTCGGGCCGAGAAATTGGGAATAGTCCCGTGTCATCACTGTGATCTTTCATGTCGTACCGGCCATTGCCGGTTGGTAAGTTCTGGTGTTCCAGGCACATCTGAAGCGTCCCGCGCTGCTTCGCAGGACCGGCGGGTCAGGGTGTGCATCGGGGTGGCGCGCTGCCGCCCCACATTACCGGGACATGAAACCTCCATTCTGGCTGGAGACAGGATAGGCGCGAACCGCAGCGCGATCAAGCGCGCAGGGATCGCATCGGGCGGCGTCAATCGTCCGGACGGGCCAGTTCGAACACCTCGCGCACGGCGGTGTATTCGCGGTATCCCATCCGGCTGAGCGGGATATAGGTCGCGCTTTCGAATTTGCCGTCCACCAGGCAGTCGTCACGCAGGTGGATGCCGGTGACCTCACCCAGCACGACGAAGTTGTTCTTGCCCACCAGCGGAACGATCTGCGTCAGGCGGCATTCAAGTGCTGCGGGGGCATTGGCCACGCGGGGGCAGTCGATTGTCTTGCATTCGGTCTTTTCGATGCCCGCATGGGCAAATTCGTCCACATTGCGCGGCAGCATCTCCGAGGAGGCGTTCATCGCATCGCGGTCGGCCAGACCGACGACATTGACGCAGAACACACCGGTTTCGCGAATATTGGCCACGTTGTCCTTGGTATCGCCGGCGTCCTCTTTTGTCCCGGTCGAGGAGAACATCACCTGGGGCGGAACATAGGCCGCGCCGTTGAAGAAGGAATAGGGTGCCAGGTTGTCGTGTCCGTCCTTGCCCCGGGTCGAGATCCAGCCGATGGGCCGTGGCGTGATGAGGGCGTTGAACGGGTTGTGTGGCAGGCCGTGGCCGTCTTCGGGGCGGTAGAACATCAGGTACTCCATGATCGTTTGCCCCCATGGCTATCCGCATGTTAGGGGCTTTGCCACCGCAAACCTAGAACGGCCGCCCACTTGTACCAGTTCAGACCCGAAACACCGGACGACCATTGGGAGGTCGAAGCACTTTATGACACCTGTTTCGCGCCGGGGCGCGAGGCACTGTCCTCCTATCGCCTGCGCGATGGTGTCCGCCCGGTGCCGGGCCTCAGCCGGGTGGCGCGGGATGAAGGTGGCATTCTGGCCGGGGCGATCCGCTATTGGCCGGTGCATATCGGCACATTCGACGCGCTCTTGCTGGGTCCCGTTGCGGTGCACCCGACCCGGCAGGGAGAAGGGCTGGGGCGTGACCTGATCGAGGACAGCCTGTCGCTGGCCGCGCCGCTGGGCTGGGATCGCGTGATGCTGGTCGGCGATGCGCCCTATTACGGGCGGTTCGGCTTTGTGCGGCTGGACGATGTGGTGATGCCGCCGCCGACAAACCCCGACCGCGTGCTGGGCCGGGCGCTTGTCCCCGGTGCCTGGGACGGGGTCCGGGGCAATGTCACCCGCTGGGTGGATTGAAAAGCAGGCCGGCCTGACCCACATTGAGGGGATGGAGGACCGCGCATGGACATCAAGACCAACCTGCCTGCCACGATAGATGTTGATGCTGAACTTGACCGTCTGGCAAAACGCTATCGCGCCGCCAACGGGCTGGGGATGAATGTGCTCAACCTGATTGGTGGCAGTGCGGAGAATTTGCTGGACCGGCTGCCAAAGGCGCTGCGCACCAACCTTGAACGTGCAACGCTCAGCGCCCTGCAACAGGCGATGAAGGCGGCCCATTCCAGCCGCAGCGTCGTGCCGGATCAGAAAAGCTGGCTCAACCATGCGGTTTCTGCCGCGATGGGGGCGGCAGGTGGTGCGGGCGGTTTGCCCACGGCACTGGCCGAATTGCCGGTCACCACGACGCTGCTGCTGCGGGTGATCCAGGGGGTTGCGGTCGAACACGGCTTTGACCCCGGCGCGGAGAATGTGCAGTTCGATTGCGTGCAGGTCTTTGCCGCCGCCGGGCCCTTGTCGGGGGATGACGGGGCCGATCTGGGATTTCTTGCCGCCCGGATGACGCTCACGGGCAAGGCGGTGCAGGCGGTGGTCCACCGTGTCGCGCCAAAGCTTGCGATTGTCATGGGGCAGAAACTGGCCGCCCAGACCGTGCCGGTGCTGGGCGCGGTGGCAGGGGCGGCGACGAATTACGCCTATACCAGCTATTACCAGGAAATTGCCCATGTGCATTTCGGGCTGCGCAAACTTGCCATTGACGCTGATGTCCCCCATGCGGAACTGCTCAAGGGGCTGGAAGCGCGCATGGCACGCACGCCGGTCAAGACCTGAGCCTAACGCCCGATGCTGCCCGGTGCCACGGTGGTGGCTTTCAGGATGGCATAGCAGGACATGCCGGGCACCAGTTCCATTTCCCGCACGGCGCGGGCGGTGACGCGGGCCAGCAAGCGGTCGCGCCCCGCGCGCAGCCCGATGGCGGCCCCCGGCCCGTCGCCGGGATGCACACTGTCGATCACCACCGGCAGGACATTGACCGAAGACAGCCCTTCGGGCCGTTCCCGCGACAGGATGACATCCTGCGCCAGCACCCGCAGCCGCACCCTCGCGCCAACGGCGGCCTGCACACCGGGCAGTTCCAGCACGCCCGCGTCGATCCGCAGCGTCGACAGGCCATCCTCGGCATGGGCCGTGATCTCGGCCTCGATGACCGCTCCCGCTTCGCGGACCCCAAGCAGCGGCACCGCGGCGGGGTCGGCCATGACGTCATAAAGCGGACCCTGGGCGCGCACCTGTCCGTCCTGCAGCAACACAAGCGTGTCGGCCAGCCGCGCGACCTCGTCCACCGCATGGCTGACATAGAGGATCGGCAGCTTCAGTGGCCCGTCACGCAGCCGTTCCAGATAGGGCAGGATCTCTTGCTTGCGTGGCCCGTCCAGGCTGGCCAGCGGCTCATCCATCAGCAACATGCGCGGATGGCTGAGCAAGGCACGCCCCAGTGCCACGCGCTGTTTCTCGCCCCCTGACAGGGTCGCGGGGGCGCGGTGCAGCAGGTCGGACAGGCCCAGAAGGGCGACCACATCGTCAAATCCCGCACCCGTCGCACCGGCGGGGCGGAACCGCGCCCCGAACATCAGGTTTGCGCGTGCATCCATATGCGGAAACAGCCGTGCATCCTGAAACACCACGCCAAGCCGCCGCGCGGCAGGCGGCACAAAAAGCCCGGTTTGCGCATCGAACAGACGTGTGCCGCCGATGGCCACATGGCCCGCATCGGGCCGCAACAGCCCCGCGACGGCATTGATGACAGTGCTCTTGCCCGCGCCGGAACGGCCAAAGAGGGCGGTGATCCCCGGACCGGCCTTGCAGGCCACATCCAGCGTGAAATCGGCAAATCGGTGCCGGATGTGCAGATCAAGCGTCATGTGCCCGCGATCCTTGCCGCCACCCGGCGCGCCAGTGCTTCGGACAGGACCACGGCCCCCAGCGCCACGACGCAGGCCATGAACACCATCGCGACCGCCTGGCTTTCACCGCCCGGGATCTGCAGCGCGGACCAGATCGCGCTGGGCAGGGTCTGGGTCTGGCCCGGGATATTCGCGACAAAGGTGATCGTGGCGCCGAACTCGCCCATCGCCTTGGCAAAGCCCATCACCGAACCGGCCAGGATTCCCGGCAGAATCAGCGGCAGGGTGACACGGGCAAAGATCGCATGGCGCGGTGCGCCCAATGTGGCGGCGGCCTGCTCCAGCTTCGGGTCCACCGCCTCGATCGCAAGGCGCATGGCGCGCACCATCAGCGGAAAACCCATGACGATGGCCGCCAGCACCGCGCCGGTCCAGTGAAAGGCCAGCCTCAGCCCCAGCGATTCCAGCAGTTGCCCCAGCAGGCCGGTGCGGCCAAAGGCCATCAGCAGCAGGTACCCCGTGACCACCGGCGGCAAGACCAGCGGCAGATGTACAAGCGCGTTCAGCGCGGATTTGCCCCAGAAGTCACGCCGCGCCAGCAGCCATGCCACCCAGAGCGCCAGCGGCATGGCCAGAACCGTGGCCCAGCAACCCACCCAAAGCGACAGGCGCAGGGCCTCCCATGCGGCGGCATCCAGGTTCACGGCGCGCGAAACCCGTGCCGGGCAAAGACCGCGCGCCCCTGCGGGCTGACCAGCAGGTCGAGAAAGGGTGCCCCCGCCGCGTTCAGCGCCGCCGCCGGATAAAGGATCGGACCGGTAAGCTGCGCGGGCACCTCGTAAAGCACCGAAACCCCGGGTTCCGCCGCCGCATCCGTGGCATAGACGATGCCCAGCGGTGTTTCGCCCCTTGCCACCAATGCCAGGGCCGCACGTACATTGTCGGTTTCAGCCAGATGGGTGCTGAGATCATCCCATAAACCGGCTGCACGCAGCCAGCTCTGGGCATAGGCGCCGGCCGGGACCGCGTCGCGCTGACCCATGGCCAGCCGGTTGCCCTGCAATCGCGCGACAAGGTCTTCGGGGCCGTCAAGCGGGGCGGCTCCGGCCGGGCCGATCACCACCAGGGCATTGCGGGCCACGATGGCGGGATTGGTCGCACCCGCGACGCCTTGTTCCGCCAGCCAGTCCATCCAGAGCGGGCTGGCCAACATGATCACATCTGCCGGCGCCCCCGCCGCGACCTGCCGCGCCATGGTGCCGGAGCCGCCGAAAGACAGGATCACCTCGTCCTGCGCCAGCGCTGCGACATCTTCCAGCACACCGCGCAGGGAGGCGGCGGCAAAGACCGTGATTCGCTCCGCCAGCGCAGGGCCGGAGAACAGCAGAAACAGACAGAGAAGAGGCATCAGGCGGATCATCAGGCGCACTATCGACGAAGGGTCGGGGGCGCACAAGTCCTGCCCATTGGTGGTGGCCTTTGCCGGATGATTGCTTATACTTGGATGGCAGGCAGGATGTATTGGCAGGATCCGTGAAAGAGTTGAAGATCAAGCAACTCCCGATTTCGCTCTATGGTGCGCGAAAGGATGAGATGCGGACCCAGTTCGCGGCGCTTTGTTATCGCATCCGGCGTGGCAAGGTGCAGGTTTTGCTGGTCACGTCGCGCGGCTCAAAGCGCTGGATCGTGCCGAAAGGCTGGCCCATGGATGCAAAGACACCAGCCGCCTCTGCCCTGCAGGAAGCCTGGGAGGAAGCGGGGGTTACGGGCCGGGCCGATGACCGCTGCCTGGGCGTCTTTACCTATGCCAAGGAGGTCGGGCAGATCAGCGATGTGCCCTGCCTTGCCATGCTCTTTCCGGTCGCTGTCAAATCGCTGTCCAAGCAGTTTCCCGAAAGCGACCAGCGCCGCCGCACCTGGGTCTCGCGCAAGAAGGCGGCGCGCATGGTATCGGAGCCGGAACTGGCCCGGCTGATTCTGGATTTCGACCCGCGCCTGGTGTCGGGGTCCAAAGATGTTTCTTGACGCGCCTGTGGCGCGCACCCATCTCAATAGAAACAGGATATCAGGAGACGACCTGCGGCCATGATCAGCTACACCCTCAAATGCAAGGCGGGCCACAGCTTTGACAGCTGGTTCCAGTCGGCTGCGGCATTCGAAAAGCTGGTGGCAGCGCGTCAGGTGACCTGCGTGGAATGCGGATCGCATGAGGTGACCAAGGCGGTGATGGCGCCGCGCCTGTCGAAACGGCCGCAAACATCTGAAACGGACCAGCTGGCGCCGGAGGCGGGTGACACGCCGATGCTGAGCGTGCCGAGCACCGAAGTGCAGCAGGCGCTGGCGGAACTGCGCCGCAAGGTGGAGGCGAATTCGGACTATGTCGGGGAGCGGTTCACCCAGGAGGCGCGGGCAATGCATCTGGGCGAAAAACCGACACGTTCGATCTATGGGGAGGCGCGGCTGGATCAGGCGCGCAGCCTGATCGAAGACGGTGTGCCGCTGATGCCACTGCCGTTCCGACCGAAACAGAAGCTCAGCTGAGAGGCATCTCATGACAATTCTGATTACCGGTGCCAGCCGGGGCATCGGCGCAGGCCTGGCCGCGCATTACCGGTCAGAGGGTCAAGAGGTGATCGGCACCGGCCGGTCGGTCACGGCGCAGATCCAGCTGGATGTCACCCGCCCGCAAAGCCATGCGGCAATGGCGCAGGCCCTGGGCGAGACGGCGATCGACCTGCTGGTCTGCAATGCGGGTGTCTATCTGGACAAGGGGGCCGATCTGGATACCGGCTATGGCGCCGATCTCTGGGCGCAGAGCTTTGCCACCAATGTGACCGGTGTGTTTCTGACGGTTCAGGCGCTGTTGCCGCATCTGCGCCGGGCGGAGGGGGCCAAACTGGCGATCATCGCCTCGCAGATGGGCTCCACCACCCGCGCGCCGGGGGGCAGCTATATCTACCGCGCCTCCAAGGCGGCGGCGCTGAATCTGGGGCGCAACCTGGCAACGGATCTTGCGCGAGAGGGGATTGCGGTGGGCATCTATCATCCCGGCTGGGTGCAGACCGACATGGGCGGTGCGGCAGCCGAGATCACCACGCAGGATGCGGTGCGCGGGCTGGCCGCGCGTTTTGCCGCGCTCAGCCTTGAGACAACCGGATGTTTCGAGACATGGGACGGCCGCGCCCACGCCTACTGATGGGAAAATGAGCGGCTGCGCCGCATTTGATTGATGAATTTGGGTTCCCCAAATTGCTGCGAGGCGCTGCCTCGCGCTCCGGTGCATTTTTGGAACAATGAAAGGGGCGCAGGCTTGCAGTGGACGGCGCTTGCGCGTAAACCCCGCCGGGATTGAAAGGCGGGGGTGATATGCCTGTTTTGGTGATGAAATTCGGCGGTACGTCGGTGGCGACCCTCGACCGGATCAGACGCGCGGCCAAACGTGTGGGCGTGGAAGTGGCCAAGGGCTATGACGTGATCGTCATCGTTTCGGCCATGTCGGGCAAGACCAACGAGCTGGTCGGCTGGGTGAACGAGACGTCGCCGCTTTATGATGCGCGTGAATATGATGCGGTTGTGTCCAGCGGCGAGAATGTCACCGCAGGTCTGATGGCGCTGACCCTGCAGGAGATGGACGTCCCGGCGCGGTCCTGGCAGGGCTGGCAGGTGCCGGTGCGCACCACCTCGGCCCATTCCGCCGCGCGGATCGAGGAGATCCCGCCTGCGAATATCCGCGCCAAGTTTGCCGAAGGCATGAGGGTTGCCGTGGTGGCGGGTTTCCAGGGGGTCAGCCCGGAGGGCCGGATCACCACGCTGGGACGGGGCGGCTCTGACACCACCGCCGTCGCCTTTGCCGCCGCATTCGAAGCGGAGCGTTGTGACATCTATACGGATGTTGACGGGGTCTATACCACTGATCCGCGGGTGTCCTCCAAGGCGCGCAAGCTGGACCGCATCGCTTTCGAGGAGATGCTGGAACTGGCCAGTCTTGGGGCCAAGGTCCTGCAGACCCGGTCGGTGGAACTGGCCATGCGCTACAAGGTCAAGCTGCGGGTCCTGTCGAGTTTCGAGGAACAATCCGACGATGCGGGAACGCTCGTTTGCGATGAGGAGGAAATCATGGAAAGCAATGTGGTCGCAGGGGTCGCGTTTTCGCGCGATGAGGCAAAGATGACGATGGTCTCGGTCGCGGACCGTCCCGGCATCGCCGCCACGATCTTTACCGCGCTGAGCGATGCGGGGGTCAACGTGGACATGATCGTGCAGAACATCGCGGAAGAAGGGCGCACGGATATGACATGGTCCTGCCCGGTGGATCAGGTCAAACGTGCCGAGCGCGCCATTGCCGGCGCCAAGGAAAGCGGCGTGATCAACTTCCAGGAGCTGATCGCGGATGAGGATGTGGCGAAGGTATCTGTCGTGGGCATCGGCATGCGCAGCCACACCGGGGTGGCGGCCAAGATGTTCCAGGTGCTGCGCGACGAGGGGATCAACATCAAGGTGATCACCACCTCCGAGATCAAGATCTCGGTCCTGATCGACCGCAAGTACATGGAACTGGCGGTTCAGGCGCTGCATGATGCCTTTGAGCTGGACAAGGCGGCCTGAGCCTTTGGGCATGTTCATCACGGCAGCCTGAGCGCGTGCCGTGAAATTGGGCAGCCATGGCGCGCGCGCGGCTGTGACCGCGCTGTCGATACACGCTGAGGTGGACAGTCAGGCACTTTCCGTTTTCTGTGGACTATGCTCTAAGCCGGAACAGCAAAGGGGGGCGTGTCAGCATGGCAGAGCGTTTTGAAAGCGAAAGCCGCAAGCTGCTGGGGCGTCTGCGCGACGCCATGGCATCCGATGATGCGGGCCAGGCGCGTCTGAACAAGATCACCCATCTGATTGCCACCTCCATGGGCTGCGAAGTCTGTTCCATCTACCTGTTCCGGGATGAGGAAACCCTTGAGCTTTGCGCGACAGAGGGGCTCAAGGCGGAGGCGGTGCACGAGACCCGGATGCGGATGGGCGAGGGGCTTGTCGGCCGTGTGGCCAAGCGCAAGCAGGTGATCAACACGCCGGATGCGCCACAGGCGCCGGGTTTCCGTTTCATGCCGGAGACGGGTGAGGAAATCTATTCCAGCTTCCTCGGCGTGCCGATTCAGCGGCTGGGGGAGACCCTTGGCGTTCTGGTGGCGCAGTCCAAGCAGGCGCGGGAGTTTTCGGCCGACGAAGTCTATGCGCTGGAAGTGGTTGCCATGGTGTTGGCCGAGATGACCGAGCTTGGCGCTTTCGTGGGCGAGGGGGCGGCAATGTCTGCCCGTCACTCCCAGCCGGTGCTGCTGCGCGGTACGGTGGGGCAGGAAGGCGTGGCGGAGGGCCATGTCTGGCTGCATGAACCGCGCGTGGTGGTCTCCAACCCGATCGCGGACGACCCGGTGCTGGAAGAACAACGCCTGATTGATGCCGTGGACCAGCTGCGCGTCGGTGTGGACCAGATGCTGGCCATGGCGGGGGGCGACAAGGACCAGACCCAGGTGCTGGAAGCCTACCGCATGTTTGCCAATTCCAAGGGCTGGATGCGGCGGATGTGCGAAGACATCCAGAGCGGGCTATCCGCCGAAGCTGCAGTGGAAAAGGAACAATCGCTGGCGCGCTCCCGCATGGGGCAGGCCACGGATGGCTATCTGCGCGAGCGGCTGAGCGATCTGGATGACCTGTCCAACCGGCTGCTGCGCATCCTGACCGGGCAGGGCCATGACACCGGGGCGGAACTGCCTGCGGACCCGATCCTGGTCGCGCGGAACATCGGCCCGGCGGAATTGCTGGAATATGGCCGCTCGCTGCGCGGGATCGTGCTGGAGAATGGCTCTGTCGGGTCGCATGCGGCGATTGTCGCGCGGGCGCTGGCGATTCCGCTGGTGGTGCATGCCGGCCGGATCACCAATGATGCGCTGAACGGCGATCACATCATGGTGGATGGCGAGCAGGGCGTCGTGCACCTGCGGCCCGATGAAAGCGTGGCTTCGGCGTTTCGCGACAAGATTGCGATGCAGGCGGCGGCGCAGGAAAGATATGCCTCGATCCTGGACCTGCCCGCGCAGGCGAAATGCGGTGCCGTGGTGTCGCTGCACATGAACGCGGGGCTGATGGCGGATCTGCCCTCGCTCACCTCTTCGGGGGCAGAGGGGGTGGGGCTGTTCCGCACCGAACTGCAGTTTCTTGTGCGTAACCAGATGCCCAAGCGGATGGAACTTGCGGCCCTCTATTCACGGGTGCTGGACGCGGCCCATGGCAAGCGGGTGGTGTTCCGGACCCTCGATATCGGGTCGGACAAGGTGCTGCCCTATATGAAGCCCAATGATGAGCCGAACCCGGCGCTGGGCTGGCGCGCGATCCGGGTCGGGCTGGACAAGCCGGGCGTGATGCGGATGCAGCTGCAGGCGCTGATCCGCGCGGCGAACGGGCGGCCTTTGACGGTGATGTTTCCCTTTGTCGCGCAGTTCGAGGAATTCCGTGCCGCCCGTGCCGAGATGGACAAGACATTGGCGCGCGAGGAACGGCTGGGCCATGTGCTGCCTTCCAAGATCGAAGTGGGTGCGATGCTGGAAACCCCCAGCCTTGCCTTTGCGCCGAAGCAATTCTTTGAAGAGGTGGAGTTTCTGTCGATTGGCGGCAATGACCTCAAGCAGTTCTTCTTTGCCGCTGACCGGGAGAACGAGCGCGTGCGCCGTCGTTATGACACGCTGAACCTGAGCTTTCTGAATTTCCTGGAAGGCATTGTTGAACGGTGCCGGGAAACCGGGACAGATGTGTCATTTTGCGGCGAGGATGCGGGGCGGCCTGTGGAAGCGGTATGTTTCGCGGCCATCGGGCTGCGGTCGCTCTCCATGCGGCCAGCTTCCATCGGCCCGGTCAAGAGCCTGCTGCGGCGCTGCAATCTGGATGAGGTGCGTGCGATCATCGAAAAGGCGCGCGATCAGGGGGATATGTCGGTGCGTCCGGCAGTGATGGAATACCTGCGCGCCCAGCATTCGGCGTGATCAGATCTGCAACCTGACGACATGGCCCGGCGCATGGGCCAGCCTGACCCGGGTGATCCGGCCCGCCTCGCTGAAGGTTTCGCGGTAGAGGACCAAGAGCGGCGTGGCTTCCTCGCATTCCAGATGGCGGGCGTCGAAAGCCGTCGCGCCCTCTGACATGTAGGACATGTTGCCATGGTCGAAGGGGGCGTTCTGGACCAGCCATTCGTTTGCGGAAAGAATGGTGAAATCGGCAGAGCCCGCCGCCGGTATATGGGTCAGGTCAATCTCGCGGTCTTCGATGCCATAGGGGGTGCCATCGGCCTGGTGCAGGGTCTGCAGGCAAAGCAGGGAGCCCGCAACCTTCCGCATTAGCAGGCGGTGGCCATAGGTTTTTCCCAGCGCCTCGACCTCCTTGCGCAGGACCGCGACGGACATTTGCGCCCGTCTCAGCGGCGACAGCGCGACCCTGGTGCCGGCACGCCTGCGGCGTTCCAGCCAGCCGTCATCGGCCAGCGCCTGAAGCGCCCGGTTGACCGTGGCGCGGGCGCAGCCGAACTCTCGGGCCAGGGCAACCTCACCGGGGATCAGCCCGCCGGGGGGCCATTCGCGGTTCTGGATGCGGCGCAGGACTTCGGCCTGTACCTCTTGCCAGCCGGTGCTCACATCGCGTCCTCTAGCCGCCGCAGGGTGGCGCGGTAGGCTGCGGTGATCGCATCGCGGGCGACATGGGTGCCCTCCCGGACCACATGGCGCCCGGCGGACCAGACATCACTGACGGCGGCGTCAGTGCCTGCGAAAATCCAGGTGTCCAGAAGCTGATCGCCCCTGCGGCCGATGAAATCCGTGGCGTCACCGCCAAGGGCCACAAGATCGGCCCAGTGCCCCGGCGCAATCCGGCCGGCATCGCGCCCGGCGGCCTGCGCCCCGCCCGCACAGGCCATGTCGTAAAGGACGCGCCCGGTGGATTGGTCCGGCGTTGCCAGAACCGCGCGGTTCTGCGTTACCAGGCGCTGCGAATATTCCAGCGTCCGCAACTCCTCTTTCAATGAAATCAGGATGTTGCTGTCTGATCCGATGCCAAGGGTGCCGCCCGCGTCGGCCCATTCGACGGCGTTGAAGATACCGTCCCCCAGCGAGCTTTCCGTGAGCGGGCAAAGCCCGGCGACAGCACCCGATTGCGCAAGGCCGCGGGTCTCGGTTCTGGTCATCTGGGTGCAGTGGATGAGACACCAGCGCGGCCCGAGGTCGAGGTGATCAAGCGCCCAGGTCACCGGGCGCGCGCCATAGGCAGCTTTGACCTCCTCTACCTCGGCCTTCTGTTCGGCCAGGTGCATGTGCAGCGGCCCCTTGTACTGCTGCAGATGGCGCAGCGCATCGGGTGTCACGGCCCGCAGGGAATGCGGTGCCACACCCAGCCGCGCATCCTCGGCGAGCCCTGCCACCGCCTGTTCCGCACCCCCCATGATCTGCATGTAGCCGTCCATGTCATTGCCGAACCGCACCTGACCGGGTGCCAGCGCCCGGCCATCGACACCGCCCTGCATGTACATCACCGGCAGCAGCGTCAGGCCGATTCCGGTCTGGTCGGCGGCGGCGCAGATGCGTTGGGCCATCTCGGCGCGGGCATCATAGGGGCGGCCACCGGGCTGGTGATGCAGGTAGTGAAATTCAGCCACGGCGGCGAAACCGGCCTCCAGCATCTCCATCTGCACCTGCGCGGTGATTGCCTGCACGTCGTCCGGTGTCAGCTTGTCGAGGAAGCGGAACATCAGCTGCCGCCAGGTCCAGAAACTGTCCGTCTTTTCCGCGCCGCGCTGCTCGGTCAGCCCTGCCATGGCGCGCTGGAAGGCGTGACTGTGCAGGTTTGTGGGGGCGGGCAACAGGATGTCGACGCTTGAACGGGCCTCTTGCTGAACCCCGGTGACAAGGTCGGTAATGCGCCCGCCCTCAAGGTAGAGCGTCACATTGCTGGCCCAGCCATCGGGCAAAAGCGCCGTTTTCGCAAAGATGCTGTTCATGGTCTGCCCTCTTGACGACTCGGGGTGGGGTATGAATATGTCTATACATATTGAACAACCATTCCGTGAGGTCAACCCATGCAGCAGGTGCTCTGCAACGCGAGAATCGCCACGATGGAGGGGGCCGACTATGGGCTGGTGGAGAATGGCGCGGTGGTGCTGGACGCGGGCCGGATTGCTTGGGTCGGGGCAGATCTGCCCGAAGCCTACACCGATTTGCCCCGGCAGGACCTGCAGGGCAGGCTGGTGACACCCGGTCTGATCGACTGTCACACCCATATCGTACATGGCGGCAACCGCGCGGCAGAATTCGAGATGCGGCTGAAGGGCGCCAGCTATGCCGAAGTGGCGCAGGCGGGTGGCGGCATCGTCTCCACCATGGCGGCGACACGCGCGGCGGGCCAGGATGCGCTGATCGCTTCGGCCCTGCCACGTCTGGACGCTTTGATCGCAGAAGGGTCCTGCGTGGTCGAGGTCAAGTCAGGCTATGGGCTGGACCTGGAGACAGAGCTGACCATGCTGCGCGCCGCCCGCGCCCTGGGCCGGCTGCGCCCGGTTCGGATCATCACCAGTTTCCTTGGCGCCCATGCGGTGCCAAAGGACTTCGGCGCAGGGCCGGATGCCTATATCGACGAAGTCTGCATCCCCGCCCTGCGCGCCGCGCATGACGAAGGACTGGTGGATGCGGTTGACGGTTTTTGCGAGGGGATCGCCTTTGACCCCGGCCAGATCGCCCGCGTCTTTGACGTGGCACGCGACCTCGGGTTGCCCGTGAAACTTCATGCAGAGCAGCTTTCCCACCTTGGCGGCGCGCGGATGGCTGCCCGGTATGCTGCGCTGTCGGCGGATCACCTGGAATATGCCGATGAGGCGGATGCCCGCGCCATGGCAGAGGCCGGCACCGTGGCCGTCCTGCTGCCCGGTGCCTTTTACACCCTGCGAGAGCGGCAGGCCCCGCCTGTGGAAGCCTTCCGCGCCACCGGAACCCGGATCGCACTGGCCACCGACTGCAACCCCGGATCATCGCCGCTGACGTCATTGCTGTTGGCGATGAACATGGGCTGCACGCTGTTCGGCCTTACCCCGGAAGAGGCCCTGCGCGGCGTGACGGCCCATGCCGCCGCGGCGCTGGGCCTGACGGATTGCGGGCGCATCGCGGCGGGCCTGCGCGCGGACCTCTGTGTCTGGGATGTGCAGCATCCGGCGGAACTGGCCTATCGCATCGGCTTCAACCCCTTGCATCAACGCTATTTCGGAGGTGTCTCATGATCCTGAATCCCGGTCAGGTCAGCCTGAAAACGCTGGAGCGCATCTGGCGCGGCGATGATCCCGTGACGCTGGATGTGGCCGCGAAACCGCAGGTCGTGCGCGCCGCGGCGCTGGTGGCAGAGGCCGCGGCGCAGGCTGCGCCGGTCTATGGCGTCAACACGGGTTTCGGCAAGCTGGCCAGCCGCAAGATCGCGCCCGAAGACACCGAAACCCTGCAACGCAACCTGATCCTGAGCCATTGTTGCGGTGTGGGAACGGCGCTGGGCGCGCCGCTGACCCGGCTGATGATGGTCCTCAAGCTCAACTCGCTGGGGCGGGGCGCCTCTGGCGTGCGCTGGGAGATCTGCGCCCTGCTGGAGGGCATGCTGAATGCGGGCGTGATGCCGGTGATCCCCTCGCAGGGTTCTGTCGGCGCCTCGGGCGATCTGGCCCCGCTGGCGCATATGGCGGCGGTGATGATCGGCGAAGGGCGCGCGGTTTATGACGGACAGGAAATGTCCGGTGCCACGGCGCTGGAACGGGCCGGTCTGTCGCCTGTTGTGCTGGGGCCGAAGGAAGGGCTGGCATTGATCAACGGCACGCAGTTTTCGACCGCCTGCGCTTTGGCGGGCCTGTTCGAGGCACAAAACGCCGTGCGCAATGCCATGGTTATCGCGGCACTCAGCACCGATGCGATCATGGGGTCCACCGCGCCGCTGCTTGCCGAGATCCACAGCCTGCGTGGCCACAGCGGCCAAATCGAGGTCGCCGCAGAGATGCGCGCGCTGATGGAAGGCTCCGAGATTCGCGACAGCCACCGCGAAGGCGATACCCGCGTGCAGGACCCCTATTGCATCCGGTGCCAGCCACAGGTGCTGGGTGCCGCGCAGGACGTGATCCGACAGGCCGCCCAGACGATGGAGATCGAGGCCAATGCCGTCACCGACAATCCGCTGGTGCTGGTGGAGCAGGGGCTGATCGTCTCGGGCGGGAACTTTCACGCCGAACCTGTTGGATTTGCGGCGGATATGCTCGCCCTCGCACTGGCAGAGATCGGCGCGATCGGGCAGCGGCGCGTGGCGCTGATGGTCGATCCGACCCTCAGCCACGATCTGCCGCCGTTCCTGACGCCCAATCCGGGCCTGAACTCCGGTTTCATGATCGCCGAGGTGACCACGGCGGCGCTGATGAGCGAGAACAAGCACCTTGCCAACCCCTGCGTGACCGACAGCACGCCCACCTCTGCCAATCAGGAGGACCACGTGAGCATGGCCGCGCATGGGGCCTACAGGCTGGCACGGATGGTGGATAATCTTTACGTGATTCAAGCGGTTGAGGCGATGTGCGCAGCCCAGGGGATCGAGGCGCGTGCGCCGCTTGCGACGGCGCCCCGGTTGCAAAAGGCCATCGCCTGTTTGCGCAGGGCGGTGCCGACGCTGGCGCAGGACCGTTACCTTGCCCCGGATATCGAAGCTGCGACCGCATTGGTGCGCAGCGGTGCATTAGTGGAGGCCGCGACATGATCGAAGTGGTTCAGGGCAGCCTGCCCATCGTGCTGGGCCTGCCGCACACCGGCACCGAGGTGCCGCCGGACATCTGGGAGGGGCTGAACGAAACCGGCCGTGCGTTGGCCGATACCGACTGGCATATCGACCGGCTGTACAACGGCCTCGGGCTGGATGTGAGCACGGTGCGTACACCGATCCATCGCTACGTGATCGACGTGAATCGCAGCCCCGAGGACAATTCACTTTATCCCGGTTTGAATACCACGGGCCTTTGTCCGCTGACGGATTTTGACGGCAAGCTGATCCACCTTGAAGGTGCAGCACCCGACGCAGCAGAGATCGCGCGAAGGAAAGAGGCCTATCACAGGCCCTATCATGACGCCTTATCCACAGAACTGGCGCGGGTGAAGGCCAAACATGGCGTGGTGCTCTTATACGATTGCCACTCGATCCGGTCTGTTATCCCCTATCTTTTTGAGGAGACTCTGCCAGATCTGAACATCGGGACAAATTCATCCCAAAGTTGTTCACCGATCATGGAAAGGGCCGTCCATACCCGGTGCAGGGCCGCGCAGGACTATCGAACGGCACTCAACGGGCGCTTCAAAGGCGGCTGGACCACCCGACACTATGGAAAACCGGCCGAAAACCAGCATGCGCTGCAGATGGAGCTGGCCCAATCCACCTATATGGACGAGCGCCCGCCATGGCAGTGGCGCGCCGACAAGGCAGAGCGGCTCAGACCGGTGCTTTACCGTATTCTCAATGACTTGATCGAACTTCTTAACGAAAGGCCACTGCGATGACCGACCCCCGTCACAACATCCGCGATGTCTATCCTGCCACCGGAACCGAGATCACCGCCAAGAGCTGGCTGACCGAAGCGCCGCTGCGGATGCTGATGAACAACCTGCACCCGGATGTCGCTGAAAATCCACATGAATTGGTGGTTTACGGTGGCATCGGACGCGCGGCGCGCACCTGGGCGGATTTCGACCAGATTGTCGCCTCTCTGACCGCGCTGGAGGCGGATCAAACCCTTCTGGTGCAGTCAGGAAAGCCTGTGGGTGTGTTCAAAACCCATGAAAATGCACCCAGGGTGTTGATTGCAAACAGTAATCTGGTGCCGCACTGGGCCAATTGGGATCACTTCAACGAATTGGACAAGCGCGGGCTGGCGATGTACGGCCAGATGACCGCCGGATCATGGATTTACATTGGAACACAAGGGATTGTGCAGGGAACCTACGAGACTTTTGTCGAGGCGGGTCGCCAGCATTATGATGGCAACCTTACAGGCAAATGGATCCTGACGGCGGGTTTGGGCGGCATGGGCGGTGCGCAGCCCCTCGCGGCCGTGATGGCGGGCGCCTGTTGCCTGGCGGTCGAATGCAACCCCGACAGCATCGCCTTCCGGCTCCGCACCGGCTACCTTGATGAACGCGCCGAAACGCTGGACGAGGCCCTGGCGATGATCGCGGAGTGGACCGCGAAGGGCGAGGCGAAATCGGTCGGCCTGCTGGGCAATGCGGCGGATGTCTTTCCCGAACTGGTCAGGCGCGGGGTGCGCCCCGATATCGTGACCGACCAGACCAGCGCGCATGATCCGCTGAACGGCTACCTGCCGCAGGGCTGGGGACTGGCCGAATGGCGCGCCAGGCGTGAAACGGATCCGAAGGCGGTGGAAAAGGCCGCGCGGGCCTCGATGAAGGTTCATGTCGCCGCGATGGTCGACTTCTGGAATGCGGGTGTGCCGACGCTGGACTACGGCAACAACATCCGCCAGGTGGCGCTGGAAGAGGGGCTTGAGAATGCCTTTGCCTTTCCCGGCTTTGTGCCCGCCTATATCCGTCCCCTGTTCTGCCGGGGCGTGGGCCCGTTCCGGTGGTGCGCGCTGTCGGGCGATCCGGAGGACATCTTCAAGACCGATGCCAAGGTGAAGGAGCTGATCCCTGACGACCCGCATCTGCACAAATGGCTCGACATGGCGCGGGAGCGGATCAGCTTTCAGGGCCTGCCTGCGCGCATTTGCTGGGTCGGCCTGGGCCTGCGGGACAAGCTGGGCCTTGCCTTCAATGAAATGGTCCGCAGCGGAGAGCTGAAGGCCCCCATCGTCATCGGGCGCGATCACCTCGATTCCGGCTCCGTCGCGAGCCCGAACCGGGAAACGGAGGCGATGAAGGATGGTTCCGACGCCGTCAGCGACTGGCCGCTGCTGAACGCGCTGCTGAACACGGCCAGCGGCGCGACCTGGGTGTCCTTGCACCACGGCGGCGGCGTCGGCATGGGGTTTTCCCAGCATTCCGGCATGGTGATCTGCTGCGACGGCACGCCCGAAGCCGACCAGCGTATCGCGCGTGTGTTGTGGAACGACCCCGCGACCGGGGTGATGCGCCATGCGGATGCAGGCTATGAAACAGCGCTGGATTGCGCCCGCGAACACGGGCTGAACCTGCCGGGGATTCTGCGCTGACGGCAAGGCGGCGTGCGTGAGCATAGCTCACGACACCCCGCCCGCCGTCCCGGCAAATGAGCAGACATACTAATCGAACCGGGCTTGAAAGCTCGTCGGCGTCAGGGTGACGTGGTGATCCAGCGGGGGGCGGAGTTCGAATGCTCTCGGTCCCCGCGCGTTGTTGTAGATCCTGAAGAGATGCCAGGTATCCCTGTTCTCATCCGCCACACGCAGTTCGTTTTGTGAGATATGGAACGGCGTGCGATCCCAGCCATTTGTCGTCTTGACCTCAAGCAGGCGAGGGGTGCCGTCCGGGGCGAAGCTGAAAATGTCGTAGCCCGCGCCGTCGCCCTGAACATCACTGGTCCACTCCACTTTGTCAGCGAGGTCGTTTCTTCCTGCACCCCTGAGGGTGGCGCGTTCATGAGCCAGGGCACGTTCTTCGCCCAGCCGTCCGAGCGCGCGATTGCGTTCCTGCTGTGCCGCGACGTCGAAATGTTGCGCGATGCTGCGCAACTGTTCAGCCTCCTCTGGGGGCGGGGTGTTGCGCATCGTGGGCGGAGTATCCAGGAACAGGCGGTCGTTGGTGAAGGCCATACCCGGGGTCGCGGCCATTGGCAGCCGCTCGACCCATTCCGGATGAGCGCGCAGCCAGCGGTCGACGGCCTCGGCCAGCGTCGTCTGAACATTGAACCTGGGCAGGTAGCCGGTAAGGATCGGCTGGCCGAAGGCCGGCATCAGGGCCGAGATATTTGCATGCTTGAACTCGATCGAGCCTTTGGAGCGGTCGATCCGTTCCTGAAGGGCGCGGTTGTGTTCCGCCTTCACATATCGGCGGCCACAGAGATCGTCGGCGAGCATGGCGAAATAATCCGCCACGATCAGATCGTTCTCTTCGTCTGTCCAGGGACCTTCTGCCATTTCAGGACCTTAGCCGCAGTCTGCTGGGCAGTCACGCGCGGAGGCGAAAACTGCGGAATCTGTAAGCCGGCCTGCAAACCGCACCAGTATCCGCGCTACCAAAGCAGTGAAACAAGCGTCTGCGTTGTTAAAGAGATTGGAGGCGAGTACCGGAATCGAACCGGTGTACACGGATTTGCAATCCGCTGCGTAACCACTCCGCCAACTCGCCAGCCGATGGGGTGATGCACTGCTATCTGATCACATCTGTGCCTGCAAGTCCCATGAAGCGGTGAAAATGAGGTTCGGGCCGTTGCCGCGCCGCGAGTGATGTGGCACACCTGATCAAAGAGAATCTGAACAGATGAGTTTAGCTGATGATCGATTTCGCCACGCGCCGCAATATGATGGTCGATACCCAGGTCCGACCCTCCGATGTGACCAAGTTTCCGATCATAGAGGCGATGCTGTCCGTGCCGAGAGAGGACTTTGTTCCATCTGCCCAACGCGAAGCGGCCTATATGGGAGAAAACCTCGACCTGGGGCAGGGGCGTGTCCTGCTTGAGCCGCGCACCCTGGCCAAGATGCTGGATGTTCTGGCGATCACCAACCGGGAACTTGTGATGGATGTCGGTGGGGGCATGGGCTATTCCACCGCAGTGATCGCCCATATGGCCGAAGCTGTCGTTGCCGTCGAAGAGGATGAGGCCATGGCCCATGAGGCGCAGGAAGCGCTGATGGCCGCCGGGGCGGATAACGCGGTGGTGCATGTCGGCCCGCTGGTCGAGGGCGCGCAGCAACATGGCCCCTATGACGTGATCATCCTTCAGGGCGGCGTGCAGCAGGTGCCAGCCCCCTTGCTCGATCAGCTCAAGGAAGACGGGCGGATCGCGGCATTGTTCATGAACGGTGAATTGGGCGAGGTGCGCGTCGGCCGCAAGCGCGGCGCGGACATCAGCTGGCGGATGGCCTTCAATGCGGCGGCACCGGTATTGCCGGGTTTCGGGCGCGAGGTTGCCTTCGAATTCTGATAAAAACAGACCCGGCGGCGTGCCGGGCCGAGGATATGAGCAGAGAGAAACTCATGATGCAGGTGATTTCCATCCAGAAACTGCGGCGCGCGGCGGGCATTGTCTGTCTTGCGACGGCTCTGGTGGCCGCGGACCGGCCGGCTCAGGCCGAAACATTGGCGGATGCGCTGGTCGGGGCATACAACCATTCAGGGTTGCTGGAACAGAATCGCGCGGTCCTGCGGGCCGCCGACGAAGATGTCGCCGCTGCCGGCGCCGCGTTGAAGCCGGTTCTGCGCTGGACCGCTGACCTGACCCAGAGCTACCGCGATTCGCCGCCACAGGGCTTTTTCGCGACAACAGGCAGTTCCAATTCGCTGAATGCATCGATCAACCTGATTGCCGAGGTGCTGATCTATGATTTTGGCGCCTCGGCCTTCCGCATCGAGGCGGCCAAGGAAACGGTTCTTGCCACCCGCGATTCGCTTTTGAATGTCGAACAGCAGATCCTGTTGCGCGCGGTCAGTGCCTATATGGGTGTGATCGAAGCATCGGAATTCGTGGCGCTGCGCCAGAACAACGTGCGGCTGCTGACGCAGGAGCTGCGCGCGGCACGCGACCGCTTTGAAGTCGGTGAGGTGACCCGGACCGACGTTGCATTGGCCGAGGCGCAGCTGGCGAATGCCCGAAGCGGCCTGGCTGGGGCCGAAGGTGACCTGTTGCGCGCGCAGGAAGAGTACCGTACCGCCGTGGGCCGCAAGCCCGGCCGGTTGAGCGGACCGCCCAAGCTGCCCGCGATCAGCAATGACATCGACACCGCCAAGGGGCTGGCATTGCGCCGCCATCCGCTGCTGCAGTCGGCCCAGCATCAGGTAGCCGCTGCCGACCTGTTGATCCGTGCGAGCGAAGCGGCGATGGCGCCGCAGATCAAGCTCTCCGGCTCGGTCGGCGTGTCCGAGGAATTCGGCAACCAGAATTACAACAACAATGCTTCCATTGGCCTGGGCGTCAGCCAGACCATCTATCAAGGCGGTGCATTGTCATCTGCCGCGCGCAAGAGCATGGCGCAAAGGGATGCGCAGCGGGCCAATCTGCATGTGGTGCGCTTTGATGTCGAACAGGCGGTTGGCAATGCCTATGCCGGATTTGCCTCTGCCAGAGCGCAGCTTGAAGCATCCGAGCGTCAGATTCGCGCGGCACGTATCGCTTTCCGGGGCGTGCGCGAGGAAGCGACGCTGGGCGCGCGTACCACACTGGATGTGCTGGATGCGGAGCAATCCCTGCTGGATGCCCAGTCGACACAGGTTTCGGCCCGCGCGAACCTTTATATCGCCGCCTATTCGATCCTCTCGGCGACGGGGCAGTTGACAGCGGCCAGCCTGGGGCTGCCGGTCCAGATCTATGACCCTGCGGGTTATTACAATCTGGTCAAGGACGGCCCGGCAAAGGAATCCCGGCAGGGGCGTCAACTTGACCGTGTTTTGCGGGCTTTGCAAAAAGACTGACAATTTTCAGCGCCCCATTGTGGGAATCTCTGATCCGCGCTAACCTCCGCGTGAGGAATGAGTGGTAAAAATCTATGTCCGACCCCGTCACAAATGCCGAGGTGGAGGATGTTCTGTCTTCGATCCGCCGTCTGGTTTCTGAAGATAAACGTCCTTTGCAGACCAAAACCCGGCCCGTTGTCTCTGACCGGCTGGTGTTGACCCCTGCCTTGCGTGTTGCAGAGCCCGACGTCGAAACGCCGGACAAAGCTGACGATGCCATGGCGCAGGACTGGTCCGAAGAGGATGCCGCATTCGAGGCGGCCTATGGCGAAGATGCGAGCGATGAAGCCTCGGTCGGGACGGGACCTGCGCCCGATACCGCGGCAGGTGATGAAGCCCTATCCGCCGCGCCGGACGTCGCCGGTGATCCGGATTTCGGTGATATCGAAACAGATCTGGATGACCCGGCCCTCGATTACGAAACCGATCCCTATAATTTCGCCGATGATGCCGACCAGGATGGCGAGGGGGGCCGTGACGACTACGCCTTCGATGACGCATTCCAGGATGCGGACGAGGATGAAGCCGTGGCACCGGGGCCGGATGCGGATGATGATGCCACCCCCGCCCGGCATGACGCCCAGGCCGCAACGCTGAGCGCCAAGATTGAAGCGCTGGAAACCGCAATTGGCAATATTTCAGAAACCTGGGAACCGGACAGCCCGGGTGATGGTGAATATTCCGGCACCGAAGCGCCTGCGATGGCATGGGAAGATGATGTGGAGCAGACGGTCTCGACTGCGCGCCTGCACAACCTTCCCGAAAACCGGGGCGAACAGCCGGATCCCGCCAGCTTCTTCAGTGACCGGAGCGCGGAAGATCAGGCCAAAGCCGACCAGCCTGATGCGGCGGAAGATGCCAAGGCGGCAAAATCCGACGAACGCCCTGTGTTTGCCGAAGATGATCAGTTGCTGGACGAGGAAGCGCTGCGCGATCTGGTCAGCGAGATCGTGCGGGCCGAACTGCAAGGCGCATTGGGGGAACGGATCACCCGCAATGTGCGCAAGCTGGTGCGGCGTGAAATCCACCGCGCCCTGACCGCGCAGGAACTGGAATAACGCTCAGAGCTCGCCTGCAAGCGACAGCAGCAGGTCCACGTCCATGTAGCTTTCGACATGTTCCGCCAGGGTGTCCAGCGTCTTGTCCACGCCAAGATCGAACTGGTGGGATGAGGTGACGCCGAAATCCGCCAGATAGGCGCGGCGGAAATCGTCAGACGTGAAGATCCCATGCATGTAACATCCCTGGACACGGCCATCTTCGCTGGTGGCCCCTTCGGGTGTGCCATCGAAGCACAGCCAGCCCCGCGCGCAGTCAGGGCCGGTGGTTTCCCCGATATGAATCTCATATCCGGACAGGGCTGTGCCGCTTGCCGGATGGGTGCCGGTCTTGAGGGACAGGTGCTTTTTGGGGGCCATCACGGTCTCAATGTCGAGATGCCCCAGCCCGGCCACTTCTGATGGCGGCCCTTCGATGCCATGCGGATCGGCGATCCGACGCCCCAGCATCTGATACCCCCCACAAAGCCCCAGCACATGCCCGCCACGCCGGATATGCGCGGCCAGGTCGATGTCCCAGCCTTCGGCGCGAAAGGCCTCAAGATCGGAAATCGTGGCTTTGGAGCCGACCAGCAGCACCAGATCGGCCTCGGCGGGCAGGGGCGTGCCGGGCATGATCATGCGCAGATCCACGCCCGGCTCGGCGGCCAGCGGGTCCAGATCGTCGAAATTGGCAATGCGTGGCAGGCGCGGCACCGCGATCACGCAGCCCGCACCGCCGGAACGTGCGCGTGCGGGCAGGTCCATCACGTCTTCGGCGGGCAGGCGGTGCGCCTGGTCGAACCAGGGGATCACCCCCAGGCTGGGCCAGCCGGTGCGCCGCGCGATGTCGTCGCGACCGGCGTCAAACAAGCTGCGGTCGCCGCGGAACTTGTTGACGGCAAAGCCCCGCACCATTGCGTTGTCCTGCGCTGACATGACCGCCTGCGTGCCCACGATCTGTGCAATCACGCCGCCCCGGTCGATGTCGCCCATCAGGATGACGGGCACACCGGCAGCATTGGCAAAGCCCATGTTGGCAATATCGCCCGCGCGCAGGTTTGTTTCTGCCGGGCTGCCCGCGCCCTCCACGATGATCAGGTCTATGCCCTTCGCCAGCCGGTGAAAGGACTCCAGCACATGGGGCATCAGCGCCCGTTTGTTCGCGCCAAATGCCGCCGCCTCCTGATGGCCTGCCACCTTGCCCTGAACCACCAGCTGCGCCCCCGTGGCCGACTGGGGCTTCAGCAGGATGGGGTTCATGTCCGTATGCGGTGCCACCCCCGCTGCACGGGCCTGCAGCGCCTGAGCGCGCCCGATCTCGCCGCCGTCTTCGGTCACGGCGGCATTGTTGGACATGTTCTGCGGCTTGAACGGGCGCACCTGCAGGCCCCGGTTCACGCAGGCGCGAATCAAACCGGCCACGATCATGGATTTCCCCACGTTCGAACCGGTGCCCTGGATCATGATGGCTTTGGTCATTTCAGCGCCTTTGCAACTGGTGCGCAAGCTGGCGCAAATCGCGCGGAGGGAAAAGGGGGATGTGGCTTCGGCCCTTCCGCCCCGCGCGAAAAAAAACGCAGCCCTGAGACTGCGTTTGATCTTGTTCTGATAGCGGAGGGAGGATCAGGCCGCTTCGGCCTGCTGAGCAGCATTGCGCCGCTCGGATTCTTCACGGCTCAGGGCGACGGAGGTCCTGACACCTTTTCCAACGAAATCCATGAGCCCGGTCACGACGCGTTCGTTCGGGTCGATGCCGGCACAGCTCAGCACTTCGCGCCCGTCACGTGACCGCGCCCAGCGGGCAATCTGCTCTGGTCCGTTACCGTATTTCTTGTCGTCCGCAATCGCGTCATCAAGCGCTGCCAGTACCACGGCAGCGAAGAGTTTCCTGGCCCGATTTCCTTGCTCGTTATTGAAAGCGGTGCCATCAACGAAATCTTTCATCTCGTCGTCCTTTCTATTATTCTTGCTCTTGTCATTTCGGCGTGCGGCCTCTTATGACGGATATCACTCGATTCGGATACCGATATTTCGCATGTCTCCCATGCAGTGAACGCATGACCTTTCGCGGTTGCAGCATGACCCGCGCTCGCCTTGCAGGGAGCCGATGCGCCAGATATAGGATGCGATGAACATACATCAACCTTTATGACGGTTTTGCAAAATGCCAAAAATCAATGGAAACGAGATCCGCCCCGGCAATGTGCTGGAGCATAACGGCGGCCTCTGGGCAGCGGTCAAGGTCGACCATGTGAAACCCGGCAAGGGCGGGGCCTTTGCCCAGGTAGAGCTGCGCAATCTGCGCAATGGCTCCAAGCTGAACGAACGCTTCCGGTCTGCGGACAAGGTCGAGCGTGTGCGGCTGGAACAGAAAGATCAGCAATTTCTGTATGAAGACAATGGGATGCTGGTCCTGATGGATACCGAAACCTACGAACAGGTGCAGCTTTCCGCCGAGCTTCTGGGCGACCGCCGCCCCTTCCTGCAGGACGGCATGATGATCGTGGTGGAATATCACGAGGCAGAAGCGCTGAACGCCTCACTGCCGCAAAAGGTCGTTTGCAAGATTGTCGAGACCGAGCCGGTGGTGAAGGGGCAGACCGCTGCCAACTCCTTCAAACCTGCCATTCTTGACAATGGTGTGAAGGTTTCCGTGCCTCCCTTCGTCGGCCAGGACGAGGATATCGTGGTCAACACCGAGACGATGGAATACGTCGAACGCGCCTGAGGCGTCAGGCCCTTGACGTGACGTTATGCTGCGCATGCAGCGCAAACCGGTGCGGATCGGGGCGAGGCCCGCTCATTTTGTCATAGCTGAACCCGACCCGTTCCATGTGACCTGGGCGGTATCGGCAGTCATCGGACCCGTGGCGCGATCAAACCTGAGGTAGGCGATGGCCTTGCCATCCGCCTGCGTCAGCAGGGTGCCCGCGGGTTTGTCACCTGACAAAAGCTCCGTGCCCACATCGGCCGATCCTGCGACATCGACCTGTGCCAGACCCTTGCGCAGCGTCGTCTTGTGCCGCATCCGCGCGGTCACTTCCTGGCCGACATAGCAGCCCTTCCGGAAATCGACACCATTCAGACGGTCCAGCCCGGCCTCCAGCACGAATGTATCGGGCGTCAGCTCCACGCCGGTTTCGGGGACAAGATGCGCCACGCGCAGGCTGTCCCAATCGGTTTCGTCATCTGTCTGCGGCTCGGCGCGATAGGCGCGCCAGCCCATCTGCGGATGTCGGGGGTCGGCATAGCCGTCGGGCGGCGGGGTCCCGATGCCGCGATGCAGGTGCAATCCGGTGTCTTCGATCGTGACTGAGGCGCGCAGCTTGTACATCGTCAGCCGCTGCACCAGCATATCGCCCAGGCTCTCCGCGACATCGAGCAGGACTGCGCCATCCTCCTGACCAGTGACAAAAAAGTCGGCCAGATACTTGCCCTGCGGCGTGAGAAGGGCGGCATAGATCGGCCCCTTTTCCAGTTTGCGGATGTCGTTGGTGATCAGACCCTGAAGGAATTCGCGGGTGTCCTTGCCCGACAGGCGCAGGATACGGCGGTTTGTCATGATGGTGTCCTTTCTGCGGTAGCCATGACATATAGCTTCCGTCCAGCGTTCAAAAGGGGGCACCATGCGCGCGCCGATCACGGTCATCATTCCGACATTGAATGCGGCAGACGTGCTGCCGGATTGTCTGACGGCGCTGATGGAAGGGCTGGAGGCGGGGATTATCCGCGAATTGATCGTCAGCGATGGCGGATCGGACGATGCAACCGCCGCGCTGGCACAGGCCTGGGGCGCGCAGGTGCTGCAGGGCGCGCCGTCGCGCGGGGGGCAGCTGCGCCGCGGCTGTGCGCAGGCCAGGGGCGAGTGGCTGCTTGTCCTGCATGCCGATACGCGGCTGCAACCCGGCTGGGCCGATTGCATGCGCCATCACATCCGCAACAGCAGCAACGCCGGGTGGTGCCGCCTGAGGTTCGACAGGGGCGGGCTGCCGGCGCTGTTGGTCAGTGGCTGGGCCAACCTGCGCAGCCGTTTCGGACTGCCCTATGGGGATCAGGGGCTTCTGATTTCAAAGGCGCTTTACGAAAAGACCGGCGGTTTTCCCGACATCCCGCTAATGGAAGACGTGGCAATCGCGCGCGCCCTGCGGGGGCATTTGTCGGGGCTTGATACCGTTGCCGTCACCAGCGCCGAGAAATACCAGCGCCAGGGGTGGCTGCGACGGGGCCTGCGCAATCTGTGGACTTTGCTGCGCTACAGTGCGGGCAGCGACCCGGAGCAGCTGGCTCAGGGGTATCGGCGGTAGGGCAGGTTGATCCGGGAAAATCGCGGTGCAAACCTGCCGGCCGGAGGCTCTGCTGACTCTGCGGTGTCTTCCGGTCTGCGTCGCGTCACATGATGACATGTCATTTTTGACATGTCTCAGAAGACATATCTTGCATGACATGTCATCATTCCGACCATAAGGACGGCTTGGCCATGCGCCTCAGCCAGCCAATCAGCCAGCCAATATGGTCCGCCCGGTAGTCAGCGAAGGCCCCGGCCAGATCGCGACGATCAGCGCACCACCTGGCAATGCTCAGCCGAACAGGCGCTGGCCAATCCGTTGCAGAAGGTTTGGTGCGGCGGGGGCAAGCCCCCGTTCACGGGCCCGCAGCGCCCGCATGCCCCGGATGTCCGACACGGTCTTCCCGTCTTCGAACTGCAAACGATAGAGGTTTGCATAGATCCCGCCGCGCGCCAGCAACTCCTCATGGGTGCCTTCATCCATCACCTGGCCCCGGTCCATCACGATGATGCGGTCGGCGCTGCGGATGGTGGCCAGCCGGTGGGCGATCACGATGGTGGTGCGCCCGGCCGAAAGCCGGTCCAGCGCGTCCTGGACCACCTGTTCAGACTGCGCATCCAATGCGCTTGTCGCTTCGTCCAGCAGCAGGATCGGCGTGTCGCGCAGCAGCGCACGGGCGATCACCACCCTTTGCCGTTGCCCCCCCGACAGGGCAGAGCCGCGCGGCCCCACCTTCGTATCCAGCCCGTGCTCAAGCTTGGGCAGGAAATCGGCCACATGGGCCGCTTTCAGCACCTCCTGCAGGCGCGCCTCGCTGACATCCGTCCGGCCCAGCACGATGTTCTCGCGCAGGGTCTCGTCAAACAGCAGCGCTTCCTGCGTCACCACAGAGAAGAGACCGCGCAGGTCCGCCAGCGTCAGATCCTTGACCGAGGTGCCACCGATGGTGACCTCGCCCTCCTGCGGGTCGATGAGCCGGGTCAGCACGTTGAAAATCGTCGACTTCCCGGCACCCGAAGCCCCGACAAGCGCCGTTGTCTCGCCTTCCTTCGCGGTCAGGGACAAACCGTCCAGCACCTTGGCCTCGCCAAAGGACAGGGTCACATTCTTCAACTTGATATCGGTGCCGGGCAGCGGCAGTGCCTTGGGGTGCTGCGGGTTGGTCTGGGGCGCGGGGGCATCCAAGAGCTCCTTGAGCCGCTCCAGCGCCGCTGCCGCCGTCTGCCACAGCCCGCTGACCCCGCCCAGCCGCCGCAGCGGACTGAAGGTAAAGCCCATGGCGGTGAAAAACGTCATGAACTGGCCAATTGTCTTGTCACCCGAAATGATCTGACTGCCGCCATAAAGGATCACGGCCATGAAACCGATGCCGGACATGATGTCGATCATCCCCGGTATCGCAGAATTGCCAAAGGCGGCGCGGACTTCGGTGGTGATGAACCTGCGGGTCAGGTCGCGGTATTGCCGCGACTGGTATTCTTCCAGCGCATTCAGCTTGATCTGGACGATGCCGTGAAACACCTCGTCCAGCCGGGTTGCCAGATGCGCGCCCAGATCACGCGCTTCGCGGGCACGGCGGCGCACAAAGCGTTGGGCGGCAGCAGCGGGCAGCACCATCAGCGGCACCCCGATGCAGGCCAGGAACGCCCAGACCGGATCAATCGAGATCGCCACCCCCAGCAACACCAGCAGGCCGATGGCGTCGCGGCCGGCACCCGTGATGACCGCGCGCCAGACATCGCCCACGGCATTCACGTCCGATTGCACCCGCTGGATCAGGAAGCCGGGGGGATGCGACTGGTGAAACGCGCCATCCTGGACCATCAGCTTGTCCAGCAGTTCGATGCGCATGTCGGCGGCGGTGCGCTGCGCGATGCGGGTCAGCAATACCTTCTGGATCACCCCGGCAATGGCGCGCATCGCAAAGATGCCGACCAGCACCAGCCCGACCCATTTGAGCGCGCTGCGGTCCCCGGCGACAAAGACCGTGTCGAACATCGGTTCCATCAGCCGTGCCAGAGCACCCAGCGTGCTGCCCTCGATCCCCATGAAGATCATGGCGACGATCATCAGCTTGGTGTGTTTCTTCAGGTAATCCCGCCAAAGCCAGCGCAAAAGCTCGCCCGACGTGTAGGTCTGATCGTTCATATCGACGTGGACGCTCCTTTGGGGCGGTCTGCAGACCTGTGTACGCAACCCATGGGGACAGGGCAAGGCAGGTGAGATATTGACGCCGGATCAAGGGGGCGTAGTGTCGGCCCGATCATAGCTACCACAACAAGGCATACCCATGGCAAAGACTCCGAAACTGGCGCAGGGGCGTCCTTATCTTGCGATTCCCGGACCTTCGGTCATGCCCGACGCGGTGCTGCGCGCCATGCACCGGGCCGCGCCCAATATCTATGCCGGTGAGCTGACAGAGATGATGCCGGGGCTGGTCACCGACCTGAAACGGGTCGCGCGGACGGATCATCACGTGGCCATGTACATCGGCAACGGCCATGCGGCCTGGGAAGCCTCCCTCTCCAATGTGCTTCAGCCCGGCGACAGGGTGCTGGTCCCCGCCACCGGGCGGTTCGGGCTGGGCTGGGGGCAGATGGCCAGAAGCCTCGGGCTGGAGGTGGATATCATCGACTTCGGCAGGCAATCCCCGATGGACATGGACCGCATCGCCGAGGCGCTGAAGGCCGATACGGGCCATCAGATCAAGGCGGTTCTGGCCGTGCATGTGGATACGGCAACCTCCATCCGCAACAACATCGCGGCCCTGCGCGCGGTGCTGGACGATGTGGACCATCCCGCGCTGCTGATGGCCGATTGCATCGCCTCGCTGGGCTGTGACGTCTTCGAGATGGATGCCTGGGGCGTGGATGTCATGGTGACGGGCTGCCAGAAGGGCCTGATGGTGCCGCCGGGCATGGCCTTTGTCTTTTTCAATGACCGGGCGGAGGCGGCGCGCGCCAGACTGCCCCGCGTCAGCTGGTACTGGGACTGGAGCCCGCGCGCCCACCCGGAGGAATTCTTTCAATACCACGGGGGCACCGCCCCCACCCACCATCTTTATGGCCTGCGCACCGCCCTCACCATGATCCACGACGAAGGGATCGAACAGGTCTGGGCGCGCCACCTGATGCTGGCCCGTGCGGTCTGGGCCGCCTGCGAGGCCTGGTCCACGGCCGGCACCTTCGGGATGAATGTCGCCGATCCGGCCAACCGCAGCTGCGCGGTGACCGCCCTGCGCCTGCAAAGCCCGCATGCCACCGAATTGCGCAACTGGGTCGAACAGGAGCTGGGGCTGACCCTTGGCATCGGGCTTGGGATGGCTGAACCCGGCGATCCGGCGCGCGACGGATTTTTCCGGCTGGGGCACATGGGCCATACCAACGGCCATATGATCATGGGCCTTCTGGGCGGGATCGAGGCCGGCATGCGCGCAATGAAGATCGAACACGGCCCCGGCGCGCTGGAGGCGGCAGCAGATGTGATCGCAGGCGCCTAACCTTCCAGCGCCATGATCAGGTCGACCCTTGTGGCATGGCGTCCGCCTTCGAAGGCGGTGTCGAGAAACGCATCGACAATGTCGAGCGCGACGCCATCGCCGATCACCCGCGCCCCCAGGGCCAGCATGTTGGCATCGTTATGCGCGCGGATCATCCGGGCCGAGAAGACGTCAGAACAGACGCCGCAACGAATCCCGGCCACCTTGTTCGCTGCCATCATGATCCCCTGGCCGGTGCCGCAAAGCACGATCCCCAGCGCGCAATCGCCTGACGTCACATGCCGCGCGGCGGCGGCACCGTGGTCGGGGTAATGCGTGCTCGCGGGCGTCTCGGGGCCGATGTCGACCACCTCATGGCCACGCGATGTGACATGGGCGGCAACGGCGCGGCGCAGGTTGATGGCGGCATGATCGCTGGAAAGCACGATGCGGAGGCTGGAGGACATGAGGCAGGCCTTTCGAAAGGGTGTCTGGGGCGCGATGGCCGCGCGCGCCCCTATTGCCGTGTCGCGGCGATGCGATCAATCACCTTGTTCACCATCCAGCCCAGAACCGCTGCCGCGATCAGGCCCCAGATTGCCCAGATCGCCATCAGCACCCACGCCAGATTGACGCCGAACATCACGATGCAGGCCTGAGTGTAGTTCGGGGCAGCGGGACGGTCGTGGGGCTCGCGCATCGGTCTCTCGCAGCTTGATCGTGATCAAGTATATATGCCGATTGCGCCGAGTCAGCCCTTTTCTGCATCCGCCAGCGCGCCCGGCAGCGCTGCGGCAAAGGCATCGAGATCTGCAGGCGTGCCGCAGCTGACGCGAATACAGCGGTTCTGTGGGGCCGCGAAGGGCATGCGCACAAAGATGCCGCGCGCAACCAGACCGTCCAGCACAGCCTTGGCAAAGGCGTGATCCCGACCGCAATCTATGGTGACGAAGTTCGCCGCCGAAGGCAGCGGTGTCAGCCCGTGTCGGCCTGCGATCTGCGCGATCCGGTCACGGGCGGCGGCGATTTCGGCCTGCACATGGGCCAGCCAGTCCGGATCCTCCAGTGCCGCCAGCGCACCGGCCTGTGCCGCGCGGTTCATGCCGAAATGGTTGCGGACCTTGTGGAAGGCGGTGATCAGTTCAGGCGCCCCGAGCGCATAGCCCACCCTTGCGCCTGCCAGCCCGTAAGCCTTTGAAAAGGTGCGCATACGGATGACGCGCGGATCGTCAAAAGGCAGCGGCAGCGCGGTGCCTTCGGGTGCCGTTTCCACATAGGCTTCGTCCAGGACCAGCAGCGTGCCCTCGGGCAGATTGCTCATCGCGGCGGCAATATCGGCACCCCGGTGCCAGCTGCCCATCGGATTGTCCGGATTGGCCATGTAAACCAGCTTGGCGTCCACTTCCGCCGCCCTGGCGAAAAGGCTTTCCGGGTCTTCGCCATCCGCGACGTAAGGCACCTTGTGCAATGCGCCACCGTAACCCGCGACATGGTAGTTGAAGGTCGGATAGGCGCCGTCCGAGGTGACAACCGCATCCCCGGCTGCCACGAAAAGCCGCACGAGATAGCCCAGCAGCCCGTCGATGCCCTCGCCCACCACGATATTCTCCATCGTCGTGCCATGGTGCCGGGCCAGGGCCGCGCGCAGATCGTGGCTTTCGGGATCGCCATACATCCAGTGGCCGGTTTCAGCCATGGCCGAAAGGGCGCGGGGCGAGGGGCCAAAGACATTCTCGTTCGCGCCCAGCCGGGCGGTGAAGGGGCGTTTTTGCGCACGTTCCTGGGTTTCGGGCCCGACAAAGGGGACAGAGGCGGGCAGGGAATGTGCAAGCGGGGTGAGGCGATGGTTTGTCATGTGGTTTGATAGGCCCGGTCGGCGCGCCGGGCAAGGGGGTGCGCGCTGCAGCCCTGCTCCGGAGTGCCGCAGCGTTGGGCTGGCGCGGCGGCGCGGCTTGCGCTCTACTGTCCGAAACCCTGCAGGAGGATGCCATGAGCCGCGTTTCGATCACCTATGAAAATCACATCGCCTTTGTCCGCCTGACCCGGTCGGACAAGATGAACGCCGTGGATCAGGAGATGATCGACGCGGTGATCGCCGCCGGGAACGAGGTCGCGGCATCGGAGGCGCGCTGTGTCGTGCTTTCCGGCGAGGGCAAGGCTTTCTGCGCCGGGATCGACATTTCGGGCCTGTCGGGCATGATCGGAAAGGACCCGGCAGAACTGCTGATGCCGCGCAGCCATGGCAACGGCACCACGAACCAGTGGCAGGAGGTCGCGATGGTCTGGTCCCGCATGGAGATCCCCGTGATCGCCGCCATCCACGGCGTCTGCTTTGGCGCAGGCATGCAACTGGCGCTGGGGGCGGACATCAGGATTGCGGCACCGGATGCGAAATTCGCGGTGATGGAGATGAAATGGGGCATTGTGCCGGACATGGGCGGCATGGTGCTGCTGCCGAAACTGGTGCGCAGCGACGTGCTGCGGCGGTTGACCTATACGGCGGAGCCGATCGGCACCGCACAGGCAGAACGCTGGGGGCTGGTGACCGAGGTGGCCGAGGACCCGCTGGCGGCGGCGACGGCGCTGGCAGAGGTCATCGCAGGCAAGAGCCCCTCGGCTATTCGCGCGGCCAAGCGGCTGATTTCACTGGCGGAGGTTGCCGGCGAGGCGGCGGTTCTGGAGGCGGAATCGCGCGAGCAGGCCGAACTGCTGGGCAAGCCGCACCAGATGGAGGTGGTCGCGGCCGAATTCGGGAAACGCCCCGCTGTTTTCAAGTAGCCGCGGCACCGGAAACATGAAGCGCGCGCCAGGGCGATGGCGCGCGCATGTGTATTTGCCGGAACAATGAAAGAGGGGGTCAGCCCATTTCCGCCAGCCGGTCAAGGGCGGCCTGAAGCTGGTCTGCCTCTTCCTGCCGGGCGTCCAGGTTGGCCTGGGCCTCGGCCACGACCTCTTCGGGGGCGGAGGCGGCGAACCTGGGATTGTTCAGGCGTCCCCTGAGCCCGCCGATTTCCTTGGCCAGCTTGTCCAGCGACTTTTGCAGGCGGGCCTTTTCTGCCGCGATGTCGATGATGCCCTCAAGCGGCAGGCCAAGCGTCGCGGCGCGCGCCGGGATGGAGGCGGTGCCCTTTGGGAAAGACTCGACTTTTTCAAGTTTTTCGACGCCGGCGCGCCGCGCGATCAGATCCTGGTTGCGCTCCCATGCCAGCAGGCCTGCCGCGTCGATTTCCGTATAGACCATCGGCACCTTCAGGCTGCCGGGCACGCCCATGGACACCCGCGCCGAGCGGATGTTCTGGATCAGCGAGATCACCCAGTTCAGCTCCTCGTCGGCCTGCGCATCCACCATTGCGGCGGCGGTATAGGTCGGCCACTCCGCGTGCACCAGCATGCCGGGGCGGTCCTTCTGGCCCCAGAGTTCCTCGGTGATGAAGGGCATGATCGGGTGCAGCAGGATCAGGCACTGGTCCAGCGCCCAGCCATAGGTCGCGCGTGTCTCAGCGATGGCCGCCGCATCGTCGCCGTCAAAGATCGGCTTGGTGAATTCCAGATACCAGTCGCAGAAGGTGCCCCAGACAAAGGCATAAAGCGTGTTGGCCGCGTCGTTGAACCGGTACTGCGCCAGCGCCGCATCGACAGCCTCGCGGGTCTTGGCGATCTCGCCCTTGATCCATTTGTTGACTGTCAGCGTGGTGTCGGGGGGGGTGTCGCTGTGCGGCACCTCCAGCACGCCGTTACGCTCGGCAAAGGCCGTCGCGTTCCAGATCTTGTTGCCGAACTTGCGGTAGCCGTCGATGCGCGCGGTGCTCAGCTTCAGGTCGCGCCCCATGGCGGCCATGGAGGTCAGCGTGAAGCGCACGGCGTCGGCGCCGTATTCGTCGATCAGTTCCAGCGGGTCGAGCACATTGCCCAGCGATTTCGACATCTTCTTGCCCTTCTCGTCGCGCACCAGCGCGTGGACATAGACGGTGTCGAAGGGTTTCTGGTCGACCACGGCATATTGCATCATCATCATCCGGGCGACCCAGAAGAAGATGATGTCAAAGCCGGTGATGAGGACGGAGGTGGGGAAGTATTTTTGCAATTCCTCGGTCTGTTCGGGCCAGCCCAGCGTGCCGATGGGCCAGAGACCGGAGGAGAACCAGGTGTCGAGGACGTCGGGGTCGCGCGAAAGAGTAAAAGTCGTATGGTAAGACTCTACTTGCCCTTCCTGCCCACGGTATGGCTGGGCCTCAGCCATTCGTTGACTTGGTACAAGATTGTTATCAATTGTGATGTCGAATGTACCGGGCCATGTATCGGAGTAGATTTTCGAAGCTTTTTCGATAGCCTCCTCTTCACTTGCGGCGCAGATTGGCTCAAGAGCACCTAGCTCGCGATAAATCCCGTTCATTTTCGGCCCATACCAAACCGGTATCTGGTGCCCCCACCAAAGCTGACGCGAGATGCACCAGGGTTCGATGTTTTCCAGCCAGTGGAAATAGACCTTCTTGTCCTGCTCGGGCAGGATCTGCACGTCGCCATTGCGCACGGCGTCGATGGCGGGGCCGACGATCTTTTTGGTGTCCACGAACCACTGATCCGTCAGCATCGGCTCGATCACCACCTTGGAGCGGTCGCCGAAGGGCTGCATGATCTTCTTGGCCTCGACCAGCGGAATGTCGTCGGTGGCAGAGCAAACCCGCCCGTCGCTGTCGTCGATGGGGCCGGGGATCATCACGGCAAGGCCCTCGGCGGTGATGTCCGCGACCACGCGCTTGCGGGCCTCGAAACGGTCCAACCCGCGATAGGCTTCCGGCACGAGGTTCATGGCGGCGATGTCAGCCTCGGTGAAGTCCTGTTCGCCATTGGCGATGGCCTGGGCGACGGCGGCCTCCTCGGCATAGGGCTTGCCATCGGCGCGCATCGCGCCCTTGGTGTCCATGAGGTTGTACATCGGGATCTTCGCGCGCTTGGCGACTTCGTAGTCGTTGAAGTCATGGGCACCGGTGATCTTGACCGCGCCGGAGCCGAAATTCTTGTCGGGATATTCATCGGTGATGATCGGGATCAGGCGGCGGTGTTCTTTCGGCCCCACCGGGATTTCGCAGAGTTTTCCGACAATTGGCGCATAACGTTCATCCGATGGATGAACCGCCACCGCGCCATCGCCCAGCATGGTTTCGGGGCGCGTGGTGGCGATGGAGATATAGTCGCGCTCTTCCTCGAAGAGGACATTCCCGTCTTCGTCCTTTTCCACATAGGTATAGGTGGCGCCGCCCGCGAGCGGGTATTTGAAGTGCCACATGTGGCCGTCGACTTCGATGTTCTCGACTTCGAGATCGGAGATCGCGGTTTCGAAATGCGGGTCCCAGTTCACCAGCCGCTTGCCGCGGTAGATCAGGCCCTTGTTGTACATGTCCACGAAGACCTTGATGACCGCATCGTGGAAATTGCCCTCTTCGCCCTCGGGGGCGTTGGGGGCGCCGGACATGGTGAAGGCGTTGCGCGACCAGTCGCAGGAGGCACCGAGCCGCTTGAGCTGTTCGATGATCGTGCCGCCGGATTCGGATTTCCATTCCCAGACCTTTTCCAGAAAGGCCTCGCGCCCCATTTCACGGCGCGAGGGTTGCTGGGTCTCGGCCAGCTTGCGTTCAACGACCATCTGGGTGGCGATGCCCGCATGGTCCTGCCCCGGCTGCCAGAGCGTGTCATGCCCGCGCATCCGGTGCCAGCGGATCAGGATGTCCTGCAAGGTATTGTTGAAGGCATGGCCCATGTGCAGCACGCCGGTGACATTGGGCGGCGGGATCATGATGGAGAAGGTTTCGGCACCTTCGCGGGCATTGGCACCGGCCTTGAAGGCACCGGCCTTTTCCCAGGCGGCATAGAGGCGCTTTTCGGCGTCCTGGGCGTTGAATGTCTTGTCGAGGGCCATGCTGATCCATCCTGTCGTCGTTTGGATGCTGATCTAGCGGAGGATGCGGTGAAGGGAAAGGGTGGCGGTACGAGGCTTCTGCGCGCGGGGCGAAACGTGCCCCGATCCCGGCGGCAACATGGGCCGGACCGATACCCTTTGTGGCACATCGGGCATCTTTGCCTCAACGGGACTGGTTTTGTTGAATCTTGCCAAGGGGCGTCGTCACTCAATATTGGTGCAAACGTCAGGCATTTCTGACCCAGGCAGGGCTTATGGAGCGGTGTGGGTCAAGGTCCGACAAGCGGGACTTTGTTGCCATCAAACATGAGCACCCAGGCCCGGAACAAGCCGAAGGCGCCGGGCCATCGCCTGCCCGCCGGTCGGGTAGGCGATTTG
>NZ_JARAMM010000013.1:0-148551 GCF_028807335.1 Sulfitobacter sp. PR48 | reverse complement strand
ATCAAACATGAGCACCCAGGCCCGGAACAAGCCGAAGGCGCCGGGCCATCGCCTGCCCGCCGGTCGGGTAGGCGATTTGGTGAGGCTAGTTGTTCCCTCGTTAGGATTCATCACGGTTCAGAAATAAAGTGGCATGAACCAAGGTCAGCATCGCCCACCCCGGGCAGGCGCTGGCCCGGCTTGCTTTTAGCGTCACTCTGGGCTCAAACCTGCCTTTTGCCACATCCTGCGCGAAAGCCCGGTTTGCCATTCTGGGCCAGCTGATGACGTAAAGGTCAAAACTCGCTGACCTCGCACACCGGAGCGCTTCTTCATGCACGGCCATCGGCGTTCCGGCCTGTACCGCCAGGCCGGATTGGGCCGGGAAGGTCAGGATTATCCTGACTTTTTGCTTCTTTTTGCCCCAATACTTCTCTGTGCCCTTGGCATCTCATGCGCTGCCGGTGTCGGGGTGCGGGTTGGGCTGGACAACCCATATCTGTCCTATATCTGTTTCACCGACAGACACACCAAGGGGACCGATCATGGATAAATTCGGAAAAAGCCAACCGGTCAAGCGTACCGAAGACATGCGGTTTCTCATGGGCGAAGGGCGCTATGTGGATGACATCGCGCCGGAAGGGGCGTTGCATGCCTATTTCCTGCGCTCTTCGGTCGGGCATGGTGTGATCAGTGAGCTGGATGTCTCGGATGCTGCGCAGTCAGAGGGGGTTCACCTGATCCTGACCTGCGCCGATCTGGAAGCGGCGGGCATGGATATTTCGATGTCCGGTGCGGTGGTGGAGAACCGGGACGGCACCAAAGGTGCGGCGCCCCTGCGTCCGATGCTGGCCAGGGACAGGGTCAGATATGTCGGCGAACCCGTCGCCGTGGTGATCGCGGAGACGCTGGCGCAGGCGCGCGATGCGGCCGAGCTTGTCATGCTCGACATTGACGATCTGCCTGCCAAGACAGACCTGCATCCGGGCGGCGAGACGCTGCACGCGGAGGCGCCCGACAACAGGGCCTTTGATTGGGGCATGGGCGACGAAGCGGCGACGCAGGCGGCCTTTGACGCGGCGGCGCGGACCGTTGCCCTCGATGTGGAAGACAACCGTATCATCGTCAATTCGATGGAGCCGCGCGGCTGCTATGCGGAATGGCAGGACGGGCGTCTGCATGTCGCCAACAATGCGCAGGGCGTCTGGGTGCACAAGGAGTTTCTCAAGTCTGCCTTTGGACTGGAGGACGCGCAGGTGCGGGTGACCAACCCCGATACCGGCGGCGGCTTTGGCATGAAGTCGATGACCTACAACGAATATTTCTGCGTCGCCCAGGCGGCGCGGGCGCTGGGCCGTCCGGTGCGCTGGATGTCGGACCGGACCGAGGCGATGCTGAGCGACAATGGCGGGCGCGACCTGACCAGCCTTGCGGAATTCGCCTTTGATGCCGACAACCGCATCACCGCCTATCGGGTAAAGACCCGCTGCAACCTCGGGGCCTATAACTCGCAGTTTGCCCAGCATATCCAGACAACCCTCTTCAGCCGCGTTCTGATGGGGGTCTATGACGTTCAGACCACCTGGTTGCAGGCCGAGGGGTATTACACCAACACCGTGCCGGTGGACGCCTATCGCGGGGCCGGACGGCCCGAGGCGATCTATGTGCTGGAGCGTCTGATGGACCGTGCGGCGCGGGAGCTGGGTATCGACCCCTGGGAATTGCGCCGGATCAACTTCATCAAGCCCGACCAGTTCCCCTACAGGTCCGCGACCGGAGAAACCTATGACGTGGGCGATTTCAATCGCCTGCTGACCCGCGTCGCCCGGGAGGCCGACCGCGATGGTTTCGCGGCGCGCAAGGCGGCGGATGCGGAAAATGGCCTGCTGCGGGGGCAGGGGCTGTGCTATTACATCGAGAGCATTCTGGGCGACCCTTCCGAAGGCGCCAAGGTGGTGTTCGAGGACAATGGCCGCGTGACGATTCTGGTCGGCACGCAGTCGAACGGGCAGGGCCATGAAACGGTCTATGCGCAGTTCCTGTCGGATCAGACAGGTATTCCCGCCGAACTGATTGACGTGGTGCAGGGTGACAGTGACCTGATCGCTCAGGGCGGCGGCACGGGCGGGTCGCGCTCTGTCACCACGCAGAACAACGCCACATTGGCCACCGTGACGGCGATCACAAGGGCATTCACCGCCTTTCTGGCCGAGGAAATGGGCGTGGCCGCAAGCGAGATCAGCTTTGACGATGAACGCTTCCGCGCGGAGGGGTCGAACATGACGCCAACCATGCTGGAGGTGGCCGAAATGGCCCGTGCGAAGGGGCGTGACGACCTGCTGACCCATCACGAACGCGCGACGCTGGAAGCGCGCAGCTTTCCCAACGGGGCGCATGTGGCAGAGGTCGTCGTCGATCCGGAGACCGGTGTCGTGATCACCGAACGTTATACGGTCGTCGATGATTTTGGTAATCTTATCAATCCGATGCTGGCCGAAGGGCAGGTGCATGGCGGTGTCGCCCAGGGCATTGGCCAGGCGATCCAGGAACGTGTGGTCTATGACGAGGATGGCCAGCTGCTCACGGCATCGTTCATGGACTATGCCTTGCCCCGTGCCGCCGACCTTCCCAATATCAGCTTTGTGTCCGAGCCGGTGCCATCCACGGCCAATGTCATGGGAATGAAGGGTTGCGGCGAGGCGGGCACAGTCGGCGCGCTGGCCGCGGTTGCCAATGCGGTTCAGGATGCGCTCTGGGAGCAGGGGGTGCGTCAGGCGGATATGCCATTCACGCCGCACCGGGTCTGGGAGATGTTGAACGGTGCCAAGATCGCCGCAGAATGAAGCCGAAGGGGCACCACCTCAGCGCGCCATCCATGTGATCGTTCTGGACGGCACCCTGTCGTCGCTTGAACCGGCCAGCAGGACCAACGCCGGGCAGGCCTATGGGTTGCTCAAGGAGACCAGAAGCGCGCTGTCGCTTTATTATGAGCCGGGGCTGCAATGGACTCATTGGCGCTCGATCTGGGATGTGATCGCGGGGCGGGGGATCAACCGGCAGATCAGGCGGGCCTATGGCTGGCTTTCGGCCCGCTACCGCCCCGGGGACCGCATCTTTCTGCTCGGCTATTCGCGCGGCGCCTATGCGGTGCGGTCGCTGGCCGGGGTCATGAACATGGTCGGCCTGCTGCGCCCCAATCACAGCACGAAAGAGGCGGTGCGCACCGCCTATCGTCATTATGAAACCAACCCGGCCAGTGCGGAAGCGCGCGCCTTCAGCGCCGCATATTGCCACCAGGGCGTGGAAATCGACACGATTGCCATCTGGGATACGGTAAAGTCACTGGGGCTGAATGCGCCCGTCCTGTGGCGTTTGTCCCGGAAGGTGCACGGGTTTCACAATCATGAGCTCGGTGCCGATGTGCTGCACGGATACCACGCCCTGGCCCATGACGAGACGCGGGTGGCCTATGCGCCGGTGCTCTGGACCACTCCCGAGGGGTACTCCGGGCGGGTCGAGCAGGTCTGGTTCCCGGGCACCCATGGCGACGTGGGCGGGCATCTTGGCGGGTTCGAGGCGGCACGACCCCTGGCCAATATTCCTCTGGTCTGGATGCTGTCAAAGCTTGAGGCGCGGGGGCTGCCCCTGCCGCCGGGGTGGCAGGACAGATTTGTCCAGGACCCGCTTGCCCCGTCGCAGGGGACATTCCGGGGGTATGGCAAATTGCTGGTCACCCGCAGGCGGCGCAGGATCGGGCTGGACCCGTCGGAAAGACTGCATGTCAGCCTCCACAGCCGTTCGCAGGCCCTGGGAACCCGGCTTGGCCATCATGCAGGCCCCTACGTGCAAAGCACTTCCTAGCCGGGAGCGGTGGCGGATTTTTGGAAAAATCCGACCCGGAAAATTCCAATTTTCCGGCGCGTGTGGCTGGCGTCAGGCGATCTTCATCACGATGCAGGTGGTCGAACCGGTGGCATAGAGCTTGCCATCCTCGACGCCCCTGATCTCGCCATGGGCGACCCCGGTGGAGCGGCCCACATGATCGGCAAGGCCGATGCAATCAATCTGCAATCCCAGGGGGATGCTGCGCAGGATATTCACCTTGTATTCCAGGGTGGTATAGACCGATCCCGCCGGGACCTTCGTCATCACCGCGCAGGCCATGGCGCTGTCCAGCAGGGTGCCGTACCAGCCGCCGTGGACCGTTCCCATCGGGTTTGTCACATTGAATTCAGGCGCGCCCCGGAACACGACGCGGCCATCTTCGACCGCATGCAGCCTATACCCCATGGTGGCACCGATCGGGGGGCCGGGATTGGTGCCATCCAGAATCGCCTGCATGAACTCAAGCCCTGATAGTTTCAGGGCCTCTTGCTGGGTCAGCAGTTCTTCGGGACTTTGGGCTATCTTGGGCATGAAAAATCTCCGGCAGGGCTCTGCCGGAGATGGTAGCGGGCCACCGGGACCGGGCGCAAACGTTACGCGACGTCTTCCAGGGTGACCTGAGGCGTGACGCCAAGTGCGCGGCAGACATCGCGGGTCAGATCGGCGCGGTTCAGCGTGTAGAAATGCAGGTTCTCGACGCCCTCGTCGATCAGGTCGCTGCACATTTCGGTGCACAGGGATGTGGCCAGCAGGCTTGTCCGGTCATCCCGTTCCGCCTTGGCAAAGGCATCGTCGAGCCAAGCCGGAACCGGCGTGCCGCAGCGCTGGGCGAAATTGCGGGCCGATTTCCAGTTCACGATGGGCAGGATGCCGGGGGTGATCGGCTTGTCGATCCCCGCCTTGGCGCAGGCATCGCGGAAGCGCAGGAATGTCTCGGCCTCGAAAAAGAACTGTGTCATCGCCTCTTTTGCACCGGCATCGAACTTGCGCTTGAGCCATTCGATGTTGGCCTCCTGGCTGGTCGATTCGGGGTGCGGGTCGGGGTAGGCGCCGACACGGATGTTGAACTTGCCGGTTTCGGCCAGCGCCGTGATCAGCTCGCAGCTGTCCTGGAACCCCTCGGGGTGGGGGGTAAAGGTGCTGGCCCCGTCGGCAGGATCGCCGCGCAGCGCCACGATGTCCGTCACGCCGATCCTGGCAAAGCTGTCAGCCACTTCCATGGTTTCCGCCTTGCTGGCCCCGACGCAGGTCAGATGTGCCGCAACCGGCAGGCCGGATGTCCGGCGCAGCACATGGGCCGCGTCATGGGTCAGGTCACGGGTCGTGCCGCCTGCGCCATAGGTCACCGAGAAAAAGCGCGGTGCCAGCGGTGCCAGCGCCTGTGCGGTGTCCCACAGCTTGAAAGCCGCATCCACCGTGCGCGGTGGAAAGACTTCGAAAGAAACTTTGGGCGTGGCCATGTCGGTATCCTTTGAATAACGTGTTGGCATCTTGTTTCATGAATATTGATGTGAGACAAATTCATAACTTTCATCTTCAACATGAGTTCCGCCTCACATGCACATCGAATTCCGTCATCTGCGCACCATTCAGGCCATTCATGAAGCGGGCGGTCTGGCCCGGGCTGCAGAGATGATGAACATCACCCAGTCGGCGCTGTCCCATCAGGTCAAGGGGCTGGAGGATCAGGCGGGGGTGGAATTGTTTGTGCGCCGCTCGAAGCCGCTGAAACTGTCGCCTGCGGGTCAGCGGCTGCTCAAGCTGGCCCAGCAGGTGCTGCCGCAGGTTCAGGCCCTGCAGGATGAATTCTCCGGCCTGCGCGCGGGCAGCACGGGGCGGATGCACATCGCCATTGAATGCCATGCCTGTTTTGAATGGCTGTTCCCGGTGCTGGAGCAATTCCGCCGCAGCTTTGTGGATGTGGATGTGGACATCCGCCCCGGCCTCGCCTTTGACGCCTTGCCCGCATTGCTGCGCGAAGAGGTCGATCTGGTGGTGTCCTCCGATCCCGAGGACCTTCCGGGTGTCGAGTTTGTGGAGCTTTTCGATTACGAAGCGGTCTTTGTCGCGGCCAGCACCCATCCGCTGGCCACGAAACCCTTTGTCGAAGCCGCGGATTTCCGCAGTGAAACGCTGATCACCTATCCGGTGGAACGGTCCCGGCTGGATGTGTTCAGCCAGTTGCTGATCCCGGCCAAGGTGGAACCCGTCGCGATCCGGCAGGTGGAGCTGACGGCGGTGATCCTGTTGCTGGTGGCCTCCAACCGGGGGGTGGCCGTCTTGCCCGATTGGGTGGTGCGGGAAGTGAAATACAGTTCCGATTACGTCACCCGGCCCCTGACAAAGGACGGGATCACCCGCAGGCTCTATGCCGCGGTGCGGACGGATGATCTGGAAAAACCCTATATGAAGAAACTGCTTGGCCTGGCCGGTCAGGAAGCGCGCAAATTGCAATCGGCCTGAGGCCGCCGCGCGGAAAGGGAAGGTGGGCGGCGCGCCCACCTTCGCCCGGTTCAGCCGACCTTCACGATCGTCTTGCCGGTGTTGCCGCCCCGCAGCATATCCATGAAGGCCTGCGGCGCGTTCTCCAGCCCCTCTGTGATGTCTTCCTCGTATTTCACCCGGCCGTCCGCGACCATGGGGGCGACCTCGGTCAGGAATTCGCCGTAGCGGTCCCAGTGGTTGGCGATGATGAAGCCGGTGACGGTCAGGTGATTGACCAGCAGCGTCCGCCACAGCTTCGGCCCGGTCAGGCCCTGGCTGCTGGCGCCGTCACCCAGCCCGCCTGCATTGTACCAGGCGATCATGCCGCACAGCGGGATGCGTCCAAAGCGGTTCATCTGGGGCAAGGTGGCCTCCAGCACGGGCCCGCCCACGTTCTCGAAATAGACGTCGATCCCGTCGGGGGCAGCCTCCTTCAGCGCGTCGCGCAGGTCGGATACGGTGTCATGCGCGCGGTGATCGACGCAGGCGTCAAAGCCGAAAGTTTCGGTCGCCAGTTTGCGCTTGTCGGGGCCGCCCGCGACCCCCACGGCGCGCAGGCCCTTTGCCTTGGCCAGCTGGCCGACCATCGACCCCACCGGCCCGGTTGCCGCGGCAACCAGCAGGGTTTCACCCGCTTTTGGCTTCCCGATTTCGTTCAGCCCGTACCAGCCGGTGAACCCGGGCATGCCCAGCACGCCCAGCGCTGTGGTGATCGGTGCCAGATCCGGGTTCAGCTTGCGGCACATCCGCGCGTCGGCGACAGCATGGCTGGCCCAGCCAAACGGGCCGAACACCGCGTCCCCTTCGGCAAAGCCGTCGGCGTTGGAGGCGATCACATGGCCAACGCTGCCACCTTCCATCTTGCCGCCCAGCGGGACGGGCGCGGCATAGGATTTGGCGTCGTCCATCCGGCCCCGCATATAGGGATCGAGCGACATGTAAGCCACCTTGACCAGGATCTCGCCCGCGCCCGGTGTCGGCATATCGGATGTTTCCAGCCGGAAGTTGTCGTGACCGGGGGCGCCGTCAGGGCGGCTTGCCAGAACGATTTGCTGCATTTGTGAACTCATGAGTCTCTCCGTTTTCTTGCTGCCCCTACCCTGTGGCATTCAACCGCAAAGGCAAGGGTGATCACACGTCACAAGCTGTGCGGGCTTTCCGGGCGATCTGCCCCTTGGCTTTCTGTCACGTGACGCATATACGCAGCGCCTGATCCATCTAAGGGGCACAACATGGTTGGCAGTGCGAATCTCAACATCATGATCAAGGCGGCACGCAAGGCGGGGCGCGGGCTGATCAAGGACTTCCGCGAAGTTGAGAACCTGCAGGTTTCCGTGAAGGGCGCAGGCGATTTCGTCAGCCGCGCCGATCTGAACGCGGAAAAGACCCTCAAGGAAGAATTGATGGGCGCACGCCCGACCTATGGCTGGCTGGCCGAAGAGGGCGGCGAGGAAGCCGGGCAAGACCCGACGCGCCGCTGGATTGTCGATCCGCTGGATGGCACCACCAACTTCCTGCACGGTCTGCCGCATTGGGCGATTTCCATCGGGCTGGAACACAAAGGTCAGATCGTGGCCGGGGTGGTTTTTGATCCCGCCAAGGATGAGATGTTCTTTGCCGAAAAAGGTGCCGGGGCCTGGATGAACGAGAGCCGCCTGCGGGTCTCGGGGCGCAGCCGCATGATCGAAAGCATCTTTGCCACCGGTCTGCCCTTTGGCGGTCGCTCCGACCTGCCCGCGACGCTCAAGGATCTGGGCCGGTTGATGCCGGTTTGCGCCGGTGTGCGGCGCTGGGGATCGGCTGCGCTGGACCTCGCCTATGTGGCCGCCGGTCGCTATGACGGCTATTGGGAACGCCGTCTGAACGCCTGGGATCTTGCGGCAGGGCTGTTGATCGTCAAGGAAGCGGGCGGGCTGGTTGAGCCGCTCGACCCTGCGGGCGATGTGCTGGAGAACGGCGAAATCATCTGCGGCAACGAAGCGATTTTCAGCAATTTCGCCAAAGCCATCCGCGGCTGAGACGGGCGGCCTTCAGCGGCGGTCTGAAGGGTGGTTCACGCCATCTGTCCATTTGACAGGCTCGTGTTCCCAGGTCTTGACCCCTTTGATGCAGCCCAGGTTCACGCCGCATTGCGCAGGATCGGACCGCCTCTGATGGTACATGTAGATGCCGCAGGTCTTGCAGAAATAATGCTTCGCGGTCCCGGTGTTCCATGTGTAGAGCGTCAGGTTTGCCGCGCCCTTCGTCACTTTGACCGATGCGGTTGTGGCGGTCACCGCCGCCGCCTGTCTGCGCGCGCAGAAAGAGCAGGTGCAGCGCCCGGTATCTGCCAGCCCGCCGGGCAGATGCGCCTCAAGCTGGACCGCGCCGCAATGGCAGGACGCGGTGATATCCATTGGATCCGCGCTCATTGCCGCTTGACCCTGGGAATGCGGCTGCGAACGGTCGGATAGGTCGCAGCAGGATGCGGCGGGTGGCCCTCGGTCCGGGACCAGAAGCTGAAACCGCCCCGGCGCAGCCACAGCGGCAGGGTCAGCGCGAGCCCGACAATGAACCCGCCCGCATGCGCCCAATAGGCCACGCCGCCGGTTTCGGGCGTCGCCCCCATGCCGCCGATGAATTGCATCGCGAACCACAGGATCAGGATGATCCAGGCCGGGATCGGAAAGATGCGGAAAAACACGATAAAGATGATCAGGATGTCGATCTTGGCCTTGGGGAACAGCAGCAGATAGCCGCCCATCACACCCGCGATGGCACCGGATGCGCCCACCATCGGCACCCATGAGCCGGGTTCAAACAGCACCTGCGCCAGGCCTGCGGCGGTGCCGCAGGCGAGATAGAACAACAGATAGGGGATATGGCCCATCTCGTCTTCGACATTGTCGCCATAGATCCACAGAAACAGCATGTTCCCGGCCAGATGCATCCAGCCTGCGTGCAGGAACATCGAGGTGAACAGCCCGCTCAGACCGCCGCCATCCGTAACCTGCGCCGGGATCAGCGCATAGTTTGAGAAAAACAGGTTGATCTCGCGCGGGTCAGACAGGATCGGCACATAACTCAGGAAGATCCCGATGTTCAGGATCATCAGCGCGTAGGTCACATAGGGCGTGCGCCCGGAAGGGTTATGATCACGTATCGGAAACATGGCCGCACAATTTGCCATTGCACAGGCCGGGTCAAGTGGTGTTGCCTGCCGCAAAACGAAAGACCGCCGCGATGAAGATCACCTGCCTGCATACCGCCGATGTCCATATCGCGACTTTCGACGCCTTGTTCGCAAAGGCAGGGTTTCAGGGCGTTGTCCATCATGTGGTGAGGGCTGACCTGCTGGCGCAGGCGCGCGAGGAGGGGGCCGAGGCCGCGCGCGCCGATCTGCGGCAGGCCGTCGCGGCACTTGGTGATGCGGGTTCGGTGTTGTGCACCTGTTCGACCCTGGGGCCGCTCATTGACGATATGGCGCAGGCCGATCCACGTCTGTTGCGCATCGACCGGCCACTGATGGAGAGCGCGGCAAAGCTTGGCGGCAGGATATTGGTGGTGCTTTGCCTTGAAAGCACCCGCCGGGCGACCTGCGACTTGCTGGAGCGCGCCGCGTCAGAGCTGGACCGGAAGGTGCAGCAGGAACTGCTGCTCTGCGCCGGGGTCTGGCCGCTGTTCGAGGCGGGACAGACAGCGGCATTCTCCCGCGCAATCGCGGCGCGTATCCGGCAGGCGCTGTCGGAGACCCCCGACATCAGTGCGGTGGTCCTTGCCCAGGCTTCCATGATGGGGGCTGCGGATTATTTGGCGGACGTGACCGTGCCGATATTGTCTTCACCGCAACTGGCGGTGGACCGGGCAATGGAAATCGCCCGGTCCTGATTGTTCAGGTCGCCGCACCCAGAAGCTGCGCATTGCCGCCCGATGCGGTGGTGTCCACGCAGACGTGACGCTCGGCGCGCACGCGGGCGGGGTCGGGCAGGCCGGGGATCATCGGCGTGATCGGCCCCTTGCGCTTTGACAAGGCCTGTTCGATGGCGCGGCCTGTATCTGCGTCACCCCACCACAGAACACCGCCATAGCCGGGACCGTCCGTCAGCGCCGCCGGGTCGATCCGGCCGCTGGCCTGCACGGCAACGCCGCCCAGGGCCTCCACCGCGCGGGCCTGGGCCGCCGCGACCTCCGTGCCCGGACCCATGCAGAGCAGCGCAGGCCGGGGCAGGGTGGACAGGCGGTTGGATTCGCCCGTTGGCCCCGGCATCGACAGGGTCTCGATCGGTTTATAGGTGCCATGTGGCGGCAGGGCGGGCAGCTTGTCCTGCGCCTTGTCCCAGGTGCCGTCACGCTGCTGCACATCCGGCGCGCTGAAGCGCGGCAGGTAGTTCGGCCCGCCCGCCTTTGGCCCGGTGCCCGACAGCCCCTCGCCCCCAAAGGGCTGGCTGCCGACAATCGCCCCGATCTGGTTGCGGTTGACATAGATGTTGCCCGCCTCGATCCGTTCGGACACATGCTGCACCCGGTCGTCGATGCGGGTGTGCAGGCCGAAGGTCAGCCCGTAGCCGGTGGCGTTGATCGCGTCGATCACCTTGTCCAGATCACCGCTCCTGAAGGTCGCCAGATGCAGCACCGGGCCGAAGATTTCGCGCTCCAGATCGGCAATGCCCTTCACACTGATGATGGTGGGCGCGATATAGGTGCCGCCCTGGGGCGCGGTCAGCTCGGCAATCACCCGCCCCTCGGCACGGGCGGCGGCGATGTGATTCGCGATCCCCTTGCGCGCGGCCTCGTCGATGACCGGGCCGACATCGGTGGACAGCTGCCAGGGATCACCCATGTTCAGCGCCTGCATCGCGCCGATCAGCATCCTGGTGAATTCCTCGGCAATGTCCTCCTGCACATAAAGGCACCGCAGCGCGGAACAGCGCTGGCCCGCCGATTGGAAGGCGCTTTCGACAATCGCCTGCACCGCCTGTTCGGGCAATGCAGTGCTGTCCACGATCATTGCGTTCAGCCCGCCGGTTTCCGCGATCAGCGGGGTGCCGGGGGCGCAATGTTCGGCCATATTGGCGCGGATGCGCATCGCCGTGGCGGTGGAGCCGGTGAAGGCCACACCGTTCACGCGCGCATCACCGGTCAGGGCCGCGCCCACGTCGCCACCACCGGGCAGCAGTTGCAGCGCGGTTTCCGGCACCCCGGCGCGGTGCAGCAGCTGCACGATCAGATGCGCAACCAGCGGTGTCTGCTCCGCCGGTTTCGCCAGCACGCCGTTGCCCGCCGCCAGTGCCGCAGCGATCTGCCCGGTGAAGATCGCCATGGGAAAGTTCCAGGGCGAAATACAGGTGAAGATGCCTGCGGGCGGTTCGTTCATCGCCTGTCCGGCGTAGTAGTAGAGGAAATCGACCCCCTCGCGCATTTCCGCCACACAATCCGGCAGGCCCTTGCCCGCCTCGCGGGCCAGCAGGGCAAAGATCTCGCCATAGTTTTCCTCGATCAGGTCGGCGGCTTTCATCAGCACCCGGCGGCGTTCCTCCAGCGGAGCGTCCCAGGGGGCGGCGTTATCCAGCGCCGTCGCCACATCGGCCTTCGACGCATGGCGCACCGTGCCGGGGGAGGCATCGGGCAGGGCCGGGTTGGTCACCGCCATCGGCTTTTCCGGCGCTGCCTTGCCCGCGATCAGGGGGGCTGCTTCCCAGTGGTGCGACAGGAAGGGCGCGCGCGCCTCCTCCACCTCGGTCAGGGTCTGGGCGTGTGACAGATCGAAGCCCCGCGCGTTCCGGCGATGGGGCAGGAACACCTCCGGCCCCTTCGGGATCGCGACATTGGTGCGGCCCAGCTGCGCAAAGGGGTCGGCGGCCACGACCTCGGGCGGCACATCCTCGTCCACGATCTGGTTCACGAAGCTGGAGTTGGCGCCGTTCTCCAGCAGCCGCCGCACGAGATAGGCCAGCAGATCGCGGTGCGCGCCGACGGGCGCATAGATGCGGCAGCGGGTCTTGTGCTTGTCCATCACCAGCGTGTGCAGTGTCTCGCCCATGCCGTGCAGGCGCTGGAACTCGAAGGTTTCCTTGTCCTTTGCCATATGCAGCACGGCGGCAACGGTATGCGCGTTGTGGGTGGCGAACTGGGGATAGATCCGGTCGGTCATGCCCAGCAGCTTGCGCGCATTGGCGATATAGCTGACATCGGTCGCGGCCTTCTGGGTGAAGACGGGAAAGCCGTCTACCCCGTCCACCTGGGCGCGCTTGATCTCGGTGTCCCAATAGGCGCCCTTGACCAGACGCACCATGATCCTGCGGTCATATTTCTGCGCCATCTCGTAAAGCGCGTCGATCACCGTGCCCGCACGGGGGCCAAAGGCCTGTACCACGATGCCGAACCCGTCCCAGCCTGCCAGCGCAGGCTCCGACATGACGCGCTCGATCACTTCCAGCGACAGGGCCAGCCGGTCGGCTTCCTCCGCATCGACGTTCAGCCCCATGCCGGCGGATTTTGCCAGCAGCGCCAGCGCCCGCAGGCGCGGCACCAGCTCGTTCATCACCGCCTCTTCCTGCGCCACCTCATAGCGCGGATGCAGCGCCGACAGCTTGACCGAAATGCCGGGGTTCTTGCGGATGTCCTCATCTGTGCAGGCGGTTGCGATGGCCGAAATCGCGCGGGAATAGCTCAGATGATAGCGTTTCGCGTCGCGCTCGGTGCGCGCGGCCTCGCCCAGCATGTCATAGGAATAGGTGAAGCCCTTCTTCTCCATCCCTGCCGCGCGTTTCATCGCGGCTTCGATGTCCTCGCCCAGCACGAACTGGCGGCCCATTTCCTTCATCGCGCGGGAAACGGCGGTGCGGATCACCGGTTCGCCCAGGCGTTTGATCGCGGCGCGCAGGTGGCGCACCGGGCCGGGCTGATCATCGTCCAGCACACGGCCCGTCAGCATCAGCGCCCAGGTGGAGGCATTGACCAGCGAAGAGGTGGAATGGCCCATGTGGCGGCCCCAGTTGCTGGGCGCGATTTTGTCCTCGATCAGCGCGTCGATGGTATCCGCGTCCGGCACCCGCAGCAGTGCCTCGGCCAGACACATCAGGGCGACACCTTCGTCGGTGGACAGGCCATATTCGGCCAGAAAGACCTCCATCAGGCCGGGCGCGGTGGTGCTGCGGATGTCGCGGACCAGACCTGCGGCATCGGCGCTGATGGCGGCGCGCGCCTCGTCGCTGAGGCTGGCGCTGTCGATCAGCCCGTCCAGAACGGCCTGGGGGTCGGCATACATGCCTGCGTCGATGCGGTGGCGCAGTGAGGGGGCATTCTGAACGGTCATGGGTTCCTCCATCAGATCATCTGCCAAGTATATCGTATCCTTGCAGGGCCTTTTGACTTATAATCGGATTTCCACGATGCGATTTGCGGCAATTGAGGGGGGCGCGAAGTGAAAAGTGACACATTCGAACTGGATCGCTTTGACAGATCGATTCTCTCGGTCCTGGCCGAGGACGGCCGCATCAGCATCACCGACCTTGCCAAGCGCATCGGCCTGTCCAAATCACCCACCCAGGCCCGCCTGCGCCGGCTGGAGGAAACCGGGGTGATCATCGGCTATCGCGCCCTGCTCGACCCGATCCGTCTGGGCCTTGATCACGTCGCCTTTGTCGAGGTGCGGCTCAACGACACCCGGGAGGCCGCCCTGCGCGCCTTCAATGCGGCAGTGGCCAAGGTGCCCGAGATCGAGCAGGCCCATATGATCGCAAGCCATTTCGATTACCTGCTCAAGGTGCGGACGCCTGACATGTCCGCCTATCGCAAGTTCCTTGGCGAGACGATATCAAGCCTGCCGCATGTGTCAAACACCTCGACCTATGTGGCGATGGAGGCGGTGAAAGAGACGATGCTGGCGGATGGTGCTTGACGGAAGGCCAATCTGAACCATTCTTAGGCCATGCGCATGTTGATCCTTGCACTGGCACTGTCGCCCGCGATGGCCATCGCGGAGTGTCCCGCGCCGCCTGACGTGCGGTCCGAGATGCTGAACCTCATCGCCAGATCCCAGGCCGCCAAGACCTATACTGACGGGCGCCGGGCCTCGGCTGCAATGTGGGAAGTTTGGCTGCGCGCCCCCGACGCGGCGGCGCAGGAGGTGCTGGACGCCGGTCTGCGGCGGCGCGATTCCTATGATTTTGCCGGGGCGCTGGCGGAGTTCGACAGGCTGGCGGACTATTGCCCCGCATATGCCGAAGGTTTCAACCAGCGCGCCTATATCCATTTCCTGCAGGAAGACTACGAAGCGGCACTTGTCGATCTGGATATTGCGCTGGGGCTGCAGCCCCTGCACATCGCGGCGCAATCGGGCCGGGCCCTGACCCTGATGAACCTGGGCCGCATCGACGAGGCCCGCGCGCAATTGCTCGAAGCGGTGGAAAACAACCCCTGGCTGTCGGAGGCCGCATTGCTGGCCGAAGGCGCACCGCTTGGCCCCAAAGACCGCGACATCTGACCATTTACACCCCGGGATCAGCGGCTATGGTGCGGCGCATGCGGGCGTGATGGAATGGTAGACATACCAGACTTAAAATCTGTTGGGGCGTAGCCCCGTGTGGGTTCGAGTCCCACCGCCCGCACCAACTTTTGTCGTGCTACCGCGCGGAGCGCTACTTGAGCACGGGTTTGGTTCGAGGTTTGTCCTCTCACCCGCACCAGCCCTGCCTTTCACAGAGGATGACAGCCCGCCAACCTGTTTCTGAGGCGGGGTCATGACGACCGGTCAGCGCCACGAGGGGCGGGGCCGGGGCAGAGTGATCCGGTTTCGATGCGCCGGCACCCGGTCCGCCGATGCGCGGGAACCCGCCCATTTATTGCGCGATTGTCGTGAATGACGGGGGAACACCAGATAATGCGGTTCACAGGCCTTCAAACACCAGAGTCGGATTGCAGGCAGGGCGGAAATATCGCTTAATCGGTCTAAGTGTCCGAAAAGGACAGACCGTGGCAACCACGGTGTTTCGGTGTGAGTAGGGGGCGTTGGCGTGGCGCAATTCAAGGCATTGCTTACGAAGAATCGCGGCAAGGCTGCCGGGCTTTTGGCGTTGTTTCTTGCGGCGACGGCACAGTTTGGCGCGGCGGCGAACCTCAAGATCACCGGCATCCCGGAGCGCAGCGATCTTTACAAGACTTTGGCCGGCGGGTCCCTGCTGGTCGAGCAGACGGCGGAAGGCGCCAATCCCAGCTCGCAGGAGGTGGTTGCGGCGGCGCAGGCCGATTACCAGAGGCTGCTGGCGGTTCTCTATGACAACGGCTACTTCGGTCCGGTGATCAAGATCACGCTGGACGGGGTGGACGCGGTGAACATCCCGCCGGTGAACCCGCCGCGGCAGATCAGCCAGGCGGTGATCGCAATTGATCCGGGCCCCCGGTTCCGTTTCGGACAGACCCGTATCGCGCCGATTGCTCCCGGCACCGAATTGCCCGAAGGATTTGCCAGCGGCCAGACCGCCAGCCTGGGGGTGTTGAAAAACACGGTTTCTGCCGGGATCGAGGGCTGGCGCGACCAGGGTCACGCCAAGGCCGAACTGGCCAGCCAGGACCTGACCGCGCGGCACGCAGAGCGCACCATTGATGCCGATCTGCGCCTGGCCCCCGGCCCGCGCCTGCGGTTCGGCCCCCTGATCGTCAAGGGCAATCAGGATGTGCGCACCCAGCGCATCATCGACATCGCGGGCCTGCCGGAGGGCAAGGTCTTCTCGCCCCAGGACCTGCGGCTGGCCCGCGAAAGGCTGCGGCGTACCGGTGCCTTCAATGCCGTGGCCCTGCAGGAGGGCGAGGTGATCGGACCCGGCGACACGCTTCCCGTCACCGCATTGATCACCGAAGCGCCGAAGCGGCGTTTCGGTTTCGGGGCGGAGCTTTCCTCGCTCGAAGGGCTGACGGTCTCGACCTACTGGATGCACCGCAACCTGCTGGGTGGCGCGGAACGGCTGCGGCTGGAGGCCGAAGCGGGCGGGATCGGCGGCAACTCCGGCGGTGAGGATTATCGCCTGTCCGCCCGTTTCGACCGCCCCGCAACCTTCAACGAAGACACGAACTTCTACGCGCTGACCAAGCTGGAACAGCTTGACGAGGTGAACTTCTTTTCCCGGCAGCTGGATGTTGAGGCGGGCTTCACCCGCATCGCCAATGAAAACCGGACCTACCGGCTGGGGCTGGGTCTGCGCCGGGCCGAGACACGCGACGCCTTTGGCACCAACCGCTACAGCTTGCTGACCCTGCCGCTGGGCATCGAATTCGACTACCGCGACAAGGAACTTGACGCGAAAGAGGGCTATTACATCAACGCCTCGGCAACGCCGTTCCTGGCGCTCAGCGGGGCGGACGACGGGCTGCGCACCTATGTCGATGCGCGCTATTACAAGACTTTCGGGCAGACCCGCCCGGTCACCTTTGCCCTGCGCGGGCAGCTTGGGTCTGTTTACGGGCCGGACCTGTCCGAGGCACCCGCCGATTACCTGTTCTATTCCGGCGGTGGCGGGACGGTCAGGGGGCAACCCTATCAGTCGCTGGGCGTCGATCTGGGCGGCGGGCAGACGGTCGGCGGGCGCTCCTTTGTCGGCTTTTCCGCCGAGGCGCGGATCAAGGTGACCGATGCCATCGGGATCGTCGGTTTCGCCGATGCGGGCTATATCGGGGCCGAGGAATTCTATGACGGGTCGGGCCGATGGCAATCCGGTGCGGGCTTCGGGCTGCGCTATGATACCGGCATCGGGCCGATCAGGCTTGACCTTGCCGTGCCGACCTCAGGGCCGGAGACGGGTGAGAACTTTCAAGTCTATATCGGCATAGGGCAGGCATTCTGATGCGGGGTCTGGTTGCATTTCTCGTGGCGGTCACATTGTGGATCGCAAGCCTTGTTGCCGCCGTGGCACAAGAGGACGACAAGGGTTTTCTGACCCGTGCCATCCAGGACGCGCTCAGCGGGGCGGGACGCACGGTCAGCATTGACGGGTTTCAGGGCGCGCTCAGCTCCACCGCCAGCTTTGACCGCATGACCATTGCCGACAGCGAAGGGGTCTGGCTGACGCTGGAAGACGTGACATTGGACTGGACCCGTTCCGCCCTGTTGCGCGGACGGCTGGAGGTTCAGAGCCTGACAGCGGCGCGGCTGGACCTGCCCCGCCTGCCGCTTCCCGAGGAAGGCGTCGATCTGCCGGAGGCCGAAGCCCAGCCTTTCAATCTGCCGGAACTGCCGGTTTCCATCAATATCGCCGAATTCGGGGTGGATCAGATCAACCTCGGTGCCCCGCTACTGGGCGAGGCCGCGCAGCTGAGCCTGCGGGCCACGGCGCAATATACCGACGATCTGCTGAACCTCGACATCTCGGCCAGCCGCACCGATGCCAAACAGGGTGAATTCGCGATCAAGGCCAACCTTGAACGGTCCGACAACATCCTCGATCTCTTGGTGAAACTGAGCGAGGGCGAGGAGGGGATTGTCGCGAAACTGATGAACCTGCCCGATCAGCCCGCCGTCGAGATGACGGTTGAGGGAAGCGGGCCGCTCACCGATTTCGCAAGCGATCTCAATATCTCGACCGACGGGCAGGAACGGCTGGCGGGGAAAATCACCCTGGGCACCGAAGCCTCGCGCGGTGGGTTCGACACACCTGACCGGCGCATCCGGGCTGACATCGGCGGCGATGTGACCGCGCTGCTGGCGCCACGCTTTCGCGAATTCTTTGGCGAGGAGGTGCAGCTGAAGATCGACGCGCTGGTCGAAGGCAGCGGCGCGGTCGAGGTCAGCGATTTCACCCTCAAGGCACAGGCCGCCGATCTGGCGGGCCGGGTCACGCTGAACACGGACAAATGGCCCTCATTCATCGACATCACCGGCACGATTGCCAACCCTGACGGCACGACCATCCTGCTGCCCCTGGGCGGCGAGGGCACAATTGTGAAACGCGTTGGTCTTCGGGTGAATTATGACGCGGACAATGGCGAGGCGCTGAATGCGGATTTCGACATCGACGCGCTGGAAATGGCGGGGCTTGCCATTGAACGCACCCAGCTGGGCCTTGATGGCACCTTGCAGGGCAACGTCGGCTCGGTCGGGCAGTTCCTGGGTGATGTAAGCTTTACGGCCGACGGGCTGGAACTGACCGACGCCGCCAGTGCCGAGGCGATCGGCAGGCGCATCACCGGCAAGGCCAATATCAATTACATCGAGGGCCAGCCGACGCGGATCAGCGATCTGGATCTGACCGGAACGGATTACGGGCTGACCGGCCAGATCATCATCGCGGGTCTTGAGAACAATTTCCGCACCCGGCTCGACATGGCATTGAGCGCTGCCGACCTCAGCCGGTTCTCGGCCCTTGCCGGGCGCGAGCTGGATGGCCAGACCGACCTGGGCCTGAAGGGCACGGTGACACCGCTGGGCGGCCTGTTCGACCTGAAGGCAACCGGCAGCACACAGGATCTTGCGCTGGGCATCCCGCAGGCCGACGCGGTGCTGAAGGGCCGGACAGAGCTGAGCATGCAGGCCAGCCGGGATGAGACCGGCACCTTCCTGCGCGATCTGGTGCTGAAGAATGATGCCCTGAGCCTGACCGGCGCGGCGGAACTGCGCAGCGATGACAGCCGCGTGCAGGCGGATTTCCGGCTGGAGGATATCGGCCTTGTCCTGCCGCAATATGACGGGCCGGTCACGGTCAGCGCGACGGCCAGGCAGAACAGGCGCGGCTGGGTTGTCGATGCGGTCACCGATGGCCCCTATGGTGCCGCCCTGACAGCCAAAGGGCTGGCGACAGGCCCCGATGCAAGGATCGAATTCACCGCCGATGTGCCTGATGCAAAGCCATTTGCCGAGCAGGTCGAAGGCCCGGTCAAGGCCACCGGCAGCCTGAGCCAGACGCCCGACGGCTGGCGTATCCGCACCGATGCGACGGGGCCCTATGATCTGACCGCGGCGGTCGAAGGGCTGGTCAGCCCGGCCATCGACATCCGTTTCGATCTGTCGGTGCCTGACCTGCAACCCCTGGCGCCGCAGGTGAGAGGGCCGCTGAAGGCGACCGGCACGCTGCGCCAGACCGATGCAGGCTTTGTGGTGGATACCGAAGCGATGGGCCCCTATGGCGCCAAGGCTCTGGTGGCGGGGCTGGCGACCGGCCCTGACATGTCATTGAATTTCAACCTCTCGGTTCCCAATGTGAACCCGTTGCTGCCCGGGGTGAACGGCCCGCTTTCGGCCAATGGCAAGCTCTACCAGACCCCGGAGGGCCTTGCGGTCGACACCCAGGCGAGCGGACCCTATTCGGCACGCGCCACGGTCACCGGCGTTGTCACCGGGGCCAACGCTGCGGTGGATTACACGCTGGCGATGCCCAATCTCGCAGCCATCGTGCCGCAGTTGAACGGCCCGCTTGACGTTGACGGCTCTGCCCGCAGGCAGGGCGGCGCATGGCAGATCAATACCGCGGCGCGGGGTCCGGGTGGCACGCAGGCGCGTGTTTCGGGGCAGGTGGCCGAGAACGGCACCCTGAACCTGGACATCGCGGGCACGGCGCCGCTGGGGCTCAGCAAGCCCTTTATCGAACCGCGCAGCCTGCAGGGGCAGGCACGGTTTGATCTGACGGTGAATGGCCCGCCGGCGCTGTCTTCTGTCTCTGGCCGGATCACGACAACGGGCGCGACCCTGAGCGCGCCAAACCTGCGCATCGCGCTTGATGCGATGAATGCGGATATCCAGCTTGGCAACAACCGCGCCAATATCGACGTGACCGCCAATGCGGTTGGCGGCGGGCGTCTGCGGGTCGGCGGCGGTGTGACCCTGACGGGATCCCTGCCTGCGGATATTCAGATCGCATTGGAAAACGTCGTTCTGACCGATCCCAAGCTCTATCGCACCAGCGTCGGGGGCAATCTGCGGGTTGCAGGCCCGTTGGCTGGCGGCGCGCAGATCAGCGGGCAGATCAACGTGGGCGAGACCAATGTGAACGTCCCCTCGACCGGGTTGACCACCATCGGGGATATTCCCCAGATCACCCATATCGGCGCGGATCAGGCCGTGATCGCCACGCGCCGCAAGGCGGGGCTGACCGGGGCGCAGTCCGGTGCCGACCCGTCGGCAAAAAGCAGCGGGGGCGGCTTTGGGCTGAACCTGCAGGTGAATGCGCCGAACCGCATATTCGTGCGGGGCAGGGGGCTGGATGCCGAACTGGGCGGTGGGCTGACCCTGACCGGGACCACAAATAACATCATCTCTGCGGGCCGGTTCGAACTGCTCCGCGGCAGGCTGGACATTCTCGGCAAACGCTTTGACCTGGTGGAGGGGTCGGTGCAGTTCCAGGGCGATCTGATCCCCTATCTGCGGTTCGTGTCCTCGACCAAGACAAACGCAGGCGAAGTGCGGGTAATCGTACAGGGACCGGCGGATGAACCGGAGGTGATTTTCGAATCCACCCCGGCGGCACCGCAGGACGAAGTGCTGGCGCAGCTTCTGTTCGGCAAGAACATCGACGACATCTCGGCCTTCCAGGCGCTGCAACTGGCCTCTGCCGTGGCGACGCTTGCAGGGCGTGGCGGGGCCGGCGTGGTCTCGCGTCTGCGCGATGGCTTTGGCCTGGACGATCTGGACGTGACCACAACCGACAGCGGTGCGACAGCGGTGCGCGCGGGCAAGTATATCTCGGATAACGTCTATTCCGATGTGACCGCCGCCTCTGACGGCACCGCGGATATCTCGCTGAACATCGACATCACACCGAACCTCAAGGGCAAGGCGACACTGGGTTCAGACGGCGACAGCGGTATCGGCCTGTTCTTTGAAAAGGATTACTGAGGGTCCTGCGGCACGAAGGTCCCGAAACGTCCCTGATCGAACAGCAGGCCCGCGCCATGGCCCCGGCGCTGCGCAGCATGGGTGATCAGGCCGAGGATGATGGAATGATCCCCTGCCGGATGCACCGCATGGGTTTCGCAGTGAAAGGTCGCCAGCACGCCCGCAAGGGTCGGGGTGCCATGGGGGCCTTCCTGCCAGTCGAAACCTGAAAAATCATGACCCTGGCCCGCGAAGTGCCGGGCCAGAGGGCCCTGATCCTCTGCCAGGATGTGGATGCAGAAATGCGGGGCCTTTGCAAAGACGTCATGCCGCTTGGAGCGCAGCGCTGCGGACCACAATATCATCGGCGGATCCAGCGATACCGATGAAAAGGAATTTGCAGTCATGCCCAGCGGCCCGGTTTCCGTCTGGGTGGTGATCACCGTGACACCGGTGCCAAAACGGCCAAAGGCGGCGCGCAGCGCGGCACCGTCCTGCGCCCGGGGCGCAAAGGAAATCAAATCATTGTTCATCGGCGCCACGGGTGCCACGGCCCTGCCGATTTGTCCAGCGACGCCCATCAGGCCTGCGCCGGGGGATTGAGTGCTGCGGTGTGCTTCATGCCTTCGCATTAGATTTCCATCGCGCCCAAAACATGGCGCAACAGGGGCGGTGTTGCGGAAATCCGCCCCATTTCCCGGAAAGTCCCACACTGCCGGAACCTGCCGGGCCCGCCCGTGTTGTGTTGGCAAGAGAGGCATCGTCACCCCCCGGGCTGACGCTGGCTGTCGGTTGGGGCGGCAGGGCACAAGGCCTTGCCGGTCACCAGGGCACCCGAATGCCGCAGAAACGGGCGTTTCAACAGCGCCCAGCAGGAGATGACTATGACACGCAACATGAAAAACATGAAAATGACCGCTGCCGCCGCCATGATTGCCGGTGTGGCCTTGGGAACAACCGCCTATGCGGCGGACAGTGAGGCCGTCGATCACACCGAAATCGGATCGCTGTCCTGTGATGTGGGTGACGGCACCGGCTATGTCTTTGGTTCAACGCGGGAACTGACCTGCGTCTTCAACCCGGTTGAGGAAGGTCTGGCGGATGAAACCTATGTCGGCGAAATCAACCGCTATGGCATTGATATCGGCAAGACCCAGAACGGCCAGATGTCCTGGCTGGTGCTGGCACCGACGGAATCCGAATATGTCGAAGGCGGGCTGAACGGCAGCTACAAGGGCGTTTCGGCAGAGGCGACACTGGGTGTCGGCCTTGGCGCGAATGCGATGACCGGCGGTTCGGAAAACACGCTGGCGCTGCAACCGATCAGCGTGAACACGCAGACTGGCGTGAATTTCGCTATTGGCGTGGGTGAGATCAATCTGACCCGCGTGGAAGGGTAATTCCCCTGCCCGACCCGTGAAAAGCCCCCCTTGCGGGGGCTTTTTGCGGTCTGGGGTGCCGGTGGGAAGGGGGCGGATACTCCTGAACCACGTTTTGGCCGGGACGGCCCCGCCGCTGGCAGCATCGCCCGAGGCATTAGCCCAGATAGATCTGACCCGGCGGGTATTTGACCCGGGGCACGGCGCGTGTGGCGAGGAAGAATCCCAGCGCCAGCGGGCCGACCCGCCCGATGAACATGATCAGCATGATCAAGGCGCGGCCGATGCCATCAAGCTCTGCGGTGGCACCCATCGACATGCCCACCGTGCCAAAGGCCGATGTCACCTCGAAGGCGAGATCGACAAACTGGCCATCATGGCTGATGGCTATGGCAAAGATGCCTGACAGGACCAGCAACATGGATATCGTGGTCAGCGCCAGCACCTTCAGCACTTCCTCGACCCCCAGCGCCCGGCCAAAGGCGTGCAGGGTGGTCTGACGGCGAAAGAAGGCCACCGTTGCCAGCAGCAGGACCGCAAAGGTCGTGACCTTGATCCCCCCGGCGGTCGAGGTGCTGCCACCGCCCACCAGCATCAGCGTCATTGTCATCATGGCGGTGGAATCATGCATCCCGCCGGTGTCGATCGTGTTGAACCCTGCGGTCCGGGGGGTGACGCCCTGAAACCAGCTCGCCCACAACTTGTCGCCAAGCGAAAGCGCGCCCAGCGTGTCGGGGTTGGTCCATTCAAGTGCGGCAAACCACAGGCAGCCCCAGAGGATCAGCAGGGCGGTGCCCATCAGCATCAGCTTGGAATGCAGCGTCAGCCGCCGCCAGCTGCGGGTCTGATAGATGTCGCCCACCACGATGAAACCGATCCCGCCCATGATGAACAGCGCCGGAATCACCAGGTTGATCACCGGGTTGCCGACCCATTGCGACAGGCTGTCGGGATGCAGGGCAAAGCCCGCGTTGTTGAAGGCGGAAATGGCATGGAACACGGCCTGCCAGATGCCGTTCCAGCCGTATTCGGGGACAAAGACAAAGGCCAGCAGCAGGGCGCCGATTGCTTCGCACAGCAAGGCGACCACAATGATCACGCGCACCAGCACCGTCAGATTGCTGATCGAGGTCTGGTTGAGATCCTCGCGCAGGATCAGCCGTTGCGGCATTCCCACCGGAATGCCAAGCGCGCTCAGCACCAGCACCGCGAATGTCATCAGCCCCAGACCGCCGAACTGGATCAGCAGCGCGATCACGGCCTGCCCGAACCCGGTAAATGCAGCACCGGTATCCATCAGCACCAGCCCCGTTACCGTTACGGCAGAGGTGGAGGTGAACAGCGCTTCCGCCAGCCCGACGTCGCCATGATGCGAAACAGGCAGCCAGAGCAGGCTTGCCCCGATGACGATAAAGACAAGATAGAGCAGCCCCAGAACAACCGGCGGCGGCAGCGCCAGGCCAGAGCCTGTTTTGACCCGCTGTGCGCCCCTGGCCATGTTAAAGGCTGGCCGCGAAGCTGCGCAGGTCCTTGCGCTGCCCCAGCAGCAGCAGCAGGTCGTCGCGCTGCAAGGTGCATGTCGTCCCGTCCTGACCGACAAATTCCGTGCCGCGCATCACGCCGATGCAGCGCAGATTGAATTTCTCGGTATGGGGCAGATCGACCAGCCGCTTGCCCTCAAGGCTTTCGGGGATGCGGAAATTGACCACGTGATAGCCGTTGCCAAGGCTGACATAATCTCGCACCAGCGGGTTGTGCAGCACCTGCGCAATATGTTGCCCCACTTCGATTTCGGGGTGGATCACCCGGTCCACGCCCAGTTTGGACAGGATGCGGTGGTGGGTCTTGGTGGTGGCCTTGGCCCAGATCTGCGGCACCCCGATCAGTTTCAGGTTCATCGCAGTCAGAATGCTGGCCTCAAGATCGGAGCCCATGGCGACAACGGCGATGTCACATTCGGCAAAACCGGCCTCGCGCAGGCCCAGATCGTCCCGCGCATCCACGATCACCGCCTGGCTCAGGGATTCAGCATGGGCCGAAACGCGCTTTTCATCCGTATCGACGCCGATCACATGGTTGCCGAAACGCTGAAGTTCCGTTGCGACGGTGCTGCCGAAATTGCCCAGCCCGATCACGCCGATTGCCCGAGTTCCATGTCGTGCCATTGCTGCGCCTTTCCGATCCCGTTCCGACGCTAGTTAGAGCGTTCGGCGGGAAGGTGAAATACCTGTGGTGCGGAAATTGATTTGGGTCGGGTGCATTTGCGCAGCTTGCAAGCTGTGTTGATGATCGCGGCGAAAGGTGGATCGCTGTCAGGAATGGCAGCTCCCTCCGGTCTGCACCAGCGTAACGACAGGCGCAGGCCGGTCGGGGGCTCCTGGGCCGGGGACCGCAGAAAAACGCCCCCGCAGATTGCTGCGGGGGCGATATGTTCGCTTTGGCCCCTTAAGGACCCGATCGGCTTTTCAGCGGTTCATCCGGTTTTCGATCAGATCGTCGACGACGGAGGGGTCCGCAAGGGTCGATGTATCCCCCAATGCGCCAAAGTCGTTCTCGGCAATCTTGCGCAGGATGCGGCGCATGATCTTGCCGGAGCGTGTCTTGGGCAGGCCAGGGGCCCATTGGATCAGGTCGGGTTTGGCAATCGGTCCGATTTCGTTGCGCACCCAGCCTTCCAGTTCCTTGCGCAGATCTTCCGAGGGTTCCTCGCCGCCCATCAGGGTGACATAGCAATAGATGCCCTGGCCCTTGACCTTGTGCGGATAGCCGACGACGGCGGCCTCGGCCACTTTCTTGTGGGCGACCAGCGCGCTTTCCACCTCTGCCGTGCCCATGCGGTGGCCAGAGACGTTGATCACGTCATCCACCCGGCCGGTGATCCAGTAATCGCCATCCGCGTCACGCTTGCAGCCGTCGCCGGTGAAGTAATAGCCGGGATAATCGGCGAAATAGGTCTTTTCAAAGCGTTCGTGATCGCCCCAGACGGTGCGCATCTGCCCCGGCCAGCTGTCCGCGATGACCAGCACGCCCTCTGCCGGGTTGTCGGTGATGACCTCTGCCGATGTCGGCTCAAGGATCATCGGTTTGATCCCGAAGAAAGGTTTCATCGCCGCACCCGGTTTCATCGCATGGGCGCCGGGCAGGGGGGTCATCAGGTGGCCGCCGGTTTCGGTCTGCCACCAGGTATCGACGATGGGGCAACGCCCGCCGCCGACAACCTCGTTGTACCAGTTCCAGGCCTCCGGGTTGATCGGCTCGCCCACGGTGCCCAGCAGCCTGAGGCTGGACAGATCGCATTTGGTGACAAAATCGTCACCCTTGCCCATCAGTGCGCGGATCGCCGTGGGCGCGGTGTAGAACTGGTTCACCTTGTGCTTTTCGCAAACCTGCCAGAACCGCGAGGCATCCGGGTAGGTCGGCACCCCTTCGAACATCAGCGTGGTGGCCCCGTTGGCCAGCGGGCCATAGACGATATAGCTGTGCCCGGTGACCCAGCCCACATCCGCCGTACACCAATAGATGTCGCCATCGTGGTAGTCGAAGGTGATCTCGTGGGTCATCGCGGCATAGACCAGATAGCCGCCGGTGGTATGGACCACACCCTTGGGCTGGCCGGTGGAGCCGGAGGTATAGAGGATGAAGAGCGGGTCTTCGGCCCCCATCGCGGCAGGTTCAAAGCTGTCGGCGGCGTCTTTGGCCAGCGCGGTGTAATCGACATCGCGATCCGCGTTCCAGGGGACCTCTCCGCCGGTGCGGCGGACCACCAGGCATTTGACGGAGGCGTCGCAGGAGGCCAGTGCCTTGTCCGCATTGGTCTTGAGCGGTGTGTTGCGCCCGCCGCGCGGAGCCTCGTCGGCGGTGATCACGACCTTGGCCTCTGATCCCTTGATCCGCGCGGCCAGCGCATCGGGCGAGAATCCGGCAAAGACGATGGAATGGATGGCACCGATCCGGGCACAGGCCAGCATGGCATAGGCGGCCTCGGGGATCATCGGCATGTAGATGATGACCCGGTCGCCCCTGGTCACGCCCTGATCGCTCAGGATATTGGCCATCTTGCAGGTGTTGGCGTGCAATTCGCGGTAGGTAATGTGCAGCGCCTTTTCATCGGGGCTGTCCGGCTCCCAGATGATCGCGGTCTGATCGCCACGGGTGGCCAGATGCCGGTCAATGCAGTTGGCGCTGACGTTCAGCTGCCCGTCCGCATACCAGTTGATCTTGACCTGACCGAGGGTGAAGTCCACGTCCTTGACCTGGCTGAACGGCTTGATCCAGTCCACCCGCTTGCCCTGTTCGGCCCAGAAGGATTCCGGGTCGTTCACGGAGGCCATGTACATGCTGGCATATTGGTCGGCGTTCACATGTGCGCCTTTGACCATGGCATCGGATGGCGGGTAGATTTTGGCGTCAGACATCGGGTGTTCCTCCTTGACAGTATTCTTGCACGCATGATGAGGGGCAGCTCCCTCAAAACACATATCTCCTCTTGCGCGGGATCATAGCGCGCGCTGTAAGGATTGAAATAACCATATGGAATGGCTTGATTTCGCTGTAAAACTATTTCCGTGTTTTTGAACGACTTGTAAACCGGCCTGAAAATACGGTGCAAAATACCCGTGTTTTCAATGCGCTGCCTGTCAAATGGCCCTTCCGGGGCGGGGGGCTGCCATACCTGCCTTGGGCTGCTGCCGCGCGGACTGGCCTGTCATGGCTTTTGCGATGACCCTTTGGGGTTGGCAGCCCGGGACGGTCGCGCTAGCCTTGGCCCAAGCGTGGCAGAATGGCCGCGCAGCTAGGGAGAGATATCAATGACCAACCTCATGAGCGGCGCAGCCGTCTGCGCGCTAAGCATAGCCTTTGTCACTGAAGCTGCGGCAACTGAATGGAATGTATCCGTCTGGGGCAAGCGCCGCGCCTTTACCGAACACATCGAAAAGATCGCCGAGCTGGTAAGCGAAAAGACCGGCGGCGAATTCACCATGAACGTGAGCTATGGCGGCCTGTCCAAGAACCGCGAGAACCTCGACGGTATCTCCATCGGAGCCTTCGAGATGGCGCAATTCTGTGCCGGCTATCACCCTGACAAGAACCGCGTCGTGACCGTTCTGGAATTGCCGTTCCTGGGGGTCGAGAACCTTGAACAGGAAGTCGCGGTCTCCAAGGCCGTCTATGCGCATCCTGCCGCCGCCGAAGAGATGGCACAATGGAATGCAAAGCTGCTGATGACCTCGCCCATGCCGCAGTACAACCTTGTCGGCACCGGCGATCCGCGCACCACGCTTGAGGAATTCGAAGGCATGCGTGTCCGCGCCACCGGTGGTCTGGGCAAGGCCTTCGAGGCGGTCGGCGCGGTCCCGACCTCTGTCACATCAAGCGAAGCCTATCAGGCGATGGAATCCGGTGTTGTCGACACGGTTGCCTTTGCCCAGCACGCGCACCTCAGCTTTGGCACCATCAACCAGGCGGATTGGTGGACGGCCAACCTGAACCCCGGCACTGTGAACTGCCCCGTCGTGGTGAACATCGACGCCTACGAATCGCTGTCGGATGCGGAGCGTGAGGCGCTGGATTCCTCTGTGGACGAGGCGCTGGACCACTATCTGGCCAATTACGGTGAACTGCTCAAGCGCTGGGATGCAGTGCTGGAGGAGAAGGGCGTCGAGAAGGTCATGATCGCGCCGGAAGTGCTGGCAGAGTTCCGCGAAACCGCCGCCGCACCGGCACGGGATGCCTGGATCGCTGACATGGAAGCACAGGGCCTGCCGGGCCAGGAGCTTTATGATCTGGTGGTCTCGACACTGGAAGAAGCCAAAGCCAGCGGCAGCTGACCTGACATCGGGCCGCCCCGCGATTTCCGGGGCGGCCTCTTCGTTTTTGGCGAGCAGCCCGGCGTCGGGCGGTTTCTCAAAAACGGCGAAAATGCCGAACAGGGGAGAGGGACTTATGGCCGGATCGGCGGCAGTGCTGGAGGATTCCAGCCTACTCAGCAAACTTGACCGGATGTTGCTCCCGATTGAGCGTTTTTGCGCGTTGCTTTCGGGTCTGGCGATCTTTGCGCTGATGTTCCTGGCGGCCTATTCGGTCAGTTCGCGCAAGTTCTTCGGCGCGCCGATGATGGGTTATGTCGATTACATCGAGGCCGCGATGCCGATCATCGCGATCATGGGCGTGTCCTATGTCCAGCGTGACGGCACCCATATCCGGATGGACATGCTGGTCTCGGCGCTCAGGGGCCGGGTGCTGTGGTTCTTTGAACTGGTCTCCGTCCTGCTGATCCTTTTGCTGATCGTGGCATTGACATGGGGGGCCTGGGAACATTTCGACCGCTCGTTCGACTGCGCGCGGCCCCTGTGCAGCCGCGACAGTTCCATCGACGTCGGCATCCCCATATGGCCCAGCAAACTCGTGGTCCCGGTCGCTTTTGGCGTGCTGGCGCTGCGGTTGCTGTTGCAGGCCTGGGGCTATGGCCGCGCGCTGGTGCTGGGGCTGGAGAACCCGGCGGGGGTGCCGCTGAACCTGACCATTGAAGAACAGGCGATGGCCGAGGCCCGCGCGCTTGAGGAGAACGGCTGATGGAGCCCATTGAAATTGGCCTTTGGGTTTCGGGTGGCATGCTGGTCATGGTCGTGCTGGGCATGCGGGTGGCATTCGCCGCCGGTCTGGCGGGTTTTCTCGGGCTGTGCTGGCTGCGCTGGAACGGCTTTGACTATGACCCCGCGCGCCTGTGGAAAGCGATCGAGATCAGCGTCAAGATCGCAGGGCTGACCCCCCATTCCAAAGTCAGCGCCCAGGTGCTCAGCCTGATCCCGGTTTTCATCATGATCGGCTATCTTGCCTATTACGCCAAGCTGACGACGGCGCTGTTCGAGGCCTGCAAACGCTGGGTTGCCTGGGTGCCGGGGGGGCTGGCGGTATCGACCGTCTTTGCCACCGCCGGTTTTGCCGCCGTGTCGGGCGCATCGGTGGCAACCGCGGCGGTCTTTGCGCGCATTGCGATCCCCGAGATGCTGAAAGTGGGCTATAACAAGAAGTTCGCAGCCGGTGTGGTGGCGGCAGGGGGCACGCTCGCCTCGCTGATTCCGCCCTCGGCCATCCTGGTGATCTATGCGATCATCGTGGAGCAGGACGTGGGCAAGCTCCTGCTTGCCGGATTCGTTCCCGGTGCATTCTCTGCCGTGGTCTACGGCGGGCTGATCGTCGGGATTGCGATGATCTGGAAGAACGTGGGCCCGCCGGTGACGGGCTTCAGCTGGAAACAGCGCTTTGAAAGCCTGCCGCCCGCGCTGCCGATCCTTGCGGTGGTCGTGATCATCATCTTCTTTGTCTACAACCCCTTTGGCGACGCCTGGGGCACCCCCACCGAAGGCGGTGCCGTGGGCGCCTTCATCGTATTCCTGATGGCGCTCTATCGCGGCATGCGGTGGGGGCAGCTGAAAGAGGCGCTGCTGGAGACCGCCAAGCTGACGGTGATGATCTTTACCATCATCTGGGGCGTGCTGATCTATGTCCGGTTCCTGGGGTTTGCGGAACTGCCCGATGCCTTTGCCTCCTGGATCACCTCGCTTGAGATGTCGCCGCTGGTGATCCTGATCTGCATCCTGCTGGCCTATGCGGTGCTGGGCATGTTCATGGATGCCATCGGCATGCTGCTGCTGACCCTGCCGGTGGTCTATCCGGCGGTCATGGCGCTGAACGGCGGCGAGCTGGTGTCGGCGGCCGACAGCGCCTTTGGCATGTCCGGGCCGATGTGCGCGATCTGGTTCGGTATCCTTGTGGTGAAAATGGCCGAATTCTGCCTGATCACCCCGCCCATCGGCCTGAACTGCTTTGTCGTGGCGGGGGTGCGCGATGATCTGACGGTGCAGGACGTATTCAAGGGCGTGGCGCCGTTCTTTTTCGCGGATGCGGTGACCATCGCGCTGCTGGTCGCCTTTCCCGGCATTGTCCTGTGGTTGCCGTCGCTGGCGGGGTAAGCGCCGTCAGGCCGCATCCGGTTCTTCATCGGCATCGGGCAATTTCCTGTCCTCGGAGGACAGGAAAAGCCCGATGGTGCGCAGCGGCTCGAAGTTTTCGCAGACCGCCTTGAAGACCACCAGGAAGGGCACCGCCACCAAAGCGCCCGGAATGCCCCAGAGCCATCCCCAGAACACCACGGTCAGGAACACGGCAACCGTGTTCATTGCCAGCCGCCGACCCACCAGAAAAGGTGTCAGCACCTGACCTTCAAGACTGGTCAGCGCCATGTATCCCAAAGGGGCCAGCAGCGCATAGCCGATGCTGTCAAAGGTCACGATGGCAAAGGCCCCGACAAGCACGGAGCCGATGATGCCGCCCAGATAGGGCAGAAAATTCAGCAGGAAGGCCGCGATTCCCCAGACATAGGCCTGCGGCATGCCAAGCGCGCTGAGATAGGCAAAAAGCGCCAGACCCAATCCGGCGTTGATCAGCGTGATCGTCAACAGATAGCGCGAGACGCGCCGCTCGATGTTGTAGACCGTGGTCAGGATGCGCTTCTTGCCCGCCATGGTGGGAAAGGCCTGCACCATCTTGAGATAGAACAGCTCGCCCGAGGACAGCAGAAACATCGCCAGGATCAGCGTCACGATCAGGGATGCGCCGATCTGGGTGACGGTATCGAAAGCGGTGTCCAGCAGGCCCGGTTGCTGCACGATCACCTCGGGACTTGCGTCTTTCGATTTGGTGATCTTTTCGACCTCTTCGGTGGCGGTGCGCACCCCTTCGACCGCATCGGTCATCATGCGCAGCTTTTGCTGGATCTCTGCGCCCATTCTGGGCAATTCATCACTCCAGACCGCGACGGTGCCCGCGGACCCGCCGACAACGATGATGATCAGCAGGGCGGTCAGCGATACCAGCACCGCGCCCGAAACCGCATGGGGAATCCCGGCGCGGTAAAGCCCCCTGACCAGCGGGCTGAGGGTCAGCGCCAGCAGGAAACCCAGCATGATCGGCAAGATCAGATCGCGGGCGAAATAGCAGGTACCAAAAAGCGCGACGAGCACCAGGAACTGCAGGGATCGTCGGATCGAGGTCAGGTTGTCCAATGAGGTCTCCGGCAGCGGCAGATGCAAGGCAGTGCAGATTCAACACCCGCCGCTTGCAAAAGGTTCCGCGAATTCCGCCGGGGGATGATTCCGCAGTTTCGACATTTCGCGGTTTCACTGGCGCGGCTTTACAGGCAGCTTGTGCGCAATTTCAGGGATTCGCGACCAAACGGGAAGGACATGCGCATCATGGCACGACACGGGGGACAATTGCTGGTGGACAGCCTGGTGGCGCTGGGCGCAACCAAGAGCTTTGGCGTGCCGGGGGAAAGCTATCTGGCGGTGCTGGACGGGATGCATGACACCGGCGGCACATTCGATTTTGTCCTGTGCCGGAACGAGGGCGGTGCCGCCTTCATGGCCGCCGCATGGGGCAAGCTGACCGGCAGTCCCGGCATCTGCATGGTCACGCGCGGGCCGGGGGCGACCAATGCCTCCATCGGGGTGCATACCGCGCATCAGGATTCCGCGCCGATGATCCTTTTCGTCGGCCAGATCGGCACCGACCAGCGGGGCCGCGAGGCGTTTCAGGAGGTCGATTACCGTGCCGTTTTCGGCACCCTTGCGAAATGGGCGGTCGAGATTGATCACGTGGACCGCATTCCCGAGATCCTGGCGCGGGCCTGGACAATGGCCACCACAGGCCGTCCCGGCCCGGTGGTCGTGGCCTTGCCGGAGGACATGCTGACCAGCATGAGCGATGCAGAGCCCCTGACCGGTCCCGCCCGGATCGAAGAGCCGGCACCCAGTGCCGCCACGATACAGGATGCGCTGGCGATGCTGGGCGCCTCCGAGCGTCCGCTGATCCTGACGGGCGGTTGCAACTGGACCGACGCCGGGCGCGCCGCCCTGGAAGAATTCGCCGAAGCCGCCGATATTCCCGTGGTCGCGGCCTTCCGCTTTCAGGACCGGTTCAACAACCTGTCCCCGGTCTATTGTGGCGAGGCAGGGGTGGGGATGCCGCCCCATGTCAAGGATCTGATCCGCAATGCAGACACCATTCTGGCGATCAACATCCGCTTTGGCGAGATGACGACAGATGCCTACAGGCTGCTTGATGTCCCGCATCCGAAACAGAAGATCATCCATGTCCACGGCTCCAGCGCGGAGATCGGCAAGATCTACATTCCGACCCTCGGTATCACCGCCGGGCCCAACGCCTTTGCCGCCGCACTGACCCCGATCACCGGCGGCTGGGCCGACTGGCGTGCCAAGGGCCGCGCGGCATGGGAGGCAGGCTTTGACGCGCCTGCGCAGCCGTCGCCCGTCGACATGGCGCTTGCCACCGCCCATCTGCGCGAGGTCCTGCCCGATGATGCGATCCTGACCAATGGGGCGGGGAATTTCACCGTCTGGCCCAACAAGTTCTACAAGTTCGGCCCCAGGGCGCGGCTGCTGGCCCCGCAATCGGGGGCCATGGGATACGGCCTGCCTGCGGCCATCGCGGCCAAGGTGGCACATCCGGAGCGTACCGTGGTCTGCTTTGCGGGCGACGGGGATTTCCAGATGAACTGTCAGGAACTGGCCACCGCCGCACAGGCGGGCGCACAGCCGATCGTGCTGATCGTGAACAACGGCATCTATGGCACCATCCGCGCCCATCAGGAGCACCACTATCCCGAACGGGTGTCCGGCACGACCATGGTGAACCCGGACTTCACCACGCTTGCCAGGGCCTACGGTTTCCATGCCGAAAGGGTTGAGACCACCGCCGATTTCGCAGCCGCCTTTGACCGGGCGCTGGCCTCTGAGACCGGCGCGGTGCTGGATCTGAACGTCTCTGCCGAGGCGCTGACGCCCCGCATGACCCTGTCACAGATGCGCGACGCGGGGCTGGCCGCAACAAAAGCCACAGGCTGAAGCGCCGCGCCTGCGGCTCCGGGGCCGCCTTCAGCTGCGGGGCGGCCCCGCCGGGGTCAGCGCGGCAAAGGGTTTGCCCGTGGCTGCCTCGTACTCGACCTCATCCCAGAAGCCGATCAGGATACCTTGCTCCGCCGCCATGCCCTGCTTTGAAAGCACTGCTTGGGTTGCGGTGATCCTGCTGTGGTGGCGCGTGGCCCAGGCCAGAAGCGCCTTTTCCATCCGCGCCCGGACGGCGACATGTTCTTCGGTCTGCGACCGCCCGATGTCCGTCACCTCGTCGGGGTCGGTCTCAAGGTCGAACATCACCGGGTCGAACCCTTCGCAGCGCACGTATTTCCAGCGCCCGTCAAAGATCATCACCGTGCGGGCGTCCTCTTGCGGCATGTTCAGCGCCTTGGCCATCTCCGACCAGCTGTAGTCATGTTCGCTGATCGTATAGCGGCGCGCGAAACCTTCGGTGCCCTGCAGCAGCGGTGTCAGGTCGCGGCCTTCGATCACATGGGGCATCCCGGGGCAGCCAAGGGCCCGCATGAAGGTCGGCGCGAGGTCGATCATCTCCACCAGTTCATCGCTGACACTGCCGCGCGTCGCTTCGGCTTCGGGGCGCGGATCGGCGATGATGAGCGGCACCTTGACAGCCATCTCGTGATAGAAATCCTTGTCGCCCATCCAATGGTCGCCCATGTAATCGCCGTGGTCTGAGGTGAAGGCGACGATGGTGTTTTCACTCAGCCCGGCCGTGTCCATCCAGGTGAAGAGACGGCCAAGGTTGTCGTCGAGCTGCTTGATCAGCCCCATATAGGCCGGGATCACATGTTCGCGGACATGGTCGCGGGAAAAGCTCTGACAGACCCGCGCCTGCAGATAGGCGGCCATCAGCGGATGATCGGTATCGCGTTCGGATGCGTGGCGGATCGGATCGACGACATGGGTGGCATCATACATGTCGTGATAGGGGGCGGGCACGATATAGGGCCAATGCGGCTTGATATAGCTCAGGTGGCACAGCCAGGGTTCATCGCGCGTCATCGCGTCCTGCATGAAGGCGATGGCGCGGTCGGTCATGTATGCGGTTTCGGAATGTTCTTCGGGGACGTTCGCAGGCAGCCGGGAATTCTTCAGCAGCCAGCCGGACAGCCGCGCGCCGTCCGCGTCCAGCCCTGAATTGGCAAAGTCGCCCCAGGGGTTGGCGCTGTCAAAGCCGTGGCGCACCAGATAATCGTCATAGGCTGACCACTGCTGGCGCGGGCTGTCGGGGTGCAACCCGTCATCGCGCTCAAAGGGATCGAAACCGCATTGCGACTGGCGCACGCCGATTTCGCTGGCGGGGTCGATGCCCAGCCAGGCCATGCCATCGCGGTCGGCGATCATATGGGTCTTGCCCACCAGCGCCGCATGCGCCCCCGCAGCCCGCAGGTGATCCCCCAGCGTGGGTTCCCCGACCCGCAGCGGCATCCCGTTCCAGGTGGAACCATGGCTGCGCACATAGCGCCCGGTATAGGCGCTCATCCTGCTGGGGCCGCACACCGGCGATTGCACCCGTGCCGAGGTGAAACGCACCCCGCGCGCCGCCAGCGCGTCGATGTTCGGCGTATGCAGATGGGGGTGGCCATAGCAGCTCAGATAGTCAAAGCGCAGCTGGTCGGCCATGATCCACAGGACATTCGGGCGTTTCGACATGTGAGGGCTTCTTTGGGTTGCTTCGGGTTCATGACAATGCGTCAACCCGTTGATGAAGCAGCACCTCCTGCCGGTCAAGACAGGCGCGCCATGGGTCAGCCCGTTTGCGGCGGGGCTGTCCTATCTGATGGCGTAAAGGCGGACATGGACCTGTTGCAGATGCCGCGCGCCCACGCCCATGAACAGCGTCCGGTTCACCCAGTCATAACGCGCATCGCCGGTTTCCAGCCGCGCATGGGTGCGCATGTAATAGCTGTCGGCGGATACCTCTTCGCCCCGCATGATCGCTGCCAGCACTTCCGGCGGGCCATGGCGCAATCCGTAGTTCACGATCTCGATGGTGGCGCCGTCGTGGGTTTCCATCGCGTAACGGGTGTCGAGTTCGGCCAGACCGTCCGCAAAGACGGTCTGCCAATCCGCGCCGAGGTTCAGCAGCTTGCCACGCAGCAACGGGCCGCTGACCGTGCCGCCGACGATGGGGATGATCCGTCGCTGCCCCGCCCGGCCCGGTCCCATCTCGCGGATCGGGTCCAGCGCCACACTCAGGTCGCAGGCGTGTTCCAGTCTGGGTTCGGGCAGGTTCATCGGCTAGATCCTTATCTCATTAAACTGTTTACCTGCTAAACAATATCCTGTAAACTTCCCCCAGCAAACAGGGGAGGTGCGCAGTATGGCTGCAGGGGCAAAGGTCCGGGAGATGGACCAGGATGATGATGACGTCATATCCGACCTTGAACAGTTTGTCGGCTACAACCTCAAGCGCGCCTATGTGATCGTCCAGGCTGATTTCCGTAATGCCCTGGGGCAGGACGCACTGGCCCCGCGGGTGTTCTCGGCGCTGTCGCTGGCGGTTCAGTTTCCCCACATCTCGCAGAGCAGACTGGCCCGCAAGCTGGGGATTGAACGGTCCGGCCTCGTGGCCATCGTCGATGAGCTGGAAGGGCTGGGATATCTCTCGCGCGCAACCGTGCCGGGGGACCGCCGGGTTCAGGCGCTGGTGCCGACAGAGAAGGGGTGCCGCGCCTATGCGGAGGCGGTTGCCACCGTGCGCGCCCATGAAAAGGCGCTGCTGGCCGATCTCACAGCGGCAGAGCAGCAGACCCTGATCCGCCTGCTGCGCAAGATCAGATCGAAAGGAGAAACGGAATGACCTTGCAGGACTGGAGCGGCCATGCCGCGATCGTCACCGGTGGCGCTTCGGGTTTGGGTGCGGCGACCGCCGCCCGCCTCGCTCAGGCCGGGCTGAAGGTGATGCTGTTCGATCTGAATGCGGATCAGGGAGAGGCCCATGCCGCCCGCATCGGCGGCGCGTTCAGCCGCGTGGATGTCTCTGACCCCGCTTCCGTGGCAGAGGGGATCGCGGCGGCGGAGGCGGCCTTTGGCGTGCCGCGCGTCCTGGTGAATTGCGCAGGCATCGGCGGCGCTGCCAAGACCGTCTCGCGCGGGGCGGCTCATGATCCCAGCTTGTTTCAGAAAACCATCATGGTGAACCTGATGGGCAGCTTCAACTGCGCCTCGCAGGCGGCGGCGCGCATGGTCGCCGCAGACCCGGTGGATGACGATGGTGCGCGCGGCGTGATCGTCAACACCGCCTCTGTCGCGGCCTTTGACGGGCAAATCGGCCAGGTGGCCTATTCCGCGTCGAAAGGCGGCATCGTGGGCATGACCCTGCCGATGGCCCGCGATCTGGCCGACAAGGGCATTCGCGTCTGTACCGTGGCACCGGGGCTGTTCCTGACACCGCTTCTGGATGAACTGCCCGAGGAGGTGCAGACCGCACTCGGCGCGCAGGTGCCATTCCCCTCGCGCCTGGGCGATCCGGAGGAATATGCCGAGATGGTCAACCACATCACCGTGAACAAGATGCTGAACGGCGAGGTGCTTCGCCTTGATGGCGGCATCCGCATGGCCCCCCGGTAAAGACAGGAACCTGAGATGAAAACCGAGACCGGATTGAAAGCGTCGGATTTCTGGCGGCCGGCGTTCGACTATGAGACGCGGCCCGACGGCACGATCCTGATGCGCCAGCGCGGCGCGCTGGGCGATTTCGAGGCGACGCTGGCGGATTACTTTGACAAATGGGCAGATGCCACGCCGGACAGCACATGGATTGCCCGCCGCCACCAGGGCGGCGACTGGCGGCGCATCTCATACGGCACGGCGCGCAACCAGATCCGCGCCATCGGAGCATCCTTGCTGGCGATGGGGCTGGGGCCGGACAGGCCGCTGCTGATCCTGTCGGAAAACAGCCTGGAACATGCGCTGCTGGGCATGGCCTGCGCCTATGTCGGCATTCCCTATGCCCCGGTTTCCCCCGCCTATGCGCTGGTGTCCAAAGACCATGCGAAACTGCGCGACATCGCCGCCACGCTGCGTCCCGGCGCGCTCTATGCCGATGACGGCGACGCCTTTGCGCCTGCGTTCAGCGCCATCGCCGAGGAAGGCCGGCAGGTCATTGCCCTGCGCAACGCCGGGCAGGGGGCGGTCAGCTTTGAGGAGCTGCTGGCCGGTGATCCTTCCGGGGCAGAGGCCGCGCGGGCCGCGCTGAGTGATGAGACGGTGGTGAAATACCTGTTCACCTCGGGTTCCACCGGTTCGCCCAAGGCGGTGATCAACACCAACCGCATGATCTGCGCCAGCCAGGCGATGATCCGCGACTGCTACCGTTTCGTGACGCGCAAGCCGCCGGTGGTGCTGGACTGGGCGCCGTGGAACCACACTGCGGCTGGCAACAAGGTGTTCTATATGGTGACCACCAATGGCGGCACCTATTACATCGACGATGGCCGCCCGGTGCCGGGCAAGTTCGACGAGACCCTGCGCAACCTGCGCGATGTCGCCTGCAGCTGGTATTTCAATGTCCCCGTGGGCTACGACATGCTGGTTGCCGAACTGGAAAAAGACGCGGCCCTGGCCGAGAACTTCTTTCGCGACCTGGGCATGATGTTCTATGCGGGGGCCGGGATGGCGCAGCTGACCTGGGACCGCCTGCGCGCCGCCGGGCGCAAGGCGACGGGGCGCGAGGTGCTGCTGGCCACCGGGCTGGGTGCCACCGAAACCGCCCCCTTTGCGCTGGCTTGCACGGATGTGCAGGAAAAATCCGGCAACATCGGCGTGCCGGCGCTTGGTCTGACCCTGAAACTGGTGCCCAACGGCGGCAAGCTGGAGGCGCGGCTCAAGGGGCCGACGATCACGCCGGGCTATTATGGTGACCCCGCCAAGACGGCAGAGGCCTTTGACGAGGAAGGATTCTATTGCTTTGGCGATGCGCTGCGGCCTGCCGACCCGGATGATTACGCCAAAGGGTTCTTCTTTGACGGGCGCATTGCCGAGAACTTCAAGCTGACCACCGGCACCTGGGTCGCGGTGGGCGCGGTGCGCGCGGCGCTGGTCGATGCCATGGGCGGTTTGGTCCGGGATGTGGTGATCGTGGGCGAAAACCGCAGCGAACTGGGCGCCCTGCTGCTTTTGTCGGACAAGGGGGCCGCAATGGCGGAGGCCGCGTTGCGCACAGCCTTGGGCGAGAAACTGGCCCAGGCTGCCAAATCCGCCACCGGCTCTGCCGCGCGGGTGCGCCGGGCGGTTGTCCTGCAGGATGCCCCCAGCTTTGATCGGGGTGAGGTGACCGAAAAGGGGTCTCTGAACCAGCGCGCGATGCGCTCGAACAATGAAGAGCTGATTGAACGCCTCTATGCCGATGATCCGGACCCGGATGTGATCACGGTCTGACGTTCAGGCCTCGGCAGCGCTCGCCCCGCGCCGCGCCAGACCCCGGCGCAGGGCAAGTGCGGCCTCAACCACGGCCAGCAGGGTGATCAGGATCAGCAGGGGCGTCGTGCCTACCTCAACGATCATCCAGCCTGCGACCAGCGGAAAACCGAAGATGCCGATGAAATAGGTCAGCGCGAACAATTGCAGGGTCTGCGCGCCCAGATCGTCATCTGCGTCGTCGGCGGCCATCGCCACCAGCACGGGATAGGACACGCCGTAACCCAGCCCGAAGAGCACCGCGACCAGCACGTAAAGCGGCAGGCTGTCGCCGCTGACCACGAACAGGGCAAGCCCCGCGCACATCAGGCATTGCAGCAGCGCGATGGTCATATAGGGGTTCGCGCCCCCGGTGAACCGCGCCATGACCAGCCGGAAGGTCACCGTGGTCAGCGTGTAACTCATGAAGAAATAAGCGTAATCCAGCCCCCGCGCATCGGCAAAGACGGTCTGGAAATTGTTCAGCCCGGCAAAGATGCTGGCCCCGAGGAAAACCATGAAGACCGGCAGCCGGGCGGGTGATCTGAGCACTCCGGCGACCGCCGCCAGCGTGATCCGCGAAGGTGCCTCGGGCCGGGCGTTGACCGCCTGCGCCTTGATCGGGCGGTCCAGGGCAAGGAACAATGCAGCGCTGACAAGGCAAAGCGCGCCGTTCAGCACAAAGGCGTCGCGGATGGTAAAGCCCGCATCCTCCATCGCAGAGGCGATCACCGGGGCAAAGCCGAACCCGGCCATCACAAAGACCGAGAGCAGGGTGAAGTAACGCACCCGCTCATCCGCGCGCACCAGCCGGGACATGACGATGGGCCCCAGCGAATAGGTCAGCCCCCAGCCGAACCCCAGAAGCAGGCTTGCCGCCGCCAGTCCCGGGCCAACGCCCGGCACGGTGCCATAAAGGAACAGGGAGGCGGAGATGGCGATACAGGCCATGCCCAGCGTGCGCAGGCGGCCCAGAAGGTCCGAGAGGTGCCCGGAGAAATAGACCGTGATCACGGTTGCGGCCGTCGTCAGCAGCAGCATCGTGCCCACGACCTTTTCGTTGGCGCCGAAGCTGTCGAAAAGCCGGGGCAGCATGAAGGTCAGCCCGTAGGCACCGGCCTGAAACAGGATCGCGGCATAGTAGAGCGGAAAGATCAGTTTACGGGACATGGCCGGACCTGCGTGAAGTCGTGTTGCCCCCCGTGGTAGCAGCCCCCGCAGGCGCGGGCCATAGCCGCGCATGCCTGCTTTATTTGAAACTGTCGATGAACCAGACCAGCCAGAGCGTGATTGCCGGGAACGAGGCAAGGATGACAACACGTATGATATCGGTCAGCACAAAGGGCAGGGCACCCTTGTAGGTCTCTGAAATCGGGGTGTCTTTTGCCATCGAGTTGATGATGAACAGGTTCATCCCCACGGGCGGCGTGATCAGCCCCACCTCGACCACGATCAGCACCAGGATGCCGAACCAGAGGCCAAAGTCCGCGGTCGACATGCCAAAGTCCAGCACCATCATGATCGGAAAGATGATCGGAACCGTCAGCAGCACCATTGACAGCGAATCCATCACGCAGCCGAAGACGAGGTACATCAGCAGCACGAGGGTCAGCACGAACCAGGGCGAAAACCCCTGTTCCCCGACCCAGACAGAGGCCGATTGCGGCAGCTGTGTCAGCGACAGGAAGTTGTTGTAGATGCCGGCCCCCAGGATGATCAGAAAGATCATCGCGGTCGATCCGGCGGTGGACAGCACCGCTTCGCGCAGGCGGTCCCATGACATCTCGCCCGATACCAGTGCGACCAGCCCGGTCCCCGCGGCCCCGACCGCGGCGGCTTCGGTGGGGGTGAAAATGCCCGCATAGATCCCGCCGACCACGGTGACGAAGATGGTGATCACCGGCCAGACCTTGCCCAGGGCGATCATGCGTTCGCCCCATGGCACCCGGTCGCGCACGGCGGCGGAATTCGGTGACAGGCGCACCCAGATCGAAATGGCGATCATATAGCCGATGGCGGCCAGGATGCCGGGGATCAGGGCGGCCACGAACAGCTTTTCGATGTTCTGTTCGGCCAGGATCGCATAGATCACCAGGATCACCGAAGGCGGGATCAGGATGCCCAGCGTCCCGCCTGCCGCCAGCGCACCGGTGGACAGTGAATCGGGATAGCCATAGCGGCGCAGCTCGGGCAGGGCGACCTGACCCATGGTGGCGGCGGTCGCCAGCGACGAGCCGCAGATCGCGCCGAACCCGGCGCAGGCCCCCACGGCAGACATCGCCACACCGCCGCGACGGTGGCCAAGGAAACTCTCTGCAGCCTTGAAAAGAGAGGCCGACATGCCCGACAGCGTCGCAAACTGGCCCATCAGCAGGAACAGCGGAATGATCGAGAAGGAATAGTTGGAAAACGTGCCATAGGTCAGCGTCTTCAACTGGTTCAGGGTCATCATCGGTGTGCCGACGACCAGGTAGGTTCCGCCGACCCCGACCGCGATCATCGCCAGCGCAATGGGCGCGCGCAGAAAGACCAGGATCAGCAGGACCGGAAACGACCAGAGCGCGAGTTCAAAGTTCGACATTTCTATTCCTGTTGTTCCATACCGGCCAGCCTGCGGGCCGAGCGCCAGACGCAAAAGAGGGCAACGATCACGAAGCCGATGGCCCCGACCAGCGAGGCCGCAAAACCCTGCCAGACCGGGATCTGTGCGATCAGGGTGGTTTCGCCGTAAGACAATTTGTCCATCATGCCGAGGTAGAGCCGCCAGGTGCCGATCGCGGCGACAAAGGCCATGCCGATGTTGAACAGCAGGTCCAGCGCCCGGTCGAAGCTGCGCGGCATGAAGCTCTGGAACAGGTCCACCCGTGCATGTGTTTCACGCATCTGGGCCCAGGGCAGAAAGGCAAAGATCGCCGTCGCCATGCCGATTTCCGTGATGTCGTAAATGCCCCGGATCGGGCCGATGCCGATGTCCAGCGGCACAAAGGCACGCCCGATGATCGACATGCAGGTGATCAATGTGATCAGGATCAGGATGCCACCACCCGCAAACGCCAGGCCCCGCGCGATGAAATCAGCCAATCTGTAACTTGCCGCGTACATCCGTCACTTCCCCGTTTGAGGCAGAGGGCCCGCAGGCCCTCTGTGATGTCAGATCAAGACTTCAGGTTGCATTTTCGGCGATCAGGGCCTTGGCCCGGTCGATCAGCCCCTGGCCGTCCAGGCCCTTGCCGTCCATCTCGGCAACCCAGCGGTCGATCACCGGCTGCGCGGCCTCTTTCCAGCGGGCGACTTCTGTCTCATCCAGCTGGATGATGTTGTTGCCGTTCTTGACCGCCAGTTCACGTCCCGGCGCGTCATTGTCCCACATCACCTGCGAGGCGAATTCGGACAGTTTTGCACCGGATTCAGCGTCCAGGATGGCCTTGAGGTCATCCGGCAAGGCGTCATATTTCGCCTTGTTCATCACCAGCACGATGGTCGCGGTATAAAGCGATTCCGCCCCGGTGAATTCGGTGTGGTTCGACACCAGCTCGGACAGGCGCACCGCCGGGGTGACCTCCCAGGGGATCACGGTGGAGTTGATGACACCTTTCGAAAGCGCCTCGGGGATTGCGGGCAGGGGCATGCCGACAGGGGTGGCCCCCAGTTCGGACAACATGTCGTTGATCACGCGGGTGGGGCCGCGCACGGTCTTCCCCTTCATGTCCTCCAGCTTTTCGATGGGATCGGTGGAGTGGATCACGCCGGGGCCGTGAACCCAGGCCCCCAGCACCTTGAAATCGGCATATTCGTTGGACTGGAAATCCTCTTCGACCATCTGCCAGAAAGCCAGCGATGTGGCGACCGGGCTGGTCATCATGAAGGGCAGCTCAAAGACTTCGGTGCGCGGGAAGCGGCCCGGCGTATAGCCGACCACCGTCATCGACAGATCGACGACACCGTCGCGGGCCTGATCCATCAGTTCGGGCGGACGCCCCCCAAGGGACATCGCATCGAAATGCTGCACGTTCAGGCGGCCATCGGAGGCCGCTGCCAGACGCTCGCCCCAGGGCTTGAGGATCTTTGCGGGCACCGTTGCCACGGGGGGCAGGAACTGGTGCAGGCGCAGGGTGACTTCCTGGGCCAATGCAGCGCCGGGCATGGCGGCCAACATGGCCGTGCCGACAGCGGTCGTTTTCAGAAACTCTCTTCTTTTCATGGTCTTCCTCCCTGTTGTTGTCTGTTCCGCCGCGCCGGGCCTCCTCGCCCGGCATGGGTTATCTGAACTTCGGCTCGCGCTTCTCAAGAAAGGCGCGCAGGCCCTCTTTCGCCCCGTCCGAGGTTTGCGACATGGCCGCCGCAAGGCTTTCGGTAAACAGGCCGTCGTGGCGCGACATGTCACTGATCCGAGAGATCGCCTGTATCATGAGGTAATTCGAAAACGGCGCGTTGTCTGCTATTTTCCGTGCAAGCTTGCGCGCCAGGGGCAGGGCTTCACCCGCGCCGACGCTGTAATGCGCAAGCCCCATCGCCAGGCCTTCCTCGGCGCCATAGTTGCGGCCAGTCAGCATCATTTCACGCATCCGATCGGCGCCGATGATGCGGCTCACGCGGACCGTGGCCCCGCCACCGACAAAGATACCGCGCCGCCCCTCGGGCAGCTGGAACCGCACATCAGGCTCCGCGATGCGCACATGTGTCGAGGTGGCAATCTCAAGCCCGCCGCCGATCACCGCGCCAGTCATGGCGGAAATGACGGGCAGGGGGCCGAATTCGATCAGATCGGCCACGCGATGCCAGTTGCGCGAATGGTAGACCCCCGCGACCGGGGCGCGCTGTTCATGTTCGGCCAGGTCAAGGCCTGAACAATAATGCCCGCCCGCGCCGGTCAGGATGACGGCATTCACACCTTCGGGCGGTTTGGAGAAGAATGCATCAAGGTCGCCGACCAGCGCCTCGTTCATTGCGTTCCGCTTTTCAGGGCGGTCGAAAATGATCGTGGCAATGTCGCCGTCAATTTCCACACGTGTGGCTTTGCCGGTGCTCTGGCCATTCTCCATCGGATTCTCCCCCTCCTGGTCGGTCTGGATTTATGTTGTACAGCTTAACAGTTTTCTTGTATAGCGGTTTTTGACGTCAACGTTTTCGGGGAGGCAAACAGGATGGTCGATTTCAGCAAGGTGAAAGCGATTGATTTTCACACCCATGCAGAGGAACCCTGCTGCGACCACCGTGATGACGGGTATAATGAATTTCAAGCGGGCATGGCGGCCTACTTCAAGAATCCCGCCGGGGCCGAAGGCATGTTGCCCACGGTGCAGGACACGGCCAGCTATTACCGCGAACGCAACATCGCGGCGGTGATCTTTCCGGTGGATGCGGAGCGCGAGACAGGGTTTCGCCGCTATTCCAACGAGGAAGTCGCGCAGATCTGCGCCGAGAATGACGACATCCTGATCCCCTTTGCCTCTGTCGATCCGCACAAGGGCAAGGCCGGTGCGCGCGAGGTGCGCCGCCTGGTGCGTGAGTTCGGCGTGCGCGGGTTCAAGTTTCATCCCACCATGCAGGGCTTTTTCCCCAATGACCGGGAGGCCTGCTACACCGTGCTGGAAGCCTGCGCCGAAGAAGGGGTGATCACCCTGTTCCATACCGGGCAGACCGGTGTCGGCTCCGGCATGCGGGGCGGCATGGGGATGCGGTTGAAATACTCCAACCCGATGCACCTTGATGACGTGGCGGTGGATTTCCCCGACATGAAGATCATCCTGGCGCATCCGTCGTTCCCCTGGACCGAGGAAGGTCTGGCCGTGGCCCAGCACAAGCCCAACGTCTATTACGACATGTCCGGCTGGTCGCCCAAATATTTCCCCGAGACCTTCATCCGCTATGCCAATTCGATCCTGAAAAAGAAGATGCTCTTCGGATCGGACTGGCCCGCAATCACGCCCGACCGCTGGCTGGCGGATTTCGAGGCGGCACCCTTCAAGGACGAGGTGCGCCCGCTGATCCTGAAGGAAAACGCGCTGCGCCTGCTGGGAGAAACTGTCTGAGGTCCAAGTGAGAAAATAACACACACAATTCTGGGAGGAGACCTGTGATGTTGAAGACAATCGGAACAACTGCATTGATGTGCAGCACGGCCACGCTGGCCATGGCACAGATGCAATGCGAGGGATTGACGCCCGAGGCGCTGGGCCTGAGCGGTGTCAGCTTTACCGAAGTGGCGGCAGTGCCTGCGGGCGATGACAACCCCGCCGCCCAATGCCGCATCCGCGCCACGACCGCCGAACGCAAGGGCACCGACGGGCGCGACTATGCGCTGCGGTTCGAACTGGCCCTGCCGGATGTCTGGAACGGCGATTACGTCCACCAGTTCAACGGCGGCAACGACGGCGAGGTCAAACCCGCCACCGGCGGCATGGGCGCGGGCACGGGTGAAGCGACACCTCTGGCGCGCGGTTTTGCCGTCGTCTCCTCCGACGCAGGCCATGATGGCAAGGCGGTGGCGGACGCGGGCCTTGCCGGTGGCGCGCGCTTTGGGTTCGATTTCGAGGCACGGCAGATGTACGGCTACAAGGCCGTGGCGCTGCTGGACCCGCTGGCCCGCCAGATCGTCGAGGCCTATTACGACAATGAAATCGGCCACAGCTATGGCATTGGCTGCTCCAACGGCGGGCGGCACGCCATGGTCGCCGCATCACGGATGCCGCAGAGCTTTGATGGCCTGCTGATCGGCGCGCCCGGCTTCAACCTGCCCAAGGCGGCGCTGCAACATGCGGTTGACGTGCAAGCGCTGACAGCGGTTACCGGCGATCTGGCCACGGCCTTCAGCCCCGCCGATCTGCAAACGGTTGCCGATGGCATTCTGCAAGTCTGCGATACGCTGGACGGGATTGCGGACGGGCTGGTGATGGACACTGCCGCCTGTCAGGCCAGCTTTGACAGTGCCGCGCTGCAATGCGCGGCGGGTCAGAATTCCGCCTGCCTGTCGCCCGAACAGGTAACCGCGCTGAACACCATCCACGCAGGCACCCCTGATGGCGGCACCCCGTTCTACAGCGATTTCCCCTGGGATCCCGGCATCGCGGGCGGCGGCTGGCGCTTCTGGAAACTGGAAAGCCCGATCCCGCCTTGGGGCAAGAAACCGATCATCGCGGTTATGGGTGCCGCGTCACTCGCGCAGATCTTCACCACGCCCCCGACGGAAGTGGCAGGCGACCCCGCCGCGCTGGAACAATTCCTGAAGGATTTTGACCTCACCGCCCGCGCGGACGAGATCTTTGCCACCAGCGATGCCTTTCCTGAATCGGCGATGGAGGTGATGACACCACCGGGATCGGACAACCCCGAACTGGCGGCTTTCCGCGATGCAGGGGGCAAGATGATGGTGTTCCACGGCGTCTCTGATCCGGTGTTTTCCGTGAATGATACGGCAGATTGGTACGCCAAGCTGGATGCGAACAACGGCGGCAAGGCGGCAGAATTCGCCAGATTCTACCCGGTGCCCGGCATGACCCATTGTTCGGGCGGCCCTGCGGTGGAAGGGTTTGACATGTTCTCGGACCTGGTCGCATGGGTCGAGAACGGCACTGCGCCGCAGGCCGTGACCGCAACGGCACGGGCGTCGAACCGCGATCTGCCCGAGTTGATGGCGGGCATTTCGCGCCCGCTCTGTCCGGCCCCTCAGGTCGCCCGCTACACCGGCGGCGATGCGGGTATGGCGGAAAGCTTCACTTGCGAATAACATGATTTTCACGGCGCGGGGGCTGCGCCCGCCGCGCCATTTCAGCCTGAGAAAGGTTCATGATGCCCACGCTTGCCCCATTGGACGAAAACATCACGCTGGCAGAGCTTGATCGCGACCCTTACCCGATCTACCGGCGCCTGCGCGCCGAGGCACCGGTGCTGCGGGTCAAATCCGCCGGACGCACCCTGCTGACCAAGGCGGAAGACACCAAATACGTCAAGGACAACCCGGAGATCTTCAGCTCGGACGATCCAAACACGCCGATGAAGCGCGCCTTCTGGGCCCATACGCTGATGCGCAAGGATGGCGAGGATCACAAGCGCGAGCGGATGGCGATGGCCCCGGCTTTTTCCCCAAAAGTGATCAAGAACGACTGGATGCCGCAATATGTGAAGATCGCCGAGGAATATGTGTCGCGCCTGCCGCGCGGCGAGATTGTCGATATCTTCGCGGTCCTGTCGGGGGCCTATGCGGCGCGGGGGCTGGCGATCCTGCTGGGGATGCCCGAAGCCTCGGACGAGGACATGATGGAATGGTCGCAGGCGCTGATCGAGGGGGCGGGCAATTTCGGCTGGGCCGATGCGCCCTTTGAACGCGCCGACCGTGCCAATACACAGATCCATGCGCTGCTGGACAGCATCCAGGACCGGCACCGCGCCGAGCCGGACAATTCGGCGTTTTCCGTGATGCTGAACGCCGATGATCCGATCGAGGAAAAGCAGATCTATGCCAATATCAAGATCGCCATCGGCGGCGGCATCAACGAGCCGCGCGATGCGCTCAATACCATCCTCTATGGCCTCTTGACCCACCCGGACCAACTGGCCGAAGTCCGCAGGAACGATCACTGGGAACAGGCCTTCGAAGAAGGCGTACGCTGGGTCGCGCCGATCCAGGCTTCATCTCGGCTGGTCACGCAGGATACCGAATTGCGCGGCTACATGATCCCCAAGGGGGATACGGTGATGACCATCCAGGCCAGCGCCAACCGGGATGAGGATATCTATCAAGATGGCGAAACCTATAACGTCTACCGCGACAAGGCCCCGCATCAGGCCTTTGGCAACGGGCCGCATTTCTGCCAGGGCACCCATGTGGCACGCCGGGCGGTCGGGCAGATCATGCTGCCGATGCTGTTTGACCGTTTCCCGAAGATGAGCATCCCCGACACGGATGCTGTCATCTGGAAGGGCTTCGGCTTTCGCGGCCCGATCCAGATACCGGTCCTGCTGCAGTAACGGCAAAGCCTTCTGTATCCCCTTTTGCTGCCCCGGCGTGCTGAACCGGCAGGCCGCGGCATCTGGCATGGCTTATTCGCAAAGAAAGGTTGATACTTTCCGCGCGGAAAGTCATGGTTGCGGGTGTAAAAATACTGCGAGGGCCACATGTCATCGAAGACAATCAGGAACATGGAAGAATTTGCCGCCGTCAGCGGTATTTCCCGGCCTACCGTTTCAAAATACTTTCACGATCCCGAAAGTGTCCGGGCCTCGACCCGCGCGAAGATAGAGGCGGCGATTGAGAAATACGATTACCGCCCGAACCTTTACGCGATGAACCAGAACCGCAAGCTGACCAAGAATGTCGGCATCGTGGTGCCGCTGCTGACGGACCCCTATTTTGCGGAAATCGCCCGCAAGCTGGAACGGCATTGCATCGAAGCGGGCTATCACCCCACGCTGTTCAGCTCCCATGGCGATCCCGCGCATGAGACGGATGTGCTGAACTCGCTGCGCGCGATCCGGCCCGCCGGAGTACTGCTGGCCCCTCTGGGCCGTGCTTCCGATCACGGGGCGCTGGAACGGTTCTGCGCGGATGTGCCGACCCTGCTGTTTGACAGCAACGTAGGCGAGCTGGGCCTTGCCTTTGTCGGTTCGGACAACATCCAGTTCACCGCCCATATCACCGATTACCTCTGCCGCACGGGCGAACCGCCGTGCTTTTTCGAGATGAAGCGCCCGACCAACCCGAACGCTCACCGCCGCCGCCAGAGCTATCTCGACGCGATGCAGGCATTCGGCCTTGAGCCACATGTCATTTCTGTCGAAGGCGATGGCTGGGATTTCGAGGAAATCGGGCGTCTGGGGGGGCATACCGCCTTTTCCGAAGGGCTTTTTCCGACCAATACCATCCTGTGCAGCAATGACCGGCTGGCCATTGGGCTGCTGACGGCCTGCTATGAAAAGGGCGTTGCCGTGGGGCGGGGGCCGGATTGCAGCGTGCGCGTTGCGGGGCAGGATGGCCATCCGCATTCGCGCTATACCTGTCCGCCGCTCACCACCATTTCCCATGCCTATGACGCTGTTTCCAAAGCAGCTTCCGATGCCTTGTTCGCGGCAATCAACGGCCAGGTGACCCCCTGGAGCAGCACGCGGCTGGAGGGCAGGCTGATCCTGAGAGACTCCGCGTGATGCGCAAATAGTTTACGCGCGATAAATTTTAGTTGACGCCGCGTACATCTCTACCTTAGGCTCCGAACAGAACGTCCAACCAGGGAGGATAACGGATGTCTTTGAAGAGCACGCTTGGTGCTGCAACCGCGCTTGGGCTGATCGCAGCCAGCAGCGCATATGCAGACAGCCACAGCCCATCCATCACCATCGCAACCGTCAACAACGGCGACATGATCCGGATGCAGGGCTATACCGATACATTTACCGAAGCGACCGGCATCGCCGTGGAATGGGTCACGCTGGAGGAAAACGTCCTGCGTCAGCGCGTGACCACGGATATCACCACCAAGGGTGGCCAGTTCGACATCATGACCATCGGCATGTACGAAACCCCGATCTGGGGCGCGCAGGGCTGGCTGGTGCCGCTGGACGATCTTTCCGCCGAATATGATGTCGGTGACATCCTGCCCGCGATGGCAGGCGGTCTGTCCCATGACGGCACGCTTTACGCCGCACCTTTCTACGGCGAAAGCTCCATGATCATGTACCGCACGGACCTGATGGAAAAGGCCGGGCTGGAAATGCCCGAAGCCCCGACCTGGGACTTCATCGCCGAAGCCGCCGCCGCGATGACCGATCGCGACAATGAAATCAACGGCATCTGCCTGCGCGGCAAGGCCGGCTGGGGCGAAGGTGGCGCTTTGATCACCGCGATGGCCAACTCCTTTGGCGCGCGCTGGTTCGACGAGGACTGGAACGCCCAGTTCGACACCGAGGCCTGGGCCAACACCGTGAACTTCTACAAGAACATGATGGATGCCTCCGGCCCCGCCGGCTATGCGACCAATGGTTTCAACGAAAACCTCTCGCTGTTCCAGCAGGGCAAATGCGGCATGTGGATCGACGCGACGGTTGCGGCCTCCTTCGTCACCAACGCCAATGATTCCACCGTTGCCGACAGCGTCGGTTTTGCGCTGGCACCGGATAACGGCCTGGGCAAGCGGGCCAACTGGCTCTGGGCCTGGGCCCTGGCGATCCCTGCGGGCACCCAGCAGGAAGCCGAAGCCAAGCAATTCATCGAATGGGCAACCTCCAAGAGCTACATCGAACTGGTGGCCGGAAACGAAGGCTGGGCCAATGTGCCCCCGGGCGCGCGCAAGTCGCTTTACGAGAACCCCGAGTACCAGAAGGTGCCCTTCGCGCAGATGACGCTGGACAGCATCCTGTCGGCTGACCCGGAAAACCCGACCGTCGATCCGGTGCCCTACGTCGGTGTCCAGTTCGCCGCGATCCCCGAGTTTGCCGGTATCGCAACCGAAGTGAGCCAGGAGTTCTCTGCCGCCTATGCCGGTCAGCAATCGGTCGAGGATGCGCTGGCCAAGGCACAGGACATCACCAACGAAGCGATGGAAGCTGCCGGTTACCGGTAAGCCACCGACCTGATCCCATGGGGCGGCGCACCGCCCGCCCCATGGTCTTTGATCACTGCCGATATTTCACCAACGTCCTGTCACCGGACGCCTGAGCCGGCGTTCCGTCAAATAAGGAGACGTATCCCATGGCGACCAAGGCTTCCCGATCCGCCGCCAGACTGATGATGGCCCCCGCCGTGATCCTGCTTTTGGGCTGGATGCTGGTGCCTCTCACGATGACGCTGTGGTTCTCGTTCCGAACCTATTTGCCGCTGCGTGGCGGCGACCAGGGCTGGACCGGTTTCGACAACTACGTCCGCTTTGTCACCTCCAGTTCCTTCTGGCCCGCCGTTTCGACCACCCTGATCATCGTCACCGGCGTTCTTGCCATCACCATCGCGCTTGGCGTCCTGCTGGCGATCCTGCTGGATCAGCCGATGTGGGGGCAGGGGGTTGTGCGCATCCTGGTGATTGCACCCTTCTTTGTCATGCCCACCGTCTCGGCGCTGGTCTGGAAGAACATCTTCATGGATCCAACCAACGGGCTTTTCGCCCATCTGTGGCGGTTCTTCGGGGCGGACCCGGTCAGCTGGCTGTCGAATGCCGCGACCCCTTCCATCATCCTGATCGTCAGCTGGCAATGGCTGCCTTTCGCGACCCTGATCCTGCTGACCGCGATCCAGTCGCTGGACAGCGAACAGCTTGAGGCCGCCGAAATGGACGGCGCATCACCCCTGGCACGGTTTTTCTACATCACCCTGCCGCATCTTTCCCGCGCCATCACCATCGTGCTGCTGATCCAGACGATCTTTCTGCTGGCCATCTTTGCCGAGATTTTCGTCACCACCGGCGGCGCCTTCGGCACCCGGACGCTGTCCTACCTGATCTTCCAGCGCGTGCTGGAAAGCCAGAACATCGGTCTGGGCTCTGCGGGCGGTGTCTATGCCATCATCCTTGCCAATATCGTTGCCATCTTCCTGATGCGCATCGTCGGCAAGAACCTTGATACCTGAGGGAGGAAGAGACGAATGGCACGTTCCGTCACAACGCAACGCAAGACGATCAACACCACCATCGCGTGGATCATCGGCCTGCTGATCTTCTTTCCGATCCTCTGGACGATCCTGACCAGCTTCAAGACCGAGGCCCAGGCGATCAACGATCCACCCCTGTTCCTGTTCTTTGACTGGACCACGGAGAACTATGCCACTGTGATGGAGCGGTCGAACTACGGGCGCTTCCTGTGGAACTCCATCGTCATCGCGGGTGGTTCGACCCTTCTGGGCATCATCATCGCGGTGCCTGCGGCCTGGTCAATGGCTTTTGTCCCCTCCAAACGGACCAAGGACATCCTGCTGTGGATGCTCTCGACCAAGATGCTGCCGGCAGTGGGGGTGCTCTATCCGATCTACCTGCTGTGCATCCGGCTGGGCGTGCTCGACAACCGTGTGGCGCTGGTCATCATCCTGATGCTGATCAACCTGCCGATCATTGTGTGGATGCTTTACACCTACTTCCGCGAAATTCCCGGCGAAATCCTGGAAGCCGCGCGGATGGACGGGGCCACGCTCAAGGAGGAGATCCTCTATGTGCTGACGCCAATGGCGATCCCCGGCATTGCCTCCACGTTGCTGCTGAACTTCATCCTGGCCTGGAACGAGGCGTTCTGGACCCTGAACCTCACCGCAGCACAGGCGGCACCGCTGACCGCCTTCATCGCCAGCTACTCCAGCCCTGAAGGGCTGTTCTATGCCAAACTCAGCGCAGCATCGACAATGGCCATCGCGCCGATCCTCATCCTTGGCTGGTTCAGCCAGAAACAACTCGTCCGCGGCCTCACCTTTGGCGCCGTGAAATAGGGAACCGGAATTATGGGACAGATTGAACTTAAACAGGTTACGAAATCCTTTGGCGATGTGCAGGTCATCCCGCCGCTGGACCTGACCATCAAGGATGGCGAATTCACCGTCTTCGTCGGCCCCTCGGGCTGTGGCAAGTCCACCCTGCTGCGCCTGATCGCGGGGCTGGAGGACATCACCACCGGCCATATCGAGATCGACGGCCAGGATGCAACGGATGTGGTCCCGGCGCGGCGCGGGCTGGCGATGGTGTTCCAGTCCTATGCGCTTTATCCGCATATGACGGTGCGCAAGAACATCGCCTTCCCGTTGAAGATGGCCAAGATGGACCAGACCGAAATCGACCGGCTCGTGGATGCGGCGGCACAGGTGCTGAACCTGGCCGATTATATCGACCGCCGCCCCGGCCAATTGTCCGGCGGCCAGCGTCAGCGGGTCGCCATCGGCCGCGCCATCGTGCGCGAACCGGCGGCCTTCCTGTTTGATGAGCCGCTGTCAAACCTCGATGCCGCCCTGCGCGTGGGCATGCGGATGGAAATCTCCGAACTGCACAAGAAGCTGGCCACGACGATGATCTACGTCACCCACGACCAGGTCGAGGCGATGACCATGGCCGACAAGATCGTGGTGCTGCAGGCAGGTGTGATCGAACAGGTGGGCAGCCCGCTTGAGCTTTACCGCACCCCGCGCAACACTTTCGTCGCCGGTTTCATCGGATCGCCCAAGATGAACCTGATCACCGGCGAGGAGGCGGCGAAACATGACGCCCATACTATCGGCATCCGGCCCGAACATATCGACGTGGTCGAAAGCGGCGGCACCTGGCAGGGCACCGTTGGCGTGGCCGAACACCTTGGCTCCGACACGTTCTTTCACATCCACAACACCGGGCTGGCCGACACGCTGACCGTCCGTGCCATCGGTGACATCAGCCTGACCCACGGCGATACGATCCATCTTTCGCCCCGTGCAGATGAAATCCACCGCTTTGATGCAGCAGGATTGCGGATCGGATGAAGCGACTGGCAGGAAAGACCGCGCTGATCACCGGCGCGGCACGGGGCATCGGACAGGCCTTCGCGGAAGCCTACCTGCGCGAAGGCGCGCAGGTGGTGATCGCGGATATCGACGAGAAACGAGCAGTGCAGACAGCCACGGCGATGGGCGAAAACGCCTGCGCCGTGGCGATGGACGTGACCGATCAGGCCAGCATCGACGCAGCGATCGAAGCTGCGGTCGCCCGTTTCGGCAAGATCGACATCCTGGTCAACAACGCCGCGATCTTTACCGCGGCCCCGATCATCGAGATCACCCGCGAGGACTATCAGCGCGCCTTTGACATCAACGTGTCAGGATGCCTTTTCACCCTGCAGGCGGTGGCACGGCAGATGATCGCGCAGGGGGGCGGCGGCAAGATCATCAACCTGGCCAGCCAGGCGGGCCGCCGCGGCGAGAGCCTGGTCGCAGTCTATTGCGCGACCAAGGCGGCGGTCATCAGCCTGACCCAATCTGCCGGCCTGAACCTCATTCAGCACGGCATCAACGTGAACGCCATCGCCCCCGGCGTGGTGGAGGGGGAGCATTGGGACGGCGTCGATGCCTTCTTTGCCAAATACGAGAACAAGGCCCCGGGCCAGAAAAAGCGCGAAGTCGGCGAGGCCGTGCCCTTTGGCCGGATGGGCCGGGCCGGGGACCTGACCGGCATGGCGGTCTTTCTCGCCACTGCCGAGGCGGATTACATCGTTGCCCAGACCTACAATGTGGACGGCGGCCAATGGATGAGCTGAGATGAAACTGTCCAACGCCACACTCCCCGACCTGCCGGACGACATCCTGCGGCCGGTCTATGACCGTGCCACCCTGACGCCGGGCATTGTCCACATCGGCGTGGGCAATTTCCACCGCGCACATCAGGCATGGTATCTGCACCGGCTGATGCAGCAGGGCGCAGCGCTCGACTGGGCGATCGTGGGCGCCGGGGTGCGCCCCTATGACGAGGCGATGCGCCTGCGGCTGGCCGGGCAGGATTACCTGACCACATTGATCGAATTGTCGCCCTCATCGCAGTCAGCAGAGGTTGTGGGCGCAATGATCGACTATGTGCCGATCAAGGAGGGCAACGACCCCCTGATCGCGCGCATGGCACAGCCCGACATCCGCATCGTGGCCCTGACGGTGACCGAAGGCGGCTATTTCATCGACCCGGTGAGCAAGGCCTTTGACGCGACCCACGCGGACATACTGCATGATGCGCAGAACCCGGACAATCCGCGCACTGCCTTTGGCGCGATGGTGGCGGCCCTGCGGTTGCGCCGCGACGCGGGCACAGGCCCCTTTACCGCGCAAAGCTGCGACAACCTGCAGAGCAACGGCGATATTCTGCGCCAGATCATCGTCGGCCTGGCCCGGATGCAGGACCCGGAGCTTGCGGGCTGGATCAATGGCAATTGCAGCTTTCCGAATTCGATGGTCGATTCCATCGTGCCCGCCACCGGCCCCGCCCAGATCGCCCAGGCCCGCGCGCTGGGCATCGAGGATGCAGCCCCGGTCTGCCACGAGAATTTCCGCCAATGGGTGATCGAGGATGATTTCTGCGCCGGAAGGCCCGATTGGGATAAGGCGGGGGCAACATTTTCGAACAATGTCCACGCCTATGAAACCATGAAGATCCGGATCCTGAACGCCGGGCACCAGGTGATCGCGAATGCGGGCGAAATCCTGTCGCTTGCCACGATCTCTGACTGCATGGCCGATCCCGGGGTGGGCGGGCTGTTCCGCAAGGTGGCCCTGCGCGAAATCGTGCCCCATGTCTCGCCTGTGCCGGAGATTACCCCGGTGGCCTATGTCGACCTGATTGCGGCGCGGTTCTCCAATCCGAAGATCGAGGATACCACCCGCCGCGTCGCCTTTGACGGCAGTTCGCGGCACAGCGGATTCGTGTTGCCTCTGGTGCGCCGGGCGCTGGCGGGGGGGCTGCCGCTGGACGGTCTGGCCTTGGTCGAGGCCTGCTGGGCGCGGATGTGCGAAGGCACCCGCGAGGATGGCAGCGTGATCGAACCGAACGATCCGATGTGGGACAAGCTGACCGAAACAGCCAAAGCCGCGCGCGACCGCCCCGCCGCCTGGCTGGAGATGACCGGCATCTACGGCGACCTTGCCAGGCAGGAGGTCTTCTCGACGCGGTTCGAACATTGGCTGCGTTTGATCTGGCAGCAGGGTGTCAGATCAGCACTGAAAGAATATTGCAGGGCGGGTGGCTGCAAACGGGGATAGCGGAAGATGGTCTTTGCTGGCCTGATGACCCGTCAACGGAACCATTCGCGCCTGATCCCTCATCCTTTACCGGCGTGGGAGCGATGATTAGTCCGAAAACCGGCACTGCAGGCTGAACGGTGCAACTTTCCGGGAAACCGGGGGCTGTTCATTCGGGATGTGATTCTGTTAGTTCAGCGAATTGCCGGTGGCGCATATCGCGCCACCGGTGGCGAAAGCTCGAAAATCGCACCGGTCAGGTCAAGGTTCTATGCTGAATTCTGAAAGAAACAGAGCGGTCCACGTCGCGTCCCGCTTCTCGGTCGCGCCGATGATGGACTGGACCGACCGCCATTGCCGTTATCTGCATCGGCTGCTGAGCGGGCGGGCGTTGCTGTATACGGAGATGGTGACCGCGCCTGCGCTGGTGCGCGGCGGTGCGGTGCATCTGCTGGAACATGACGTCAGCGAACACCCCGTGGCGCTGCAGCTTGGCGGTTCCGATGCGCGCGAACTGGCGCAGGCGGCGCGGCTTGGCGCGGATGCGGGCTACGACGAAATCAACCTCAACTGCGGTTGCCCCTCTGACCGGGTGCAGTCGGGCACCTTTGGTGCGGTGCTGATGAAAGACCCCGCCCGTGTGGCAGAGTGTGTGGCCGAGATGCGGGCAGCAGTGGACGTGGAGGTGACGGTCAAATGCCGCATCGGCGTCGATGATCAGGAACCACGCGACGTCCTGCCGGATTTTCTGGCCCGGATCGTGGCCGCCGGCTGCACCCGTGTCAGCATCCATGCGCGCAAGGCCTGGCTGCAGGGGCTCAGCCCCAAGGAAAACCGCGACATCCCGCCGCTGGATTACCCGCTTGTCCACCTGATGAAGGAATATTTCCCCAACCTGCATATTTCGGTCAACGGCGGCATCGGCTCGCTGGAAGAGGCAGAGGCCTTTCTGGACGGGGGGCTGGACGGCGTCATGGTCGGGCGCGCCGCCTATCACAGCCCGGCAGAGATCCTCTGCGCGGCAGACCGGCGCATCTTTGGCGCAGGCCCTGACAGCACGCCGGAACAGGCCGTCCGCGACATGCTGCCCTATATCGAGGCGCATCTGGCGGGGGGCGGGCGGCTGAACCAGATCACCCGGCACATGCTGGGCCTTTTCGCGGGCCGCCCCGGGGCGCGCGGCTGGCGGCGGAGCCTGTCCGAAGGGGCCAGCAAGCCGGGCGCGGGCCCCGAACTGGTGGCGCAGGCACTGGCCGAGATCGAGGCGCTGGCGCAGCAGGCGCAGGCGGTGTAGCAGGGGGCGTCAAAGAGGAGATACCCCATGCCAGAGACGATGCTTTTGATCCAGATGGGGGTGCTTCTGGCCTTTATCGGTGCCTTTGCCGGCGTCCTTGCAGGGCTTCTGGGTGTCGGTGGCGGCATCGTTCTGGTTCCCGCATTTTTCTATGCCTTTCAGACCCTTGGCTATGAGGGGCCGCAGCTGATGCAGATGTGTCTGGCGACCTCTCTGGCGACAATCATCGTCACATCCGTCCGCTCCGTGCTGAGCCATAACCGGAAGGGGGCGGTCGATTGGGACATCCTGCGCGGCTGGGCACCGGGAATCGTGATCGGGGCCGTGCTCGGGATGCTTCTGGTCGCGCAATTGCGCTCGGGCACCTTGCAGGCGATCTTTGGCGGTCTTGCGCTGGTTGTGGGCCTCTACATGGGGCTGGGCCGGTCGGAATGGCGGTTGGGGGCGGCAATGCCGCGGGGGATCACCCGTGCATTGCTCTCGCCCGCTGTCGGCTTCCTGTCGGTGCTCATGGGCATCGGGGGCGGCAGTTTCGGCGTGCCGTTGATGAGCCTTTATGCAACCCCGATTCACCGGGCTGTCGCCACGGCGGCAGGCTTTGGCGTGCTCATCGCGGTGCCATCTGTCATCGGCTTCCTGTTTGTTCCGATGTCCACGGCGGTGCCGCCGCTGACCATCGGGACGGTCAACTTCGTCGCCTTTGGCATTGTGATCGCGATGACGCTGATCACCGCGCCGCTTGGGGTCAGGCTGGCCCATGCGATGGACCCGAAACCGCTCAAACGGGTGTTTTCGGTCTTCCTGATCCTCGTGGCGCTGAACATGATCCGCAAGGCACTGGGCGGGTGAGCGGCTTCCGGGTATTCGACCCGGACCCGGCCACCCTGCGCTGGGCGCAGGCAGCGCATCGCGTTGCGCTGGAGCTTGCGCGCGATCCGGCCATCCGTGCGGATAACCTGCGTCACGCGGACACCTGGTTTGTCGGCGTGGATGCATTGCCCAATGACCCGGACGGCAGCATCGGCGGTGTGCCGCTTCATGGACCCTGGGTGGAGTTCATCGAACCGCCGGACCATTGGCACCGCGCGCAGCTGTCCATCGTCTATCCCGGCTATCCGGGACAGGACCCGTCAGAGAGTGACGCCAACCACCGGTTCCGCATCAACCGTCATGCCGCGCATGTGGACGGGTTGCTGCCCGAGGGTGCGGCCCGCCGCCGCTATCTGCGCGAACCGCATGGTTTCATCCTGGGCCTGCCTTTGAACCAGGCGGACGCCGCACCGCTGATGGTCTGGCCGGGCAGTCACAGGATCATGGGCGATGCCCTGCGCCGCGCCATCGGGGACAGCGCCCCGGAAACGGTTGATCTGACCGAAGCCTATGGTGCCGCAAGGCGACAGGTTTTCGAGGCGATTGAACCGGTGCAGGTTCTGGCCAGACCGGGGCAGGCCACCTTGTTGCACCGCCATCTCTTGCACGGTGTCGCCCCCTGGGCCAAAGGCGCAACAGCCCCGCCGGAGGGTCGGATGATTGCCTATTTCCGGCCACAAATTGCCGCCTCCGCCTGGCTGAACGGCTGAACATCCGCCCGATTTCCCAACAATCACCTCGACTGCGCCTCATTGTTGCCTTTTCCTGCAGCAATTCATGGATCATAAATTTTTTGATCTTGGGACGGCAAAATGAACATTATTCTGACAGGGCCCGACGGCGCAGTGGCGTATTGGAACGCCGCTCAGAACGGCCGCACAACAATGGCATTCGGCAAACTCCAGGCCGCGGCACTGGAACGCAAATGCAGCTTTGCCCGGCTGAGCCGTTTCGCCGCCAATGGCAACCATGCCCCGACCGGTGCCGAAGGGGCGATCACCGCGGATTTCGGGCTCGACCTGCTCTACCAGATTGCCGGCAACCGCTGACAACAACCCGCTTTTTCAAGTTTATTTACCCTGTCGCGCCATGCGCGCGGCCCGGCCGCCCCGGCGTTTGGTCAGCTGACCCGCCCGGCCCGGCAATTCCGCCATGATCTCGTGCCGCTCTTCCGGTGTCATCCGGGACCAGCGGCCAATCTCGTCGATCGACCGCAGGCACCCCGTGCACAGCCGCGACTCCGGATGCACCACGCAGATCTTGACGCAGGGGCTTTCGATTTCGGCGCGCTTCCAGATCTCGTCAGTCATCCCCGGCTCCCTGCCTGCGCATCACCGCCAGACGGTCCAGCGCGCCCTGCAGAATATAGCCCGCTGCGACGTGATCAATCACTTCCGCGCGACGCTTTCGTGTCGTATCCGCCTCCAGCAGCGCGCGTTCGGCGGCGACCGTGCTCAACCGCTCGTCCCAGAAGGTGATCGGCAGCGGCAAAAGCCGGTCGAAGTTGCGGGCAAAGGCGCGGGTGGACTGGCAGCGCGGCCCTTCGGAGCCGTCCATGTTGCGCGGCAATCCCAGCACCAACCCACCGATGCGCCGGTCGCGGATGATCTCTGTCAGGCGCGCGGCATCCAGCCCGAATTTCTTGCGCCGGATGGTTTCCAGCGGCGTTGCCACGCTCAGGAAGCTGTCGCTGACCGCGACACCGATGGTCTTTTCCCCCAGGTCGAGCCCGATCAGCGCGGACATCGGGGGCAGGGCAGCGGCAAATTCCGCCATATCTTCGTATATCATTCCGCCACCCCGGCCTGCTGACCCGCGCGGTTGACGATATCCAGCGCGGCGGCATCCCCGTCAAAGACATCCAATGCGTTGTCATAGATGCGCCGGGCTTCCTCGGCGCGGTCCAGCACCGCCAGTGAGGTGATCAGCCGCGCCCAGTCTGTCGCGGGGCCGCCTTCGGTCGCGAGACGGTCAGAGAGGCCTGCCACCATGCCGCCGATCATCTCCATCCGGTCTTGCGCGCTCATTTCCGCCGCGGCCTCGATATCCTCGGCAGAGGGGCCGCGCGCCGCAGTTGGCTGCGGCATTTCATAGTCCACCCCGGCCAGCGCCGCGACCGGCATGATCTGCGCGCGGATCGGGGCGATCCAGGGCGAATCCTCGGGGCCGCGCCGCAGCAACCCGTCCCAGATGCGGAAGGCGACATCCGGGCGTCCGGTCTGCACCATCATCAGCCCGACATAATAGCGCGCCCGCCCGTCCTGCGCATCGCGCGCCAGTGCCGCCCGCAGCGCCGTTTCCGCCTGCGGAGAGACATATCCCCCCGCCGCCAGAATCAGGAACTCGCCGTAATCGCTGTAATCGGCGGCGGTGGCGCTTTCGCCCTTGATCCGCAAAACTTCTTGCTGCGCCACTGCCGCCGCCGAGAAATTGCCGATCCGGGCCTCGTTGCTTGCCAGCAGCCGGTGGCCCTGCAAATCCTCCGGCCGCGTCGCGACCGTTTCGCGCAGGCGGGTCATCAGGGTCTGGAATTCTTCGGTGATGCCCGGTTCTGCGGGCATCGGCGGCAGGCTTTCCTCGGCGGTCTGCTGGCTGGGACGGTTCTCGCGCATCTCTTCGGCAAAGGCGATCCTGTCGGCCAGGCCCAGATCACCATAGCCCGGCGCACCCACCGTGCGGTAAAGCAGCAAGGACCCGGCAACCACCACAAGCGCCAGCAGCCCATAAAGGACGCGCGGTGAACCCCTGCCGGCAGAGGGGGTTTTCCCGGCTGTGGAACCCACCGCCAGAATGCGGCGCGAAATCTCTGTCCTTGCGCGTTCGGCATCCTCGGCGGGGATGACGCCACGTGCCACGTCGCGTTCCACTTCGGCCAATTGGTCGCGGTAGACCCGCAGATCATAGGATGCCGCATCCTCCGTCCCGACCCTTGCGCCACGCGCCATCGCGCGCCCCAAAAGAGCAGCGACCATGATCGCCATCGCGCAGGTGATGATCCAGAACGTCATGCAGTCCCCGACAGATTCGAATTCAAGAATACCTAGTCATTCAACCCCATGCACAAAAGGGGACATTTTGACCACCCTCACGGCGCGCCTGCAACAATCGCGACCCATGTCGCAAATTTGCCAAGGAGTGCCGTGGCCATTATTCCTTTTTTGGTCAAGACAGCCAGAACGGGGTAAGCGACCGCGCACCACCCGAATCTGCCTACTCCAGCCAAGCAGGGACCCAGAGAGCATGAAGAAATATTCCGTTTTTGCAGTGGCCCGTGAAGCGATGCGCCACCACAGCGGTTGGACCCGAGCCTGGCGCGATGCCGAGCCGAAAAAGCGCTATGATGTGATCATCATCGGCGCGGGCGGACACGGGCTGGCCACGGCCTATTACCTGGGCAAGAACTTTGGCATCACCAATGTGGCGATCCTGGAAAAGGGCTGGCTGGGGGGCGGCAACACCGGCCGGAACACCACCATCATCCGCTCCAACTATCTGCAGGACCCGTCAGCGGCGATCTACGAAAAGGCGCGCTCGCTCTACGAAACCATGAGCCAGGACCTGAACTACAACGTGATGTTCAGCCCCCGTGGCGTGATCATGCTGGCCCAGACAGAGCACGAGGTGCGCGGATACAAGCGCACCGCCCATGCCAATGCGCTGCAGGGCGTGACCACCGAATTCATCAGCCCCCAGCGAGTCAAGGAACTGGTGCCAATCATCGACCTGGACGGGCCACGCTACCCGGTGCTGGGCGGGCTGTGGCAGGCGCGCGGCGGCACTGCGCGGCACGATGCCGTGGCCTGGGGCTATGCGCGGGCCTGCTCAGACATGGGCATGGATGTGATCCAGAAATGCGAAGTGACCGGCATCCGCCAGACCGGCGGCAAGGTCACCGGTGTCTCCACCACCCGCGGCGACATCGACTGCGACAAGCTGGGCATGGTGGTCGCGGGCCATTCGGGACATCTGGCCGATATGGCCGGTTTCCGTCTGCCGATTGAATCCGTCGCCCTTCAGGCGCTGGTCAGCGAGCCGATCAAACCCTGCATGGATGTGGTTGTGATGGCCAACACCGTGCACGGCTACATGTCGCAATCCGACAAGGGCGAGATGGTCATCGGCGGCGGCACCGACGGCTACAACAACTACACCCAGCGCGGGTCTTTCCACCATATCGAGGAAACCGTGCGCGCCCTGATCGAGACCTTCCCGATGGTCAGCCGCCTGAAGATGCTGCGCCAGTGGGGCGGGATCGTCGATGTGACCGGCGACCGCTCGCCCATCCTGTCCAGGACCCCGGTCGAGGGGATTTTCGTGAACTGCGGCTGGGGCACCGGCGGATTCAAGGCGATCCCCGGATCGGGCTGGGCCATGGCGGAACTGATCGCCAAGGGCCGCTCGCCCCTGACCGACGCCTTTGGCCTGAACCGCTTTACCGAAGGCCGCTTCATCGACGAATCCGTCGCGGCAGGGGTGGCACACTGATGGGCCGGGAAACCATTTTGCCGCTCCTAATTGGTGGAGGTATATCGCTGGTTTCTTCACTTGCAATGTTCTTGCTGACATCGTGGTACGATCAAAGAAACAAGCAGAACGAGAAAGCAACCGAGCAAGCGTTCCTTGCACATCGTGGGTTACAGAAACTAGTCCACACTTTCGAGTACATAGAGAATACAGCAAGACACATCGACAAGGAATTTGCGAACTCCGAGCGAAATACTGGCATAAAAGAACCTTCATCATTGGTTCGGCCAATTATCGGGAGCGGCGCTAACTTCGAATTTGTTGAAACCGAGGAAATTGTTTTTCTCTCGGAGGGTGACGGCGATTTGGTTGCTCGAATTTATGAAATACAGAAGCGTGCTATGAATATCGACGTAATTGTATCGACATACAACAGTTTGAGGATGGATTATGACAACTTCATTGAAAACCATATAGTCGGAATTGATGGTTCTGAGCTTCAGGCAGAATTGGAAGGCAGAGATGCTCTGATCGCGAATATGCGTGTTGGTCGTCTAAATCAGCTGCTTGGTGGATTAATTGACTTGCTAGAAGAAGATCGAAAAACCGTAAGTGGAGTAATCGAGGAGTACCTTGCCTCTGCGAGCGCTAAGTACCCTAAGCAGTTTTCCAAAGCTTCGTTTGAAATACGTGAGGCCTAAATGTTGACCATCCAATGCCCGAACTGCGGTGTGACCGCAGAGGAAACACAAATCCAACCCTACGGCGAGGCACACTGATGGCTGCGCATCCAATGTTGTCCCGGAGCTTGCACGGCACAGGCGATAATGCGCCGGTGCGTGGTGTTGCTCTGTCCGCAGGCCGGAACCGGTTGGTTACTTCTTTCGTTGTGTCCCTGATCAAGGGAAACGAAGGAGAAACCAAGTCATGGCACATTCCGAGAACACAAACCCCGAGCACCGCACCACGGCGGAGCGCAACACAACAACAACCACAACCACCACGTCGGGCGGCAACAGCGTCGGCATCATCGTCGCGGCGCTGGTCCTTGTCGTGGCGGTCCTTGCCTATTTCGTCTTTGGCGGCGGCTATGATGGCGCCGGCACAGGCGCAAACGACGTCAACATCACCGTCGAAGGCACAGAGCCGTCCGCAACTGCACCTGCCGCAGATGCACCTGCGGCCGACAGCGAAGCGCCTGCCCCTGCCACGGACAACTCCGGCGGCGACGCAACCGCACCTGCTGCAACCGAATAAGACCAACGACACCACCTGCATTCAGGCTGATGCCCCTGCGGGCATCGGCCTTTTTGCCGTTCTCTCGCCCTTTTCGCGCCTGTCTGCGCCCCAATGCCACGGGACATCGCCATGCTGACCATCCATTGTCCGAACTGCGGCGTGACCGCAGAGGAAACCGAATTCCACGCCCACGGCGAGGCGCATCTGAAACGCTTTGGCCCCGGATCATCCGAGGATGAATTCGAAGGCTACCTCTTCATGCGCAAGAACCCCAAGGGCGTGCATTTCGAACGCTGGCGGCATCAATACGGCTGCGGGAAATGGTTCCATGTCGCGCGCTGCACCATGACGCTTGAAATCTTTGGCAGCTACTCGGCCCAGACCGTCGAGCCGCCGCAGGAGATACTGGACCAGATCGCCGACCGCCGCCCCGATGCGCCGGACCCGCGAACATGATCCCGACACCCATTCTCTTTTTGGCCCTGAATATCCCCGCCGGAGGCTCCCGCACCCTCCGCCCGCACAAAGGTTCGCGTTCATGAGCACCAGACTTGCCACAGGCGGACGCCTGCTGAACACCGCCAAACCGGTAAATTTCACCTTCAACGGCAAGCAGTTGCGCGGTTATGAGGGCGATACGCTTGCCTCGGCGCTGCTGGCGAACGACCAGATGCTGATGGGCCGGTCGTTCAAGTACCACCGCCCGCGCGGCGTGGTTGCGGCAGGCCCCGAAGAGCCCAACGCATTGGTCAATCTGGGCCGCGAAGGCCGGTTCGAGCCGAACCAGCGTGTCACCACGACCGAATTGTTCGACGGGCTGGAAGCCTCCAGCCAGAACCACTGGCCCAGCCTGGAATTCGACGTGGGCGCGATCAACACCCACCTCAGCAAGTTCCTGCCCGCGGGCTTCTACTACAAGATGTTCATGTATCCGCGCAGCTTCTGGAAACATGTCTACGAGCCCTTCATCCGCCACTCCGCCGGTCTGGGCAAGGCGCCCAAGGCGCGGGACGAGGACACATACGAGCATTTCCACGCCTTCTGTGACGTTCTGATCGTCGGCGGCGGGGTCGCGGGGCTGGAGGCTGCGCGGACCGCAGGCCGCAGCGGCGCGCGTGTGCTGCTGCTGGAACAGACCAACCACTTTGGCGGGCGCGCGCCGGTCGATGGTGGCACTGTCGATGGCAAGCCTGTGGATAAGTTCGTGGAGGAAATTCTTGAAGAGCTTTCGCAGATGGAAAATGTCCAGCTGCGCCCGCGCACCATGGGGGCAGGGGTCTATGACCACGGCTATGTCCTGGGCTATGAACAGCTGACCGATCACGCACCGGCCAAGGCAGGCCCGCGCCACCGTCTGTGGCGCATCCGGGCAGGTCATGTGATTACCGCCACCGGCGCCATCGAACGCCCCCTCAGCTTTGCCGGAAACGATATTCCCGGTGTGATGCTGGCCGGCGCCATGCGCGATTACCTGGTGAACTTCGGCGTATCGGTCGGGGACCGCACGGTATTGGTCACCAACAACGACAATGCTTACCTTACGGCAATTGCGCTCAAGCAGGCCGGCCTCGACGTGCCTGCGATCCTCGATGCGCGCGTGCTGCCGCAGGACAGCGAGCTGGTCGCGCAGGCCCGTGCCCTGGGCATCCGCATTCTGATGGGCCATGCGATTTCCTCCGTGAAAGGTGGCAAGCGCGTGACCGGTGTCGCGATCTGTTCGCAGGCGGGCGAGGGCGCGGTGCTGGAAGAGATCGCCTGCGATGCGGTTGCCATGTCCGGTGGCTGGTCTCCGGTGGTGCACCTGTGGTCCCATTGCGGCGGAAAATTGCGCTGGGACAGCAAGCGGGCCTGTTTCAGCCCGGATGTGGATAACCCGCCAAAAGGCGCGGATGGCGTCGGCTTTGTCACCACCGCAGGGGCGGCCTCTGGCATGTTCCCGCTGGACGACGTGCTGCATGACGCGCATGCGGCGGCGGACGGTGTGTTGACGACACTGGGCTTCAAGCTGCCCCGCGACATCAGCGCCCCCAATGCTGCCCGCCGCGAGGAGGCACCGCTGGCACCGGTCTGGATGATGCCCCATGGTGCCAGCGCCAAGCTGCGTGAGAAAACCTGGCTGGACTACCAGAACGACGTCAAGGTCTCAGACGTGCGGCTGGCGGCTCAGGAAGGTTTCGTCAGCGTCGAACATGCCAAGCGCTACACCACGCTGGGCATGGCGACGGATCAGGGGAAACTCAGCAATATCAACGGGCTTGCCACGCTGGCCGGCGCGCTGGATGCAGAGATCCCGACGGTCGGCACCACCACGTTCCGCCCGCCCTATCACCCCATTTCCATGGGCGCGATCGGGGGCGGGGCGCGCGGTGCCACCTTCCAGCCGCTGCGCCGCACCCCGATGCACGGCTGGCACGACGCCAATGGCGCGGAATGGGAGCCCGTGGGCCAGTGGCGCAGGCCCTATGCCTTCAAACGTGGTTCCGAAAGCACCCATGACGCGGTCATGCGCGAAGTGAAGAACGTGCGCGAGAACCTCGGGTTGCTCGATGCCTCCACCCTCGGCAAGATCATCGTCAAGGGGCCGGACGCGGGCCGTTTCCTCGACATGCTTTACACCAACATGATGTCGACCCTGAAGCCGGGCAAATGCCGCTATGGGCTGATGTGCAACGAAAACGGTTTCCTGATCGACGACGGCGTGGTTGCCCGGATCGACGAAGACACCTGGCTGTGCCACACCACCACCGGCGGTGCCGAAAGCATCCATGCCCATATGGAGGAATGGCTGCAGACAGAATGGTGGGACTGGCAGGTCTATGTCGCCAATGTGACCGAGCAATATGCGCAGATCGCAGTGGTCGGCCCCAATGCCCGGCAGGCGCTGGAACGCCTGGGTGGCATGGATGTCAGCAAGGAGACGCTGGGCTTCATGGATTGGGCCGATGGCACGCTGGGCGGCTATCCCTGCCGGGTCTATCGCATCTCCTTCTCGGGTGAGCTGAGCTATGAGATCGCGGTGGATGCCAGCCATGGTCAGGCGCTCTGGGATGCGCTGATGGCGGTGGGTGCCGATCTGGGCGTGATGCCCTATGGCACCGAGGCGCTGCACATCCTGCGCGCCGAAAAGGGTTTCATCATGATCGGGGACGAGACGGACGGCACCGTGATTCCGCAGGATCTGGGCCTGAACTGGGCAATCTCCAAGAAGAAAGAGGATTACCTGGGCAAACGCGCCCAGGCGCGCAGCCATATGACCGACCCCGAGCGCTGGCAACTGGTCGGGCTGGAAACCACCGATGGCAGCACCCTGCCGGATGGTGCCTATGCGGTGGGCGAGGGGACCAACGACAACGGTCAGCGCAACACCATCGGGCGGGTCACCTCCAGCTATCATTCGCCCAACCTCAACAAGGGGATCGCCATGGGGCTGGTCCTGCACGGACCCGACCGCATGGGCGAGGTGATCAGCTTCCCCGGGGTGGACGGCAAGGTTTACGAGGCACGGATCGTCGATCCGGTTTTCTATGACAAGGACGGGGAAAAGCAGAATGTCTGATCCTGTAAGCGCGCTCAAGAATATCTCTGACGACACCGGTCTGGTGACAATATCCGAAATCGGCCCCATCGGCATGATCACCCTGCGCGGCGACCTGTCGGACAAGGCGCTGGTCAAGGCTGCTGTGGCCGCAGGCGGCGTCAACCTGCCCGAGCAGGGACATTGCAACACCCAGGGCAGCCAGGGCATCGCCTGGATGTCGCCGGACGAATTGCTGATCATCTGTGCTTATGCGGATGTGCAGGACCGTCTGGCAGATCTTCGCGAAAAGCTGGCGGGCAGCCATGCGCTGGTGGTCAACGTCTCGGACGCGCGGGCGGTCTTCGACATCAAGGGCGACCACGCGCGCGAGGTGATCGCGAAACTGGCCCCGGTGGACATGCACCCGGATCAGTTCAACGGCACCATGTTCCGCCGCACCCGCTTCGCCCAGGTGCCTGCCGCCTTCTGGATGCCGGATGGCACCTCGGCACGCATCGTCTGCTTCCGTTCGGTCGCGCAATATATGTTCGACCTGCTGAAAACCGCGGCAATGCCCGGGTCCGAAGTACGTCACTACGCCTGACACCCTCCTTGACCTGCGCCGCCATTCACGCTCTAAAACCAGTTCGTGTAATGAGTGTGGGGCAGTTCAGGTGACCATCAGACGTTCAGTGACAGCAGCGGCTTGCCTGCTTATGGCCGCTGCCGGCTTTGCCCGCGCTGCGACCCTCTACGAATGTGATCTCAGGACGCGCATCCACAATGGCTGGGTCTCGCCCAAGATGGCCTTCGTTTTTGAGGACGATGGCCGGGCAAAGGTGATCGACGGCATCACGCTGGCCTTTCTGGACGGATCCGCGGAGGCAAAGGTCACCCGGCGCGGCGACAACCTGCGCATCAACTGGACCGTGGCGAATGCCAGGGACGATGCTGGCAATTACATTCCGACATTCCGCTACCTCGCCAATCTGAATACCGCGACGCGGGCTGTCTCGGTCGTGGCCAAACCCGCGGCCTACCCCCAGCGGTGGTCCGCCAGGGGCAGCTGCAAGATTCGGGACAAAAGATAGGTCAATTTCAAGGGAAGGTTGGAAATATGAAAGCTATCAAGAGTTTAGCAATTAGTCTGGCAATTCTGGCAGGCGCCGGGTCCGTGCAGGCGGCCCAGGGGTTCACTCTTGAATGCAACTTGAAGCAGCTGAACACCAACGGTGGGTTTGGCGACAAGATGTATCTGAGTTTCGTGGAGGGCTGGACCAACCCGGCGGCATTTGATTACGCAATCAATAAACTTCACAAGTCACCGATTCCGATCAAGCTGGTATCCAACGAGGGCAAGCGTGTGCGCTTTTCCTGGGAGTTGAAGGGCCTGAAATTCCGTGATGGCACGAGCATCGGTCGGGTGCTCTATAAAGGTTCCGTTGACAAGAAAACGCTTCATATCAGAATGGAATCCATCGTTCCTTCAAATGTCGGTCGATATTTTACCGAAGGGCAATGCCAGAAAATCAAATGAAGTTGCGACGAATTGCCGATCTGCTGCGTTGATGTCATAGAGTGCACTTGACCTATGCGGCATGCGTACTTCATGTGACCTGTAAGAAATGCAATTTAGGAGACCCTGATCATGGCTTTTTCTCTTCCCGACCTTCCCTATGCCCACGATGCGCTTGCCGCCAAGGGCATGAGCGCGGAAACGCTGGAGTTTCACCACGACAAGCACCACAACGCCTATGTCACCAACGGCAACAAGGCGATTGAGGGCACCGAGTGGGAAGGCAAGTCCCTTGAGGAGATCATCAAGGGCACCTACGATGCCTCTGCCGTGGCGCAGAACGGAATTTTCAACAACATCAGCCAGTTGTGGAACCACAACCAGTTCTGGGAAATGATGGGCCCCGACAGCACCGCCATGCCGGGTGAGCTGGAAAAGGCTATCAACGAGAGCTTTGGCTCCGTCGACAAGTTCAAGGACGAGTTCAAGGCCGCAGGCGCCGGTCAGTTCGGCTCCGGCTGGGCATGGCTGGTCAAGGACACTGATGGCGGCCTCAAGGTCACCAAGACGGAAAACGGCGTGAACCCGGTCTGCTTCGGCCAGACGGCTCTGCTGGGCTGTGATGTGTGGGAACATTCCTACTACATCGACTTCCGCAACGCGCGCCCCGACTACCTGTCCAACTTCCTGGACAACCTTGTGAACTGGGAAAACGTCGCCTCTCGTCTCTGAGGCAAAAGGCGCTCTCCCAGTCACCGACGCCCGCCGCGATGCGGCAGGCTGGGTGAACTGGGAAAACGTCGCTTCCCGTCTCTGAGGCAAAAGGCGCTCTCCCAGTCACCGACGCCCGCCGCGATGCGGCAGGCTGGGTGAACTGGGAAAACGTCGCCTCTCGTCTCTGAGGCGCGCTTTGCGAATGAGATCAGACAGATACACCCCGCAGGTCAGCCTGCGGGGTGTTTTCATGTCGGAACCCCGTGGCGTCCTCCCGCGTTTGATCCTTAACCACCCAAAAGACAGGAGGCACCATATGGCAGAGCGACACAGATCCAAAGACGGCAGCAAAGACAGCGACAAGATCCTCGGTGAAACCACCGAAATCGGCCAGCAAGGCCGCTCCGGCGGCAATCTCGAACGTGATGTCGCCACGCAGGACGAAAAGAAACGCGCAACTGAAAATCCGGAAGGGACCACCCGCGTCACCGGACAGGACAAACGCAACCATGGAGAGACCGCATGACCAAGCTTACAAACGGCACATGGGTGCTGATCGCTGATGGCGAAAAGGCGCTGTTCCTGGTCAATCAGACCGACGGCGAAGACCCGTTCCTGGAGGTGTTCCGGGAAGAGGCGCAAGACAATCCGCCCAACCGCGAACAGGCCGCAAACCGGCGCGGGCGGTTCAACGACGGCCCCAGCGTCCACCGCTCCGCGGTGCAGGACACCGACTGGCACCAGCTGGCAAAGGATCGTTTCGCCGGGGAACTGGCCGAAATCCTCTACAGAAAGGCGCACCAGGGGGCGTTTGACCGGATCGTGCTGGTCGCACCGCCGCACACCCTGGGCGAGCTGCGGCGCGAGATCCACAAGGAAGTCGCGGACCGGGTTGTCGCGGAGGTCCCGAAAACCCTCACGAACCACCCCGTCGATCAGATCGAAACTCTGATCGCGAGGGAAATCGCCGCGTAATCAGAGGTTTGAACGCAAAGGCTGAAGCGTTGCATCAAGGCGCGCTTCAGCAGAAATGCGCCTTGAGCCCGGCGAGCGTCTCTGCCGCATCCGCCACAGGTGTCAGATAGTCCAGCAAGCTGGCATCGGCAAAGCCCTGATCAATCACATGGTTCACCAGCTGCATCAAAGGATTCCAGTATCCATTTGTATTCACGATGAAAACGGGCTTTTCATGCAGGCCAAGCTGCCGCCAGGTCAGAACCTCGAACAATTCGTCCAATGACCCCGCACCGCCCGGCAGGACCACCACCGCATCGCAGTTCATGAACATCACCTTTTTGCGCTCGTGCATGGTCTCTGTCACCACATAGGTCGTCAGATCGGTCTTGCCGACCTCCCAGGCCACCAGATGCTGCGGGATCACGCCGAAGGTCTCTCCTCCCGCCGCCTGTGCCGCCCGCGCGACACTGCCCATCAGCCCCACATCCCCCGCGCCATAGACCAGCCGCAGGCCCGCATCTGCCAGGCCTTTGCCCAGGGTCTCCGCGTCTTTCATATAGGCCGGATCGGTGCCGGGGCGGGAGCCGCAGTAGACACAGACAGAGTTCGGTCCAGGGGTATGCGTCATCTCGGCACCTCTTGCATGGAAATTGAAATTCATCCGCAGTGGGATTTTGACCCCTGTTATCGCGCCTGATAGAAAGGCTCAACCTTGGGGAAGGATGGATTGCATGAGCAAGTCAATGGCGGCGCTTGGCGGCCGGTCAGGTGTTCTGACGATTGTGGCCATTGGCGCTGTTGTGATCGGGGTGGCAAGCTGGTTCCAGCTGCGCGGTTCCGAATTTCCGCCAAACTCCGCGCCCGTGGCACTTGTCCCCGAGATACCGCAGGCCGAAACGGCCAATGCGCCCGCCGCAACAGATACCGCTGAACCGGCTGAACCGGCGCAAGCCAGTGCAGCGGGGGATCAGGCAGAGGGTGAGGCGGTGGACAACGCCGCCACACAGGATCCGCCCGCGCAGGAGGACGCCGGCCAGATGGCATCTGCCGAGCCCGAACCCGCTCTGGCCTTTGATCTGGCCTTTGATGAGGTCCGCCGGGAAGGTGACGGCATGACGGTCATCGCCGGCCGTGCCGCGCCTGGTGCCCGGATCGACATCCTGCAAGACGGCGCAGCCATCGCCAGCGCCACGGCGGACGGCAGTGGCAAATTCGCGACGCTTGCGATCATCCCGCCGGACGGCAAGGGCCATGTGCTCAGCCTGTCCCAGACCGCGCCGGGGGGGCAGACCACGACTTCCCGCGACAGCATCATCCTGGCGCCGACAACCCCGCCAGTGGCAGAGGTCGCTCAGGCCGCCGATACCGCGGCATCTGATGCCGAACCCATTGCAGAACAGACACCCGCAGCCCGGGCCGATGCGCCCGGACCGGAGGCGCCAGGCGAAACCGCTGATCCGCTGCCCGCAGATGAAGCCGTGGCGCAAGCCGCGCGCCCTGAACAAACCACCGCCCCCCAATCTGCGCCCGAAACCGCAGCGGTGCAGAGTGAGCCCGCACCCGATGCGCAACCGGCGGCGGCGGACGACGCGCCGGTTGAGACGGTCGATGCCGAACCGGTGCAAGCGCCAGCCGCGTCAGAGCCGGTGACTGCCGCCGCAGCATCCGAAACCACAAACACGCCAGAGCCGGAGCAAAATGTCGCGCTGCTCAAGGCGACGGAGGAGGGGGTGGAACTGCTGAATGCCCCGCGCCCGGACGCCCTGCAATCGGTCGCGCTGGACACCATCAGCTATTCCGATGCCGGACAGGTGCAATTGTCCGGACGTGCGCGGCCCGACACCAGGGTGGTGCGTGTCTATCTGGACAATAAATCGGTGATCAGCCTGCCGGTCGACGAAAACGGCCGTTGGCGCGGCGATCTGCCGGATGTGGATGCCGGTGTCTATACCCTGCGGGTGGACGAGGTGACCCCCGAAGGCAAGGTCTCCAGCCGGGTCGAAACCCCGTTCAAACGCGAATCCGTGGCCACCCTGGAAGCCGCCGGTGCCGGGCAGGACGGTCCGATCAAGGCGATCACGGTGCAAAAGGGCGCGACCCTCTGGGCCATCGCGCGCGAAAGATATGGCGACGGGTTGCTTTACGTCCGGGTGTTCGAGGCGAATTCCGACGCGATCAGAGACCCCGATCTGATCTATCCCGGCCAGGTGTTCGACCTGCCCGACTGACGGCGGGACGCCACGCTTTCGGAAAAAGATGCGCCGGAAATTCCGAATATCCCGGTTGCGGTGGCAACCGCCGCTGTCCCGTCTTATGTAGGGTTTCCAGCCGATAGGAACCTTCATGCCGTCAGATACCGCCAGCCCCTCTGCCAAGCGGAGCGATACGCCCCCCGAACTCCTCACAGACGAACAACTTGCAGACCAGGCCGAACGCCAGTCCGCCATGCGCGTGCTGCGCAAGGTCGCGCCCTATCTCTGGCCGCGCGACATGCCCTGGGTCAAACACCGGGTCGTCTGGGCGATGGTCGCCCTGGTGGTGTCCAAGCTGATCTCGGTGGCAACGCCGCTGTTCTACAAGGATGCGGTGGATGCGCTGGCAGGCGAAGGCACCCCGATACTCGCGCTTGGGGCGGTTTCGCTGACCATCGCCTATGGCATGGCCCGGCTGATGAATGTGGGCTTCCAGCAGTTGCGCGATGCGGTCTTTGCCCGTGTCGGACAACGCGCCCTGCGCATGCTGGCGCTGGAAACTTTTGAGCATATCCACAAGCTCTCCATGCGCTATCACATCACCCGCAAGACCGGGGGCCTCAGCCGGATCATCGAACGCGGGGTCAAGGGCGTCGATTTCCTGCTGCGATTCCTGCTGTTTTCCATCGGGCCGCTGATCCTTGAACTGCTGCTGATCGCGGTGATCCTGACGGTGCTTTTCGACTTCTGGTACACCGTGGTCGTGGCGGTGACGATCGGGCTTTATGTCTGGTTCACCTTTGCGGTGACCGAATGGCGCGTGAAGCTGCGCCGCGAGATGAACGATCAGGATACCGACGCCAATCAAAAGGCCATCGACAGCCTGCTGAACTATGAGACAGTGAAATATTTCGGCGCGGAAGGCCGCGAGGCGGCCCGCTATGACAGCGCAATGGCGGGCTATGAGCAGGCGGCGATCAAGACCAATTATTCGCTGGCTTTCCTGAACTTCGGTCAATCCCTGCTGATCACGGCGGGCCTTGTCGCGGTGATGGTCATGGCGGCCATCGGCGTGCAGAAGGGCACGCTCACCGTGGGCGATTTCGTGATGGTCAACGCCTATATGATCCAGATCACCGTACCGCTGAACTTCCTCGGCACGGTCTACCGCGAAATCCGCCAGGCGCTGGTGGACATGGGGCAGATGTTCGGGCTGCTGGAACAACCGGCCGAGATCACCGACAAGCCCGGCGCCACAGAGCTGACGGTCACCGGCGGGCGCGTCACCCTGGATGACGTGCGTTTCGGCTATGATCCGGACCGGCAGATTCTGCGGGGCATCAGCCTTGAGGCACAGCCCGGCGAAACCGTGGCCATCGTCGGCTCCACCGGTTCGGGCAAATCCACCATCGGCAGGCTCTTGTTCCGCTTCTACGACGTGCAGGGCGGCGCGCTGCGCATTGACGGGCAGGATCTGCGCGACGTGACCCAGAACAGCCTGCACCGCGCCATCGGCGTGGTGCCGCAGGACACGGTGCTGTTCAACGACTCGATCCTCTACAACATCGCCTACGGGCGCGAGGGCGCCACCCGCGAAGAGATCGAGGCCGCCGCCCGCGATGCCCAGATACATGATTTCATCCAGTCCCTGCCGCTGGGCTACGAGACGGCGGTGGGCGAAAGGGGCTTGAAGCTCTCAGGCGGTGAAAAGCAGCGTGTCGGCATCGCGCGGACCCTGCTCAAGGATCCGCCGATCCTGCTGCTGGACGAGGCGACAAGCGCGCTCGACACCGAAACGGAGCAGGAAATTCAGGATGCGCTGCGCCGTGCAGGGCAGGGGCGGACCGTGCTCACCATTGCGCACCGCCTCTCCACCATCGCCGAAGCGGATCGCATCGTGGTGCTGGAAAAGGGCGAAATCGTCGAACAGGGCCGCCACGACGACCTGCTGGCGCGCGGCGGGCGTTATGCGCAGCTCTGGCAGCGCCAGCAATCCGAAGACGCGGCATAGGGCGGCAGGGCGGCAAAATCCGTCTCGCTCGGGTGGGCCACAATGAATGTCAACACGACCTAGGCTCTGGACCCATTAATTCTATATACTCAGTTTGACAGATTTTTTCGCAGACAAGAAGCATCTGCGCAAGAATAGTGGTTCTATTTCAAGCAGATGCGCCGCAGGCTGCGGGAAAATCCGTCAAACCCGGAGGGCGGCGATTTCACTTCATTTCAACGTCTTGGGTCGCTTGCAAATAGAACCACTATTGGCTGCACGCCCCAAACCATTGAAATTTCGTGAAATCGCCGCTGAGCATATAGAATCAATGGGTCCAGAGCCTAATGCCCAAAAGACCTGTCGCATGTCTTGCGACAGCGATCAGGACCGGACCTTTGGCGCGGAGATTTCTGCCGTTGATGATGACTGACACCCAAAGCCCGGAACAAGCCGAAGGCGACGGGTCGGCTTGCGCCTCACGTCACATTGTGCGCTTCCCGGTCGGCCTGCCAGCCGCCTATTCGGCGGCAGACAGGCGCGGCGACATCACCGGCACCGGCGCAGGTACATCATCCCAGATGATCTCCTGCGGCTTCATGCGGCGTGCATCGCGGGCCAGCGCCCAGTCCCGCGCCGCCTGGCTTGCCCGCCCCAGCGACATCCGCGCCAGCAGGCGCGCCACCCAGCGCACATAGGTTGTGGCCCAGACCCGGATCGCCAGTAGCGAGGGCGTCACCATCAGCGTCAGCACCGTCGCGATGCCAAGCCCGAAGACCACCGCCGTGGCCAGCTGCTTCCACCACAGCGCGGTGGGGCTGTCGATGGTATAGCCGCCGGCGGCAAAGTCGAGGCTGAGCCCGAACATCATCGGCGCAAGACCCGCCATTGTCGTGATCGTGGTCAGCAGCACCGGTCGGATCCGCGCCTGCGCGGTGCGGATGATCGCCTCGATCCGGGGCATGTAGCGCTCGTATTCCTGGTAGGTGTCGATCAGGATGATGTTGTTGTTCACCACGATCCCTGCCAGAGCCACGATCCCCGTCCCGGTCATGATGATGCTGAAGGTCTGGTCCATGACCAGCATCCCGATCAGCACGCCGGTGGTGGAGAGCACCACCGCCACCAGAACCAGCACCGCGTTGTAAAAGCTGTTGAACTGCGCCAGCAGGATAATGAACATCAGCCCCAGGGCAGCGGTAAAGGCCGAGGACAGGAAGGCCTGGCTTTCGGCCTGGTCCTCCTGGTCGCCGGTCCATTCGGTGGTCACCCCGAGGTCCAGCGGCTTGGTGTCCAGCCATTTGGTCAGTTCCGCGATCCGCTCGTTTGCATTGACCGGCACCAGCCGGAATGCGCCGCTGTCCAGATCGGCCTGCAGGTCGGCACCCTTGCCGGCCTCCGCACGGTCGATCACGGTATAGGCGGCACCCCCCGGCAGGGTCACCTCCGCCGCCGCCCCTGCGTGGGCAGGGCGCAAAGTCGCAATGGTCTCGCCGGTGGCGGCATCGCCACGCACCACTTTCATCAGCCCCGGTGCCACATCGGCCTTGACGTCCAGATACCGTTTCTGGTCGATCCGGTTGATCTCGGCCAGTTTCGGGACCGGCGTGCGGGTGATGAAGTTCGACAGCGGGATCAGCCCGTCGGCGGTGCGCACCTTGAGCGTGTCGAGGGTGGACAGCACCCGGTCCTTCTCGGGCAGGCGCACGCGGATCTCGATCTCCTCGTCCGAGGTATCGACCCGCATCGTGTCCAGCAGCAGGCCCCGGGTGACAAGCTGAACCATCGCCCCGACAGAAACCACATCCGCGCCGTAGCGCCCGGCCTTTTCGACATCCACGTCGATCTGCCAGTCGATGCCGGGCAGGGGGCGGGTGTCTTCGATCAGGGTCAGACCGGGTGTTTTCTCATATTGCGCGCGGACCTGTTCGGTGGCCTTGACCAGATCGGTGTAGCTGTCGGATTTCAGCCGCAGATGCACCGGCTTGCCCGAGGCCGGGCCGCGCGCCTGCGCCAGGATCTCGATCCGGATGCCGGGGATCTGCTCAAGCTGCGCGGTCAGGTCGTCGATGATGACATCGCCATCATAGGCCGGGTCCTGGGTATGGCGGGTCACCGTGGTGCCCAGCAGCGGAATCGTGAACCAGGGTTCGACCATCTGCGGGCGATCCTCCCAGGGGATCGTCTCGAACTGGACCTGCCCGATGCTGTCCTTGGGGGTCTGCGCCCCGCCGGTGTTGCTGTTCAACCCGCCTTCGCCGGCAAAGGCAAAGACCGTATCAACGCCGGGATGCGCCAGCACGATCTCTTCGGCCTGATGCAGCAGCTGGTCCTTTTCCTCCAGCGACAGGTTGCCTCGCGCCAGCACATAGACAATCGCCTGCTCGGGTTCGGATTCGACAAAGAACTCGACCCCCCTGGAGTTGTTGGAGAAATAGATCAGCACGGTGCCGACAAAGATGAACACCGCGCCCGCCACGGCCAGCGGCATCACCGGGTTGCCCGCGATGAAGGCCATGACATATCCGAACCCGTTCCGGCGATAGCCTGCATGGATGCGGTCGGGTTCGCGGCGGAACATGCGCGCGACCAGCCAGCGGCCCGCACGGCCCAGACGGGTCATCAGCGCAAAGAGGCACACCAGCCCCAGCATCAGCCCCCCCAGCGCCAGCGCGCCAACCGCAGCCGCGATCACGATGATCGCAAACACGATGGCAAAGGTGCTGACCACCGAGAACACCGACAGCGCATCCATGCCGCCGAACTGCGCGCCGATCCACTGGAACAGCAAGCCGGGGGCATTGGGCTGGGTCGGGCCCATCAGCAGGACGGCAGGCACGAAAAGCAGCGCCGCGCCGACGAACAACAGCAGGTGCAGCCACAGCGGCAGCGCCGCCACCGCATTCATCTGACGCGCCATCCAGTTTTCCAGCCGCCCGGTCACACCGCCCATCACCGGCAGATAGATCAGCGCCACCACCAGCGAGGCCGACAGCACAAAGATCAGCGTGACCGGCAACATGCCCATGAACTCACCCGGCACACCGGGCCAGAACAGCATCGGCAGGAAGGCGCAGAGCGTTGTCGCGGTAGAGGAAATCACCGGCCAGAACATCCGCTTCGCCGCTTCGACATAGGCGCGCATCGGGCCTTCGCCCTCTTGTTGGCGCTTGTCGGCATATTCGACCACCACGATGGCCCCGTCCACCAGCATCCCCACCGCCAGGATCAGGCCGAACATCACGATATTGGACACCGAAATGCCCATCAGCGCGAGGAAGGCGAAGCACAGAAGGAAAGAGGTCGGGATCGCAAAACCCACCAGCAGGGCGGCGCGGATGCCAAGTGCGGCCAGCACCACGATCATCACCAGCGCCACGGCGGTAAAGACCGAACCGAGCAGCTGCTGCACCATGCTGTCCACGACCCGGCTCTGGTCGTTGGAGGTGCCGACGGTGACGGCCGCCTGCAGCCCGTCGGGCCAGGCGGCAGCGCGTCCGGCGACGATTTCCTTCACCTGGGCCGCGGTGTCGATCAGGTTGAAACCCTTGCGCTTGACCACCTGCAGCGCCAGCGTCTTTTCATCGTTGAACCGAGCCGTGCCCTTGCGGTCCTCGAAGGTGAGGTTGATCTCGGCCAGGTCCCCCAGGGTGACCACCCGGTCGCCATTGGTCTTGACCGGCAGGTTGTAGACATCGGACGGGTCATCAAAGGACGACGGGATCTTGACCGAGAAGGTGCCCTGGTCGGTCTCGACCTCGCCCGCGGCAATCAGCTGGTTGTTGTTCTGGACCACGCTGATCAATTCGTTCGCCGTGACGTTGTAGGCCTCCAGCCGCAGCGGGTCGATCAGCACTTCCAGCATCTCGTCGCGGTTGCCTGCAATGCCCGCTTCCAGCACCGCATCCAGCCCTTCAAGATCGTCCTGAAGATCGCGGGCCACCCGCGCCATCGTGCGCTCGGGCACCGGGCCGGTCAGGTTCACGATGATGATCGGGAACTCGGAAAAGTTGATCTCGTTGATCGAATAGGTTTCCGCCCCTTCGGGGAAATCGGCCTGGGCGTTGCCCATGGCGTCACGGACATCGGCCATGATCTTGGTCTTGTCCCAGCCGAATTCGAACTCCAGCGCGACGCCGGCGTAGTTTTCCGCCGCCGTGCCGGTCATGGTCTTCAGCCCGTCCAGGTCGGCCAGCTCCGTTTCCATCGGCTTGACCAGCAGGGTTTCGCTGTCAGCGGCGGAAATCCCCGGAAACTGGACCGAAACGAAAAGCGCCGGAATCTCGATGTCCGGCTCGCCTTCCTTGGGCAGGGTGGAATAGGCATAGCCGCCGACCACCAGGCTCAGAAGGATAAAGGCCAGAACCATCCGCGCACGGCTGGCGGCCCAATCGACGATCTCGCTCATTGCGTGACCTCCTGATAGGTCGGATCGACCTGGACACCGGCGGTCACATATTCCTGACCAACCACGATCACATTGGCGGGGTCGGGCAGGCCGGTGACCCAGACACCGCTGGCGGTGTCACGCATGATGCTGACCGGGGCAAAGGAGACAGTGTCGGTTTCGTCCACCATGCGCACGCCCAGGGCCCCGTCATCGTTCAGGGTCATCGCGCTTTGCGGTATCAGATGGGCCTGCACGCCGGCCGCGGCAATGGCGATCTCGGCGGTCTGCCCGTCGCGGATTGTCAGGTCGGGATTCGGCACTTCGATCTCGACCCGGAAGGTGCGGGTCTGCGGATCGGCGGAACGCGACAGGAAAATCACCTTACCCACAAGGTCATCGCCGCCCGCCGCCAGCCGCGCACCGGCCTGCGCGCCCAGGCTGACGCGGTTTACCTCGGTTTCGGGCACAAAGCCGACCAGCTTGATCGGGTTCAGCTGGATGATTGTCGCGCAAAGGCCACCGGGCTGCAGCAGGCTGCCCAGTTCGGCGGTGTCGCTTTCCAGCAGCCCGTCAAAGGGCGCGGTCATGGTCAGCCGTTCGATTTCCTTTTCCGCACTGGCCACGGCGGCTGTTGCAGCCTCGATGCCCGATTGCGCCGCGCTGAGCCCGGAGGTGGCGGAGCTGACCGCAGCCCGCGCCGTGGCGACCGAAGCATCCGAAGAGGCGACCCGCGTCTGCGAGGCAAAGCCGTCCTCGCTCAGCCGCGAGGCGGCATTCTGGTTGATCTTGGCTTCTTCCAGCTTGGCCTGGGCTTCCTCGACCCGCGCCTGCGCCTCCGGCACCCGGCTCCGGGCTTCGCTCAGCCTTGCCCGGGCTTCCTGCAGGGCGGCCCCGCGGGTGCCTGCGTCCAGCACGCACATCGGATCGCCCTGCGACACTTTGGTTCCCTTGCGCAGCGGGGCGGAGGAGACAACCGCCGAAGTCTCGGCGCGGACATCGACCTCGCGCGCGGCCTCAGTCTGGCCCCGAAGAATGACCGCGCTGTCAACCTGCTGCGCCTCGAATCGCCTTACACTGACCTTGACCCGCCGGGTTTCCTGCTGTGGCGCGGCAGCGGGCGTCTCGGGCGCCGCCCCGGCCTGTGCTGCTTCGACCGGCGCATCCGCCGCATCTGCGGCGCCCAGCATGGCCATAAGCTGCGGGCGTGCAAGGATCGACATGGCGAGGATGGCAGTCACCGCAATGGCTGCAAGGATAGAGAAAATACGCATCGCGCGGCCTCATGCTTGGGGCGGCTGGCCAAGCCCTCGGCCAGCCGCGTTTTCGGCTATGTAATACTTTAAAAGTGAACTGCCTAGTTTAGTTGAGGGATTTTTTGCGGATTTCTTGCGGGAATCTGTCGAAATGCACGATTTGGTGCAGGTTGCTAGCAGGTTGCTAGCCCTTGGCTTGCTCCCTCCTGCGGGTTAAGAGGTGAAAAACCAAGGACCAGAGGCAGCCCTGATGAGCGACACAGACAGCTTTATCGACGAAGTCAACGAAGAGGTCCGCCGTGACCGGCTGTACCACCTGTTCCGCCGCTATGGCTGGATTGCCGCTTTGGCCGTCGTGCTGATCGTAGGGGGTGCGGCCTGGAATGAATACACGAAAGCGCAGAGCAGGGCGCAGGCCGAGGCGCTGGGCGACGCGATGCTGGCAGCGCTCGCGACCAATGACGTGGCCGCCCGGGCAGAGCAACTGGCCGGGATTGACCCGCAATCGGCCGAGGCCGGGGCGGTATTGCGGTTGCTGACCGCCGCCGAACAGGTCGAAGCCGGTGAGACCGCCGCCGCTGCCCAGACCCTGGAAAGCCTTGCCGTGGACGGCGATGTGCCGGAAATTTACCGCCAGCTGGCCAGTTTCAAGGCAATGACCCTGCCGGATACCGACATGGCTGTGGAAGACCGCCGCCAGGCGCTGGAGGCGATGGCACAGCCCGGCAACCCGCTGCGGTTGCTGGCCGGTGAGCAACTGGCGTTGCTGGACATCGCGCAGGATCAGCCGGAGGCGGCAATTGCCCGCTACCAGGCCATTTTGCAGGATGCGGAAACCACCTCGGACTTGCAACAGCGCGCCCTACAGGTGATTGTGGCGCTGGGTGGAGAACCTGAGCTTGACGAGAACGCGATTGCAGCCGGTGACGCAGTCACCGGGCAAGCGGTCGGAAACTGATCAGAACCGGACAAACGGTTTGGGGTGAGGGCACGAGAATGGGCAGGACCATGACGCAAAAGCAGAACCACGGCAGGGCCCGGATGGTGGGCGGGGCGCTGACAGCGCTGCTGCTTCTGACCGCCTGCGCCGAGGAACAGGTCTATCTGCCGGGCAAACGCGAGCCCGTGCGCTCCATCCTGCAGGACCCGGAACTCGCGGCCCCGCTTGAGGGCGAAGAGAAGGGGCCGAACACCAGCCGCGCGATTGCGCTGGGCGGCACCTCGAACAATGCCTCCTGGTCCCATGGCATCGGCACGCCCCAGTACCGCACCACCCATCCCGCGCTGCGCGCCACCGTGCAGCCGATCTGGTCCGTGGACATCGGCGCCGGTGACAGCCGCAAGCAGCGCATTACCGCCGATCCGGTGGTTGCGGGCGGGCGTATCTTCACCCTGGACGCCGACGCGCGGGTCACCGCTGTCTCGACCAGCGGTGAAACCCTGTGGACCCGCGATCTGACACCGGTCACCGACCGGGCCGGGCAGGGCACAGGCGGCGGTCTGGCCGTGGATGGCCAGACGCTTTATGTCTCCATCGGCTACGGGGTGCTGGCAGCACTCGACGTGACAACCGGCGGCGAACGCTGGACCCAGAAGCTTGAAGCCTCAGGCTCGGGCACCCCGACCGTCTATGGCGATCTGGTCTATGTCACCTCGGGCGATGACACCGGCTGGGCGCTGGACAAGGGCACAGGCCGCATCGAATGGCAGGTCGGCGGCAGCAGCAGCGTCAACAATGTGCTGGGCGCACCGGCACCGGCGGTGACGGACAAATTTGTGATCTTTGCCTATGGCACCGGTGAGGTGCAGGGTGTCTTCCGCCGCGGCGGCCTGCCGCGCTGGGACGCTTCCGTTGTGGGCAAACGCCCCGGGCGCGCCCTGTCTTCCGTCTCCGATGTGACCTCCGGGCCGGTCGTGTCGGGCAGCAGCGTCTATGTCGGCAACCAGTCCGGCAGGCTTGCCGCGCTGAACGTCGAAAGCGGCAAGCGTCTGTGGACCGCGCGGGACGGCGCCATCGGCCCGGTCTGGCCGATCGGCGATTCCGTCTTTGCGATCACCGAGTTGAACGAACTTGTCAGGCTGGATGCAGGCGACGGCAGCCGCATCTGGGGCATTCCGCTTCCGAATTTCGTCAAGGACAAGCCGCGCCGCCAGTCCGAAGTGGTGGCCCACCACGGCCCCATCGTGGCAGGCGGCCGCGTGATCATCGCATCCAACGACGGGCTGCTGCGCAGCTTTGATCCCACCAATGGCAGCCTGACCGGCACGGTCGAAATCCCCGGCGGCGCAACCACTGCACCTGTGGTGGCCGGCGGCACCCTCTATGTGGTCTCCACCAAGGGGCAATTGCACGCCTACCGCTAATGGTCTAAAGCGCGAGGTTCAGGGGCCGCATCGGCCCCGTCGGAGCCTTGTGAACCATGTCCTTTACCCTTGCCATCGTTGGCCGTCCCAATGTCGGCAAATCCACGCTGTTCAACCGCCTTGTCGGCAAACGCCTCGCACTGGTTGACGACCAGCCCGGCGTGACCCGCGACCTGCGCGAAGGCGCCGCGCGCCTGGCCGACCTGAAATTCACGGTGATCGACACCGCCGGTCTGGAAGAAGTCACCGACGACAGCCTGCAGGGCCGGATGCGCCGCCTGACGGAACGCGCGGTCGACATGGCCGACATCTGCCTCTTCATGATCGACGCCCGCGTCGGCGTGACGCCCACGGACCTCGTCTTTGCCGAGATCCTGCGCAAACGCTCCGCCCATGTGATCCTGGCCGCCAACAAGGCTGAGGGCAAGGCGGCCGATGCCGGTGTGATCGAAGCCTATTCGCTGGGCCTGGGCGAACCGATCCGCCTGTCCGCGGAACATGGCGAGGGTCTGAATGACCTCTATTCCGTGCTGATGCCGCTGGCCGACGCCCATGCCGACAAGGCCGAGACCGATGCGCCCGAAACGGATGTGGACCTGCCCGAAGACGATGGCGAGATCACCGATGCCGTGCCGGAACCCACCAATGCCAAGCCGTTGCAGGTTGCTGTCGTGGGCCGGCCCAACGCGGGCAAATCCACCCTGATCAACCAGATTCTGGGCGAGGACCGGCTGCTGACCGGCCCCGAGGCCGGGATCACCCGCGACGCGATTTCCCTGCGCACCGACTGGAACGGCGTGCCAATGCGCATCTTCGACACCGCAGGTATGCGCAAGAAGGCCAAGGTTCAGGAAAAACTGGAGAAACTCAGCGTCTCCGACGGGCTGCGCGCGGTGAAATTCGCCGAAGTTGTCGTGGTGCTGCTGGACGCCGAAATCCCCTTTGAACAGCAGGACCTGCGCATCGCCGACCTGGCCGAGCGCGAGGGCCGCGCGGTGGTTGTCGCCGTGAACAAATGGGACATCGAGGAAGACCGTCAGGCCAAGCTGAAGGCGCTGAAAGAATCCTTCGAGCGGCTTCTGCCGCAGCTGCGCGGCGCGCCGCTGATCACAGTCAGCGCCAAGACGGGCAGGGGCCTCGACCGGCTGCATGATGCCATCATGCGCGCCTATGAGGTCTGGAACCGCCGTGTGACCACCGCGCAGCTGAACCGCTGGCTCTCGGGCATGATGGAGGCGCATCCGCCCCCCGCGCCGCAGGGCAAGCGGATCAAACTGCGCTACATGACCCAGGCCAAGACACGGCCCCCCGGTTTCGTGGTCATGTGCAGCCATCCCGACAAGGTGCCGGACAGCTATAACCGCTATCTCGTCAATGGCTTGCGGATCGACTTTGACATGCCCGGCACGCCCATCCGCCTTTGGATGCGGGGCCAGAATGACGCGAACCCCTACAAGGGCCGCAAGAAGGCCAAGCCGTCCAAACTGCGCAAACACACCGAAGGCCGTCGCAAGGACTGAGCGGGGAAACGATTTTTTCAAAAAAATCGGGCCGGAGTTTTCGAAAACTCCGCGCTGGGCCTGTCCACCTGCGCAAAGCCGCGAAGACCATCTCAAGGACCGAGCCAGCGGGCGATTTTTTCAAAAAAAACGGGCCGGAGTTTTCGAAAACTCCGGATCACGCCTCAGCGCCTGCGCATTGCCGCCAGGGTCGGCACCAGCAGCACCACCACGCCACCTGCGGCCAGCCAGGCCACGACCTGCACCGCGTCCCGGTTTGCCACCGCCACAGCCACCAGCGCCCAGATCACCGCCATCCCATAGGTCGGTGCGCGGCGCAGTGCCGATTGCACGAAACAGCCGATGAAAATCGCGATCCCCACAAAAACCAGCGCCGCCGTCTGCTGATCCAGCCAGCCATAGCCGGCCGCCAGCAGACCCAGTGACACACAGGCAGCGGCAGACAGCCAACCGGCATAAAGCCCGACTGGCAGCGCAGCCCAGGGCGTATCGGCCACCGGGGCCATGAACAGCGCCGCAAGCGCCGCGATCAGCATCACCCAGATCAGCACCGTTGCCCAGACCGGGCTGGCCACCGCCACGGCCAGCCATGTGCTGCCCACCGCCAGCGAGAGACAGAGCGGCAGGCGCATGTCATGCCACTGCCCGTCACGCGGGGCACGGACCAAGCCCCAGCCGAGGCCCAGAATCAGCCAGCCGTAAATCACGCTCCAGATCGCAAAGGCATAACCGGCAGGCTGCACCGGCGGATTGTCCTGGTGGATCGGGAACTGATCCGGGGCGAACCCGGCAAATCCATCCACCAGAAAGGGCGAGACGGCAAATGCCACGGCCAGCAGGAAGCAAAGGAAGGCGATCGCGGGGCGCAGGGCAGGGGACATCAGGGGGCCTTCAGGTTACGAGGTTTTCCCAAAGATAGCCGTGATGCGCGTCAAGGCAACGCAGGGCGCACCGGCGCCCCGCACGGCGGGCTGGCGTCAGACCAGCGCGCCCTCGGCCGACAGCAGGGTCTTGCCCCCCAGATAGGGTGCCAGCACCTCGGGCAGCACGACCGATCCGTCTTCCTGCTGGCCATTCTCCAGCACCGCGATCAGGCAGCGCCCCACGGCCAGACCGGAGCCGTTCAGCGTATGCAGGAACTGCGGCTTGCCGCCGTCCCTGGGTTTGAACCGCGCATTCATCCGCCGCGCCTGGAAATCCCCGGTGGTGGAGACGGAGGAAATCTCGCGGTAGGTGTTCTGCCCCGGCACCCAGGCTTCGATGTCATAAGTGCGCCGCGCGCCGAACCCCATGTCGCCGGTGCACAAGATCACGGTGCGATAGGGGATACCCAGCGCCTCCAATATGCCCTCCGCACAGCGCAGCATCCGCTTTTGCTCCGCGTCGCTCTCGTCGGGGTGGGTGATGCTGACCATCTCCACCTTCTCGAACTGGTGCTGGCGCAACATGCCCGCCGTGTCGCGCCCAGCACTGCCCGCCTCTGACCGGAAGCACAGCGTATGCGCGGTATAGCGGCGCGGCAGATAGCTTTCCTCGACAACCGTGTCGGCCACGATATAGGTCAGCGGCACTTCGGAGGTGGGCACCAGCCACATGCCTTCCTCGGTGCGATAGCTGTCCTCACCGAACTTCGGCAGCTTGTCGGTGCCATACATGGCATCGTCCTTGACCAGCACCGGCGGGTTCACTTCCGTGAGGCCGTTTTCCTCCACATGGGTGTTGATCATGAACTGCGCCAGCGCCCGGTGGATGCGCGCCACCGCCCCGGACAGCAGCACGAAACGGCTGCCGGAAATCTTCGCCGCCGTCTCGAAATCCATCGACGCGGCCACACCCGCGATGTCGTAATGCTCTTTCGGCGCAAAGCCGAAGGCGGGGATGTCGCCCCAGCGGTTCACCTCGACGTTGTCGCCCTCATCCGCCCCGTCCGGCACGTCATCCGCAGGGGTGTTGGGAATGCGCGCCAGCATGTCGGTCAGCTGCGCATCCAGCTCCTTGGCCTCGGCCTGCATGGTGGCCACTTCGGCTTTCTTCTCGCCCACCAGGGCGCGCAGGCGCTCGAATTCGGCTTCATCACCCTTGGCCTTGGCGGCGCCGACCAGTTTGGAGGCGGCATTCTGCTCCGCCTGCGCCGCTTCGGCAGCGGAAATCTTGCCCCGCCGTGCCGCGTCCAGTTCCAGAACAGCGGCCGAGACCGGCGCATCGCCGCGCCGGGCCAGGGCGGCGTCAAGGGCAGCGGGGTTCTCACGGATGGCGCGGATGTCGTGCATGGGATGCGTCCTTGGGCAATTTGAGTCGTTGCGCCGCCTTATGGCGCAGATCGCGCCGGAACGGTAGGCTATTTGGGATCGGCGGGGTCCTGACCGATGGAACGCTGAAAGTCGCGCCATGCGGTGGTGAAGTCGGGCCCGCTCTCATATTTCACGTCGAAGCGCGCAGGCGGGACCACACCGTCGGGCAGTGTCACCGTGCTGTCGCCAAAAACCTCCTCCAAATGATCCGCGATTTGTGGTACATCTGTAAAATCCACAAAGCTCAGCGCCGCACCTCGAAGAGTAGCGGCGCTGAGGCCTGTGCCAGCATCAAACTGCGCCCTGCGGAGGTCCGCCCCCTGCAACTGCGCCTCGAAGAGGTCCGCCCCCTGCAACTGCGCCCCGAAGAGGTCCGCCCCCTGCAACTGCGCCCTGCGGAGGTCCGCCCCCTGCAACTGCGCCCCGCCGAGGTACGCCCCCTGCGACTGCGCCGCGATGAGGACCGCCCCCTGCAACTGCGCCCCGTCGAGGTTCGCCCCCTGCAACTGCGCCCCGCTGAGGTCCGCCCCCTGCAACTGCGCCCCACTGAGGTCCACCCCCTGCAACTGCGTCCCACTGAGGTTCGCATGCGCAAGAAACAGGCCGGTCAGGTCGAATTTCTGCAGGTTCATGCCCTTCAAGTCCGGCAGATTGTCCTTTTCTCTTTCCTCTGTGCTGCGGTTCAGTCGGCTCAGGGTTTGGGCCGCATTTTCCATGTCGGACCGGGCGGGTTGCAGGTTGGCGGCCCATTTCTGCAAATCTGTCGGAGACGCGTCTTCTGGCGGCTCCTTGGCCGGAAACTCACGCGACAATTCGCGCAGATAGACGCTCAGCAGCCTGTCCACCCTTGGGCGCAGATCGGGGTTTTCATCGGTCAGCCCCAGAAATCTGTCGATCGCCCCGTTGCGTCGTGGAATGTCGTCTTCCCAGCCGTTTTCTGCCTTGTTCACAGCCCATTTTGTCACCTGCCGCTGCGCATAGAGGTCCGCAACGGCAGTGTTCATCTTGTCATTGTACAGCGATTCTGCGGCGTGTCTGTTCTGATCCCGCGTCAGTTTCAGGCGGGTCAGGGTGACAGGCAGGGCGATGACTGCCGCCAAGACCGTTGTCAACGCGGTGAGCTTCACCAGTGAAAACCGCCAGTTCCAGATGGCGCTGCTTTGCCCCGGCAGCCGTTCGGGGGATGGCAACGGCCCCCAGATCAGGCCAAAGATTGTCCAGAGCAATCCGATGCAGAGCAGCCCGAACAGTACCCCCCAGAATATCGCGCCGAGGACAAAGACGGCAGGGTGCATCATCCGCAGGCCCATGCGGCTTTGCACCGTGCTGAGCGCCTCGCGCTTGGCCATCTCCTTGGGCATCAGCAACAGAACGACCAGACCGGAGAGGACGACCAAAGCCAAAAGCAGGCCAATTGCCATCAGCACATGTGGGGGCAGGGGGATCGGCACATAGGTCATTTTTGCGGTCCATTGGGGTGATCTGCGCACTATGGCGTGTAAATGGCACCGGTCCAAGCCAAACGGGGCCGTTTGTCGCGCCCTTTCCACCTTGCACATGGACCTCACCGCGCTTAGGTTCCGGCAAAATTCGCGGTCGCGCTCTTTGGGGTCGGCCGGCCCCACCCAGAAGGACCATTTCCATGCAAGGTATCCAGCAATTCGTGCCGCTCATCCTGATCTTCGGGATCATGTATTTCCTGTTGATCCGTCCGCAGCAGAAAAAGGCCAAGGAACATCAGGCGATGGTCGCTGGCCTGCGCCGGGGCGACCAGGTGGTCACCCAGGGCGGGCTGATCGGCAAGGTCGTCAAGGTCAAGGAAGACGGCGAGATCGAGGTCGAGATCGCAGACGGCGTCAAGGTGCGGGTGGTGCAATCCACCATCGCCACCGTGGTTTCCAAGACCGAACCCGCCAAATAACCCGGCTTTCCGGCCGTGATGTAAAGGCAAGAGCATGCTTCAGATTGATCTGTGGAAGCGGATTGTCATTGTCCTGACCTGCGTGGTGGGACTTTGGCTGGCGCTCCCCAACGCGTTTTACAGCCCCGTCGAACAACACAACGACGCGGTCAAGGCCATCGAGCAGGGCGGCGCCACGCCCGAACTTGAAGCGCAGCGCGATCTGTGGCCGGGCTGGATGCCATCGGGGCTGGTCAATCTGGGCCTGGACCTGCGCGGCGGCGCGCATCTGCTGGCGGAAGTCCGGGTGCAGGATGTCTACAAAAGCCGGATGGAGGCCACCTGGCCCGAGGTCCGCGATGCCCTGCGCAGCCTGACCCCGGTGCGCCGGCAGGAGGCGCCGGACGGCGAACTCAGGGTGCGCCTGCAGGATGCCTCCAAGATGGCCGAGGCGATGGAGATCCTGCGCGGCCTTGCCCGCCCGGTGCAGACCCTGACCGGGGCCGGGGCCAGCGACATCAACGTGAGCGGCAATGACGGGCTGATCACCATCACCCTCTCCGATGCCGAAAAGCAGGCCACGGATGAACGCACGATGCAGCAGTCGCTGGAGATCATCCGCCGCCGCATCGACGAGGTCGGCACCCGCGAACCCACGATCCAGCGCCAGGGATCGGACCGTATCCTGATCCAGGTGCCGGGCATCGGCTCGGCCGCCGAGCTGAAGGCGATCATCGGCACCACCGCTCAGCTGACCTTCAACCCGGTGGTCAGCCGCGGCACCGATGCCAATGCCAACCCCGGGATCGGCAATTCGCTGCTGCCCTCGCTGGACAACGAGGGCGAATATTACACCGTCGAGACCGCCCCGGTGGTCACCGGCGAGGAACTGGTGGATGCGCAGCCTTCCTTTGACCAGAACGGCTCCCCCGCGGTCAGCTTCCGCTTTGACACCACGGGCGCGCGCAAATTCGGCAAATACACCGCCGAGAACATCGGCTCTCCCTTTGCCATCGTGCTGGATGACGAGGTGATCAGCGCACCCGTGATCCAAAGCCATATTCCCGGCGGCTCCGGCATCATCACCGGCAATTTCACGGTCGAGGAATCGACCAACCTCGCGGTGCTGCTGCGCGCCGGTGCGCTGCCCGCCGGCCTCGACTTTCTTGAGGAACGCACCATCGGTCCGGAACTGGGCCAGGACAGCATCGACGCGGGCAAGGTGGCCACCATCGTGGCCTTTGTCGCCGTGCTCGCCTTCATGTTCATGAGCTACGGGCTGTTCGGCATCTTTGCCAATATCGCACTGGTCATCAACGTCGGCTTGCTGTTCGGCCTGCTCAGCCTGATCGGCGCCACGCTGACCCTGCCGGGGATCGCCGGGATTGTCCTGACGGTGGGCATGGCGGTGGATGCCAATGTGCTGATCTTCGAACGTATCCGCGAAGAGCTGAAAACCGCCAAGGGCCCGGCACGCGCCATTGCACTGGGCTATGAAAAGGCGCTCAGCGCCATCGTGGACGCCAATATCACCACGCTGATCACCGCCGTGATCCTGTTCGCCATGGGCTCCGGCCCGGTGCGCGGCTTTGCCATCACGCTCGGCTTCGGCATCATCACGTCCGTCTTTACCGCGATCTTTGTCACCCGTCTGCTGGTGGTGATCTGGTTTGAACGGGCGCGTCCCAAAACAATTGAGGTCTGACATGCGTTTGCGAATGATCAAGGACGACACGAGTTTCGACTTCTTCGCACGCTGGAAGCTCTGGCTGGGCATTTCGGGCCTGATGATGGTCATCGCCTTTGCCTCCTTCCTGATCCAGGGCCTGAACTATGGCATCGACTTTCGCGGCGGCACCACGATCCGCACCGAAAGCCCGCGCCCCGTGGTTGTTGCGGAATACCGCGATGCGATTGACAAGCTGGGGCTGGGCGACATCACCATCACCGAGGTGTTCGACCCCAGTTTCCGCGACGATCAGAACGTGGCGATGATTCGCATCCAGGCGCAGGACGAACAGCAGGCGGTCACCGTCGAAACCATCGAAGCGGTGGAACAGGCGCTGAAAACCGCGCGGCCCGACATCAAGTTCACTTCGGTCGAATCCGTGGGCCCCAAGGTATCGGGCGAACTGATCCAGACGGCGGTGATTGCCGTGGCGCTGGCGATCGGGGCGGTGCTGATCTACATCTGGCTGCGCTTTGAATGGCAGTTTGCCGCAGGGGCCGTGCTGGCCCTTGTCCATGACGTGGTGCTGACAATCGGCATCTTCTCCGAGCTTGAAATCCGGTTCGATCTGGCGATCATCGCAGCACTTCTGACCATCGTGGGCTATTCGCTGAACGATACCGTCGTTGTCTTTGACCGGGTGCGGGAGAACCTGCGCAAGTACAAGAAACGCCCCCTGAAAGAGATCCTGAACCTGTCCATCAATGAAACCATGAGCCGGACATTGATGACCTCCTTCACCACCCTGCTGGCGCTGATCGCGCTCTTTGCACTTGGCGGTGATGTGATCCGGGGTTTCGTCTTTGCGATGATCTGGGGCGTGATCGTGGGCACCTATTCCTCGATCTTCGTGGCCTCGGCGATCCTGCTCTATCTCGGCGTCAAGCGCGACTGGTCCAAACCGGATGCGAATGCAGGCAACCAATACGCCAATATTGACGCCTGAGACACCCGCGCCGGATCGACCGCAGGTTCGGTCCCAGGTGCGGCGCGGATCAGCTTTTGCGCTGCACCATCAGAAACGGGCCTGCGGGTTTCAGCGAAGTGTGATACCGCCAGTACGGCTAGCTTTTCAGTGCCCCGGATTTTCATCATCGGTTTCCGCGGGCAGGGTGCTGGCATCAAATGCAGCGCTCCAGCGATCCAGCAGCGCGCAATCGCCCTGCAGACACCGCCATTGCCGCAACCCGTTGCGCAGCCCGGCGCGCCCGATCCGGGTCGCAGGCTCGGTGATGCTGCCCGGCTCCCGCTCCCGTTCAAGCGCTGCCCAGCAGAGTGATTTCGCGGAAAGGTATTCCTGCGAACCCCATGCCTGCAACATTTCCTGAAACCTGTAAAAGGCGGCGCGGTTGAACGCCTTGTCCTCTCCCAGCCGTCCGGAAACCGGGCTCTCGGGGTGATAGCCCGCACAGGGCACCCAGCCTTCGGGGATCGGCGCATTGGCGGAATGGGTGCGCCCCGCGCGCAGAAGTTTTGGCAAGACATGCGTATGTGGCCCCTCGGGGGAGGTGCCGCCGGTATCCGGCCCGCCGATCATCTGAAACACCTCGACCCGGCCCAGCCGGGTCAGGGCAACGCGGTGCGGATGCGCCCTGAGGATGGCAGCCATGGCCGGATTGTCCGGATCCATCAGCGACCGGCCCGCCTTTGCGCTCTGGTCGGTGAAACGGGAGACATCGCGCGAGGTCAGGAAGGCCACGGCATCCTGCATCTTCTGCGCCTCAAGCTCCTGCGCCAGCCAGGCTGCGACATCGCGTTCTTTCGGCAGGTCCGCATTGCGCACCTCGCGCCAGACGATGCGTCGCGCCGTCACGAAACCGGGCTGGTTGATGGCCCAGCTGAGCACCTGCATCTCGCGCTCAAGCTCAAGGCTCAGCCAGGGCCGCACAAGGGTGACGCCGCTCATTCCAGTATGTCCAGCGGCTGAAAGACAAGCCCCGATGCCGTTTCTTCCAGAAAAGCGCTGACGCCAAAGGTGTCACGGACAAGCGCTGGGGTCAGCACCGCCTGCGGTGGGCCGTCCGCGGCAATGCCGCCCTTGTCGACGACGATCAGGCGGGTGCAGTGCCGCGCCGCCAACCCCAGGTCATGCAGTGACACGATCACCGCGCGCCCCTCCGCCGCCAGATCGGCAAAGCTGCCGCGGTATTCCAGCGCGAGGGAGGTCGATTCGCGTCCGTAATGCGGATTGGAGGAACTGCTGTCCTTCTCGGTCTCAAGCAGCAGGTTCAGCAGATGGCCGGCCTCTGCCACGCTGCGCCCGTCCAGGCCGAAACTCAGCCGGTATTTCAGCGCTTGGGTCCGGGTAAGCTTCGGCGCGCCGCCGTTGAAGGTCGATTCGTATCTGGTGTTCTCATAGGCCAGCCGATGGGTCAGCCGCCCCTCCAGCATCGCATATTCGCCGTAGACCCCTAGGTCGTGTTGACATTCATTGTCGCCCACCCGCGCGAGGCGGATTTTGCCGCTGGCGCCCTGATGTGAGCGCAGCAATGTGATCATTGGAAGCGAACATCCGGGATGGCAGAGGCAAAATCCGCCGCGCCCCGCAGGGGTTTCGCCAAAATTGCCCATTTCTGCGTTAAGAGAGCTTGAAATAGCTGGCTATTCCTGCGCTCTCTTGCCTGGAACTGAGCAATTTTGGACTGAAACGGGTGGGTGACAATGAATGTCAACACGACCTAGCGTCCGTTCGTCGCGGGTGCCGAACTGGGTCGGATCATCCACCACATAACCCGGCGCATCCGGCGCGAAAGAAATGCGGTTGCCGTTGTCCCATTGCCCAGCTCCAGCGTGGCCGAATAGGTGTCACCGATCCCGCCTTTGCGGGTAATGATATTGATAACCCCCGCCGAGGCGTTGGAACCGTAATAGACCGATTGCGGCCCGCGCAGCACCTCGATGCGCTCGATATTGGCGGTTTCCAGACCGCTGAGAATATATTCGCCATCGCCGCCCGAGGCTTCGATCCCGTCGATCAGGATCAGCGTATGGTTTGCCTCGCCGCCGCGCAGGCGGACCTGGTAAAACTGCTGCCGTACCCGTTGACCGACACGCCCGGCAAGGCGCGCAGGGCGTCCTGCACCGTGGCGATGCCGCGCTCCTCGATCTGTTGTGCCGTGACAACGCGCGCCGCGCGGCCCAGTGCCTCGGCCTCGATCGGCGTCAGCCCGCCCGAGACAATGATTTCGCCCAGATCGAAATGATCCTGAGCCAGTGCAGCAGTGGTGAAGAATGGAACGACGGCTGCGGAAGCCAGAGCGGATGCAAGAGGCATGAGATACCCTCGGTTGCGGCCCCGACGGGCCGCCAGACGTTGAATTGTCTTTTGAGGGATGCCCCCCGCAGACGGTGAAAACACCACAAGCGGAAGCTCCGCAGTCCCGACGCCCCTCGCGCCCGAACAGGGTGAACACCTCGGCAGGTCTCCTGACTCGCGGGTCGTTGCTTGGCCGGACCTTCCCATCACATATGCTGTGACAGTGGTATGCGCCGGCTTCGCTCTCCGCCTACAGTTGCGGGGGCAGTCGTGGATTTGGCCGGAGGGCCGAACCACGTTCCCTATTAACCAGACGGCGAACCGTCCGGACCGAAGTACCCTTTGGTTAGCGGCCCGAATCGTTTCGGTAAAGCCTGCATGGGAAAATTCTCTGCGCCGCCCGGCGGGGCCCGCGGCAAAGCACCCCGCCAGGGGGCGTCTTTTTACCGCGCTGGCCTATAACGTCAGGGCCGCATCGGCTATGATCGTCCTGCCGCTTTGCAAAGGGATGTGACATGCGCTTGAACGAGATCGTCTTTACGGATGCGAAACCCGTCGAAGGCTATGGCCCCGGCTTTTTCCGCATCGGCGGGCAGGTGATCCATGGCCCGGTGATTGCCGGACCCGGTGGCATTCAGACATGGGCCGGGCTGCAGGACGACGCCGCGCTTCTGGCGCTCAAGGGGCAGGTTGACGTGCTCTTTGTCGGGACCGGCGCCGAGATCGGCCATCTGCCGGAATCCCTGACCGGCCCGCTGGAGGAGGCCGGTATGGGGGTGGAGGCGATGGCATCCCCCGCCGCCTGCCGCACCTACAACATCTTGCTGAGCGAAGGCCGCCGCATTGCCCTCGCGCTGATCCCCGTCTGACATGCCCGGGCCGTTGCGCCCGCCCCGCCGGGGTGCCGCGCCGCAAATGACCGCTTTTGCGCGCTCCGCCAATGGGTTACGCAGGGGGCATGATGTTACGTGTCGATGATCTGACCCTTGCCCGTGGCGGTGTGCCGGTTCTGACCGGTCTCAGCCTTGCGCTGGTGCCGGGCCAGGCGCTGATCCTGCGCGGGCCGAACGGCGCGGGCAAGACTACCCTGTTGCGCAGCATCGCGGGCCTGCAACCGCCGCTTTCGGGCCGCATCGAGGGCGCGCAGGACCGTGTCGCCTATGCCGCCCATGCCGACGGGCTGAAAGCGATGCTGAGCGTGACCGAGAACCTGGCCTTCTGGGCGCGGACCTTTGGCACTTCCGACATCACCCCGGCGCTGGATGCCTTTGACCTGCACGGGCTGGCGGACCGGCTGGCAGGCACCCTGTCGGCAGGGCAGAAACGCCGTCTGGGACTGGCGCGGCTTCTGGTCACCGGGCGGCCGCTCTGGGTGCTGGACGAACCCACCGTTTCGCTCGACACCGGGGCGGTGGCGCTCTTTGCCGCTGCCCTGCGCGCGCATCTGGCACAGGGCGGCGCGGCGCTGATCGCCACCCATATCGACCTGGGGATCGAGGCGCAGGTGCTGGACATCACCCCCTTCCGCGCCAGTGCTGCCACCCGCGCCGGCGCCAGCGACGAGGCCTTTCTGTGAGGGCGCTTCTGATCCGCGACCTGACGCTCGCGCTCCGGGCCGGGGGCGGCTTTGGCCTGGGGCTTGCCTTCTTCCTGATCGTGACGGTGCTGGTGCCCTTCAGCGTCGGCCCGCAGGCGGCGCTCTTGCAACTCATCGCCCCCGGCGTGCTCTGGCTGGGCGCGCTGCTGGCCTGCCTTTTGTCGCTGGACCGCCTGCTGGCGCTGGATTTCGAGGATGGCACGCTTGACCTGCTGCTCACTGCCCCGCTGCCGCTGGAGGGGGCGCTGAGCGTCAAGGCGCTGGCCCATTGGCTGACCACGGGCCTGCCGCTGGTGCTGGCCGCCCCGGTGCTGGGCGTGCTGCTGAACCTCGCACCGCCAGGCTACCTCTGGCTTGTCGTTTCGCTGGCGCTGGGGACACCGGCGCTGTCGGTCATCGGCTGTTTCGGCGCGGCGCTTACCGTGGGGATCAAACGCGGCGGGCTGCTGCTGTCGCTGCTGGTACTGCCGCTTTACGTGCCGACCCTGATCTTCGGGGCCGAGGTCGCCCGGCGCGGCGCAGGCGGGCAGGAGGTGACCACACCACTGCTGATGCTGGCCGGGATCACCTGCGCGGTGATCGCCCTGATGCCCTTCGCCTCTGCCGCCGTGCTGCGCATGGGGCTGCGATGAGCGGCGCCGCCCCCCATACCCCCGGTCAATCCGTCGCGCCGTCGTCTATTGAGCACCGCCGCGCGGCAGAGTAGGAGTAGCCCATGTCGATCTGGAGTTACGCAAACCCGGTGAAATTTCTCACCCTGAGCGCGCGGGTACAACCCGTGCTCTGGGTGCTGTCGCTGGCCTGTGTCGCGACCGGGCTGATCTGGGGCTTCTTCGGCACGCCCCAGGATTACCGCCAGGGCGCAACGGTCAAGATCATCTACCTGCATGTCCCCGCCGCCCTGATGGCGATCAACGCCTGGTTCATGATGCTGGTCGCCTCGCTGATCTGGCTGATCCGCCGCCACCATGTCAGCGCGCTGGCGGCCAAGGCTGCCGCACCCGTGGGCGTGGTGATGACCGTGATCGCCCTGCTGACCGGCGCGATCTGGGGCCAGCCGATGTGGGGCACCTGGTGGGCCTGGGATCCCCGGCTTACCTCCTTTCTGATCCTGTTCCTGTTCTACCTCGGCTATATCGCCCTGTGGGAAGCCATCGAAGACCCCGACACCGCGGCCGATCTCACCTCGGTCCTGTGCCTTGTCGGGTCGGTCTTTGCCGTGCTCAGCCGCTATGCCGTGCAGTTCTGGAACCAGGGTCTGCACCAGGGCACCTCGGTGCCGGTGGCGACAGGCGGGCGCAGTGTGGACGATGTGTTCTTCTACCCGCTGGTGATCTGCATGATCGGCTTTGGCCTGCTCTTTGTCGCGCTGGTGTTCTACCGCACCGGCACGGAAATCCGGCTGCGCCGCGCCGCCGCGCTGCGGGCGCGGGCGGGCAGGGCGGCATGATGCCCGATCTGGGAAAATACGCGGTCGAAGTGCTGTCGGCCTATGCGGTGTCGCTGCTGCTGCTGGCGGTGCTGGTGCTCTGGACCCTGCGCCGGGGCCGCGCCGCACGCGCCACGCTGGACGCCGCTGAAAAAGAGGCCGGACGCCATGGTTAAGCCCCTGATGATCGCTCCACCGCTGATTTTCGCCGCCTTCGTCGCGCTGGCCGCTGTCGGCATGTTCCGCGACGATCCCGAAGGCCTGCCCTCCACCCTGGTTGGCCAGGCTGCCCCCGGCATTCCCGAAGCGGCGCTGGAAGGATTCCCGCCCGCCACCGCGCGGATGCTGGTATCGGGCGAGGTCACATTGGTGAATTTCTGGGCCAGCTGGTGCCCGCCCTGCCGGGTCGAGCACCCCAAACTGCTTGAACTGGCCAAGGCCGGCCTGCCGATTGTCGGGATCAATTTCAAGGATCAGGCAGGCACCGCGCGCAGCTACCTTGAGGATGAGGACACCCCCTTTGTCGGCGTTGGTTTCGACCCGCAGGGGCGCACCGCCATCGACTGGGGCGTGACCGCGCCGCCGGAAACCTTCATCCTGGATGGTGACGGCACCGTGCTGTTCCGCTTTGCCGGGCCGCTGGTCGGCTCGGATTACGAGCAACGCTTCCTGCCCGCGCTGAACGCGGCGCTGGGGCGATAGCGCGGGAAAAGAACTTAATGCCTCCGGCGGGGAATATTTCTTGCCAAAAAGAAAACGGGGGCCCGGCTGTCAGAGCCGGTAGCCGCCCGATACCGTGATGGTCTCCCCGGTGATGAACCCTGCCGCATCCGAGGCGAGGAAGCGGACCACCTTCGCGACATCTTCCGGCACGCCGTGACGTCCCAGGGCGGTCAGATCGGTGAAGGCCTTGATCAGCTCGGGCGGGCGGGGGTTTTCCACCCGTTCGATGGCGCCGGGGGCGACGCCGTTCACGCGAATGCCGCGCGGGCCCAGTTCCTTGGCCATGGCGCGGGTCCAGCTGTTCAGCGCGGCCTTGCTGGCGGAATAGGAGGCAGCCCCGCCTGCGGGGAACTGCGCGTTTACCGATGAGATGTTGATCACCCGCGCTCCCCGCGACAGATGCGGCAGGGCGGCGTTCAGTAGGGCCATGGGGGCCGCCACATTGACCAGATGGTTCAGCGCCGGCTTGCCATCGTCCATCTCGATCGCACCGGCATTGTTGACGATCACGTCCAGCCGCCCGAAGGCCTTCATGACCTCCGCGATGATCCGATCCGCCGCCGCAGGGTCGGCCAGATCGGCCCTGATCGCATGGACCGCCGGATGCGCGCCCAGCAAGGCATCGGGCGGTGTCGCATGATAGGTGGCCGCCACCCGGTGGTCGCCTGCCAGATCCGATGCGATGGCGCCCCCGATCCCCCGCGCCGCGCCGGTCACAAGAACAACTTCCGTCATTTTCCTGGTGCCTTCTGATCTGCCCCGCCGCAACATCCGGACCCGACGAATTAACTGGTTGTTTACAGAAAGTTGCCCGCGGGGATCCGGCTCCCTTGTTTCCTCAACATGGCGCGCGTCACGGCCAAGTGCAACCGGATCACGAAAAAACCCGCCGCGACAGGCGCGGCGGGTTGGTTTCAGTCGCTCTCGCGGGCGGGGTTATTCCGCTGCGATGGCGTCATCCCTGGCCAGGTCGCGCAGCACGTAATGCAGCACGCCGCCATGTTCGATGTATTCGATCTCGATCGCCGTATCGATCCGGCACTTGATCATGATCTCTTTCTTGCTGCCGTCACCCATGGTGATCTCGCAAGGCACTTCCTGCAGCGGCTTGATGGTGTCGAGACCGGAGATGGACACTGTTTCATCCCCTGTCAGACCCAGCGATTTGCGGGTGTCGCCACCTGTGAACTCGAAGGGGATCACCCCCATGCCCACCAGGTTGGAGCGGTGGATACGCTCAAAGCTTTCCGCGATCACCGCCTTGACGCCCAGCAGGGCCGTGCCCTTGGCCGCCCAGTCGCGCGAGGAGCCTGCACCGTATTGTTCGCCGCCGAAGATCACCAGCGGTGTGCCGTTTTCCTGATGCGCCATGGCCGCGTCAAAGATCGAGGTCTGCTTGCCATCGGGGCCCTTGGTATAGCCGCCCTCGACGCCGTCCAGCATCTCGTTCTTGATGCGGATGTTGGCGAAGGTGCCGCGCATCATGACCTCGTGGTTGCCGCGACGCGAGCCATAGGAGTTGAACTCCCGCACCGGCACCTGACGCTCGACCAGATACTGGCCGGCGGGGGTGCTTTCCTTGAAGGAGCCCGCGGGGCTGATGTGGTCGGTGGTGATCATGTCGCCCAGCATTGCAAGAACCTTGGCGTTCTCGATGTTGGTGATCACGCCCGGCTCCGGGGACATGCCCTGGAAATAGGGCGGGTTCTGCACATAGGTGGATTGCGGCGGCCAGTTGTAGGTCTTGGCATCCGTGGTCTCCACGCTCTGCCACTTTTCGTCGCCCTTGAAGACATCGGCATATTTCGACTGGAAGCTCTCGCGCGTCACGGTCTGCTCGACCAGCTCGGCAATCTCCTGTGTCGTGGGCCAGATGTCTTTCAGGTAGACGTCATTGCCATCCTTGTCCTGACCCAGCACGCCATTGGCCAGATCGACGTTCATGTCACCCACCAGCGCATAGGCCACCACAAGCGGCGGAGAAGCGAGGTAGTTGGCACGCACGTCGGGCGAGATGCGCCCTTCGAAGTTGCGGTTGCCCGAGAGGACCGAGGTGCCGATCAGGTCATAATCGTTGATCGCCTTGCTGATCGCAGGCTCCAGCGGGCCGGAGTTGCCGATACAGGTGGTGCAGCCGTAACCGACAAGGTTGAAGCCGATGGCATCCAGATCCTCCTGCAGGTTGGCCGCCTCAAGATAGGCGGAAACAACCTGGGAACCGGGGGCGAGCGATGTCTTGACCCAGGGCTTGCGAGTCAGGCCAAGGGCCCGTGCCTTGCGCGCCACCAGACCGGCACCGATCATCACATAGGGGTTCGATGTGTTGGTGCAGGAGGTGATGGAGGCAATGACGATGGACCCGTCATGCAGCTGGTAATGGCCATCCTCGGTCTGCACATAGCCGCGCTTGTGGCTGCCTTCGTCACCGGGGATCTCGCGGGGCTCGGGCTGGCCACCTTCACCTTCCCAGGTGACTTCCTGCGCCTTGGAGGCGTCCTTGCCCGCGCGCAGGCCCTTGACGTATTGGCCAAATGCCGTGTGCGCGGAGGTCAGCGCGATATAGTCCTGCGGACGCTTGGGGCCCGAGATTGCGGGCACGATGGTGCCCATGTCGAGCGTGAGCGTGTCGGTGTAGACCGGTGCATAGTTTTCGTCGCGCCACATGCCGTTCTCGCGGGCATAGGCTTCGACAAGCGCGATGCGGTTCTCGTCACGGCCGGTGGTGCGCATGTAGCGCAGGGTCTCGCCGTCGATCGGGAAGAAGCCGCAAGTGGCACCGTATTCGGGGGCCATGTTGGCGATGGTCGCGCGGTCTGCCAGCGGCAGGGTATCGAGCCCGTCGCCGTAGAATTCCACGAATTTGCTGACCACGCCCTTTTCACGCAGCATTTCCACGACTTTCAGCACCAGGTCGGTGCCGGTGGTGCCTTCCATCATCTTGCCGGTCAGCTCGAATCCCACGACCTCGGGGATCAGCATGGAGATCGGCTGGCCCAGCATTGCGGCCTCGGCCTCGATCCCGCCGACGCCCCAGCCCAGAACGGCCATGCCGTTGACCATGGTGGTGTGGCTGTCGGTGCCGACCAGCGTATCGGGATAGGCCACTTCCTCGCCGTTCTGATCCTTGTCGGACCAGACCGTCTGCGCGAGGTATTCCAGGTTCACCTGGTGGCAGATGCCGGTGCCGGGGGGCACGACGCGGAAGTTGTTGAAGGCCTTCTGGCCCCACTTGAGGAAGGTGTAACGCTCGATGTTGCGTTCGTATTCACGGTCCACGTTCATCTGGAAGGCGCGGGGGTTGCCGAATTCATCGATCATGACCGAGTGGTCGATGACCAGATCCACCGGGTTCAGCGGGTTGATCTTGTCCGGGTCGCCGCCCAGGGCCACCAGACCGTCACGCATTGCGGCAAGGTCGACAACGGCCGGCACGCCGGTGAAATCCTGCATCAGCACGCGGGCCGGACGATAGGCGATCTCGCGCGGGTTCTGCCCGCCTTTCTGCGCCCATTCGGCAAAGGCCTTGATATCGTCCACAGTGACCGTCTTGCCATCTTCGAAACGCAGCATGTTCTCCAGCACCACCTTGAGGGCGGCAGGCAGTTTGGAGAAATCGCCCAGGCCCGCCGCTTCGGCTGCGGGGATGGAGTAATAGGCGATCTTCTGATCGCCTGCGGTGAGGGTCTTGCGGGTTTTGGCGGTGTCCTGACCAACTTGAATCGTCATGGATAGGCTCCCTTTGCTATGAACAGGTGGCGGTGGTTACGGCCTAGATGACCTATTGCCGCCCATGTTTCAATGGCAATTCCCGGCATAAGCGCGAAATTGTATACTATTGTATACCGAGGCCTGTTAAAACGGCGCTTTGCCATCTCAAGAAACATTGATTGGTTATTTCAAAGGCGCAAAGATACTACTTGCCGGGGTCCCGACTTGCCGAATGGAATCAAATGAAACATCTGCTGCCCCTGGTCACCGCCTTGAGTCTGGCCGCCGCATATCCCGCTGCCTCCCAGCAAAATCCCGTGGTGGTGGAGCTTTTCACCTCCCAAGGATGCTCAAGCTGCCCGCCTGCGGACGCCATGCTGGAAGAACTGGCCGAGCGTGATGACGTGATCGCGCTGGCGCTGCATGTGGACTATTGGGATTACATCGGATGGGAAGATCCCTTTGGCGAAGCGGCCCATGCGGACCGCCAGCGCGCCTATGCGCATACCGCCGGGCGGCGGTCGATCTTCACGCCCGAGATGATCGTGCAGGGCGAGACCGATATCGTCGGCGCCAAGCCGATGAAACTGGGCAAGGCCATCGCGGAACATGCACAGCGCGCGGCACAGGTCGAACTGACCCTCGCGCGCGAGGGGAATGCCCTGCGGATCGATGCGACGGCGCTGGAGAATCTCGCCGGCCCGGTGACGGTTCATATGCTGCGCTACACCCCGCACCGCACAACGGAGATCGAGCGCGGCGAAAATCAGGGCAAGACACTGGGATATGCGAATATCGTCGAAGGCTGGGAAGTTCTGGGAAGCTGGGACCCCGCAGCGCCTTTGTCGATGACATCGGTTCTGGAAGGCGACAAGCCGGTTGTGGTGATCCTGCAGAGCAAGGGCACCGGACCGATCCTGGCGGCACAAAGGCTGCGGTAGCCTGCGGGGTGAAGGCATGGCTGACGCGTTGCGATGTTTACGTGAAACAGGCGCGACCACCTGACGGGTTGAAATCTTTGGTTTCGGGCCGCGGCGGGTAATTCAGATCAAAACCGAAGCGCGTTCGGGTCCGGACCATGGGTGGTTCCGGGATCGGGATGGCTTTGGTCCTCTTCTCATCATCAGGCGAATTCCTGACCTGCGTCCTTTGGCGCGGGGGGAGGGCGGGAGCGGGAATATGCCCCGCGACCAGTTCTGGGTTCTGTGCAGGTCCGGTTTCCCAACCCCGGCAAGAGGCAACGATGGTGGCGGTTTGCTCCGTTGACAATATACATACCGATTGGTATGTATATTGTCATGACGCAACCAGACCAAGATGCACCAGCGCAGCAAGGCACGGGGGCGGCACGCCGCCCTGGCCCTGCCGGAACCGGGGAGAACGTGACGTGACCAAGATTATCTGCACCTGCGGCAACGTTGCGATTGCCCTGGACGGGCCGCCGATTCTGACTGCCGAATGTCATTGCACCTCCTGTCGCGATGCGGCAGGGCGTCTTGCGCCCCGGCCCCCGGTGCAGGAAGAAAACGGCGGCACGCGGTTCGTGATGCAACGCAAGGACCGGCTGCGCGTCCTGAAGGGGTCGGATCATCTTGCTTCTTTCCGCCTGACCCCGAAATCCGGGACCCAACGGATCGTCGCCACCTGCTGCGCCGCGCCGATGTGGCTGGAGTTCAGGGGCGGGCATTGGCTCAGCATCTATGCCGCCCGTTGGCCGGATGGCAGCGCACCTGCGCCCGCGCTGCGGACCATGACCCGCGATGCGCCCCCCGGGACGGTTCTGAGCGATGATATTCACAATGCCAGAACGCAATCGGCGGGCTTCATGGCACGCCTGTTCTGGTCCTGGGTCCGGATGGGGTTTCGTAATCCGCAAGTTGTTGATGTAAAAGGAGTATATCATGCCTGATGACAGGGTTGCGGTTGAAAATCCGAATACACCGGGGCGCAGCCAGCGCCTGAGCCGCGTGAAATACGATGCGATGCGCGCGGCGCTGCTGCGTGTCTTGCCGGATGATCCGCCGGGCCTGAAGGTGGCCGAGGCAAAGGCGGCGCTGCTGCCCCATCTTGATGCCACATCCTTTCCCGGGGGCGAGAAAGCCGGGTGGTGGCTGAAGGCCGTGCAGCTTGACCTTGAGGCCAAGGGGGTGATTTCGCGGGCGAAGGGCAGCCCCGTGCGGCTGTACCGGTTGACGTCCTGAGCGGCAGTTGTGCGACATGATGCAATCCCTTGATGGGATTAGGGAAATTTCTGTTTCGTTGCACGATGGGCGAGGAGAAAGGGCGGCCTGTGGATGCCTCTCATCGGGGGCGGCGTTCCTGGATGCGCCCCGCATGGGCCGTTTTCCGCGGGACCCTTTCGCCCGGCCGAGATTCATGACCCTCCCGTGTAGACATGTCAAAAATGACATGTCTACACGGGAGGGTCATGAACGTCTGAACGTCAGAACGCCAAAGCGGTTGAATGCCAGAGCGGCTGAACGCTCAATCCCCCGAGTGGCTATGCGGCTGTCGGGCGTGGCGGCTGCGCGGCTTTGCACTTGGGGTGCGATCCCGGCTTTCCGGGCAGATGGATCACCCCGGCCCGGAACGATTACCGCCGTGTCCCCAACCGCAGGCCGTTGCGGATGCGTTATTCCTCGGGCCGCCAGCGGCGGTGAACCCAGAACCATTGTTCGGGATGGGCGCGCACCTGTGCGGACAGGCTGTCATTCAGCGCCTGGGTCATGGTTTCGGGGTCGCTTGGCGGCACCGGCGCCTCTAGCACGCAGCGGAAATGCACGCCGTCCGGCTGGCGAATGCCATAGAAGGGGATCAGCAGCGCGTCATAGCGCAACGCCAGTTCCGCGGCAGAGACCGCTGTGCGCGCGGGCGCGCCCATGAAATCAAGCACCGGGGCGAATTGCACATGCTGGTCAAACAGCAGCACCAGATGCCCCCCCTCCCGCAGGTGGCGCACGAAACCCGCCGTGCCGCGCCGGCCCTGGGGGAACACCGGCCCGCCGAAAGCCTCCATCGTCTTGACGTAATGCGCGTTGAAATAGGGGTTCTTCATATCGCGGTAGAGACCGCCGATATCATGGCCGCGCGCCACCAGGGCGGCGCGGGTCGCTTCGTAATTGCCGAAATGCCCGGTGACCAGGATCACCGCCTGGCCCCTGGCGGCGGCCGCTTCTAATGCGCCCATGCCGGGGCCTTCGGGGGTGACATCGGCCATGCGCGCCGGGAAATCCTGCGCCGAGTAGTTTTCGATAAAGGTACGGCCGGCGTTGTTCAGGCAGCCATCCGCGATCTCGCGCCGCCGGGCGGGGGGCAGATCGGGACAGATGCGCGCCAGATTGTCCAGCGCGCGCCTGCGGTAGCCTGCGGCGGGCCCCAGCACCCGCTGCACCAGAGCGCCGACAAAACGCAGCCGGGTCTCATAGGGCAGGGCAAGGGCGCAGCGGATGATCCCGACGATCAGCGCATTGGTCAGGTAGTGGCCCAATTTGCGCGCAAGGGCAGGCGGGGCGGCAGAGCGATCGGGCATGAAACCATGTAATTGATGAAGATCGCCCTGACATAGCCCGCGCAGCACGGCGCAACAAGGGTCGAGACCCGCAGCCGCAGGTCAGGCGCTGTCGTCGCTGTTGTCTTCCGCCTCCACCAGCAGCAGATTGCCGGTGCTTTCCATTTGCCGGATGGTGCGGACAACCTCGCTCATCGCCTCCTCTGCATCGGCGGCTTTGACCTTGCCCGCATCCTTGATGTCCTCGCGCAGCTGGTCGGCCATGCGGCCCGACATGTTATCCAGAATGAAGGCCATGGTGTCGGCGTACCCCGCCGCCTCGGCCCCGGCCAATGCGGTCAGCAGGCTTGCCGGCGGCACCTCGCGCAGGATGCGCGGTATGTCGCGGCGGGCAATCCGGCTGGGGATATTGGCAAAGGTGAAGATGGCCTTGCGCACGGCATTGGCAAAGCCCTGGTCGGTTTCATCCAGCCCGGTCAGCACATCGTCGCGGGTCAGCGTGCTGGAGGAATTCAGGATCGCGCCAACGCGCGATACCGGGTCGCTGTCAAAGGCGCGGGCGGGCTGCGCATCAAGCTGCATGGCCAGGGACAGGCCGATCCGGTCAACCGCGTCCGGAGTCACGGCACCGGTCAACGACACGGCATAGGTGATCCGCCGCGCCTGCGGTCCGGACAATTGGCCCAGCAGTTCGGCGGCCAGGGGCACGGGCAGTTTCGACAGCATCACCGCCGCCACTTCGACGCTTTCATTCTGCAGCACGGGCAGGAGTTTGTCGGCGCTCAATTCCCTGAGCCGGGCCCAGGGATCGCCCGATTGGCGCACCCCCGCTTCCTTGCGCAGCCGCAGTGCCGTCTGGCGGCTGATCTTGCCGTCCAGCACATCCAGCGCGCCCGCGATGCCGGGGGGGAAGGACAGGCCGATGCTTTCGATTTCATCGGCGAATTCGGCAACCACGGCGGAAAGGGTGTCACGATCCACCAGCCGCATCGACCCCATCTGATGGGTCAGCGCCTCCTGCAGCTCATCGGGCAGATCCTCAAGCGGGATGTCGGCCCCTTCGTTGAGCAGCAGGCGCACCACGATCGCCGCCTTGGCACGCCGGCTGAGAGAAGGCCGCGCGCTGCCCGTGTCAAAAGAGGGCAGCGGCGCGAGGGAGCCCATGGGCACCATGTCGTTCATCTTTGCTGTTTCCTGTCTGAACCGGGGTGGTTGTGACAGGCAAAGATGAACGAATTCTGAAATCAGTAGCTGAAAGTCTGGCCCGTCGCGATGGCCTGCCGCAGCGAGGCCTCGGCCCAGGTGCCGGAGCCGCCATGCGCGCGGATCGCCTTGAGCTGCTCCATGGCATCGGCCACCTTGCCTTCGGCGACAAAGCCCTGACCCATGTAGGACCGGGCCAGCACATTGGCCGGGTTGACCGCCAGCGCGCGCTGGTAATAGCCCATCGCCAGATCGGTCTGGCCCATCTTGCGGTGGGTAAAGCCCAGATAGGTCAGGGTGCGGTCATCGTCCTGGGGCATTTCGGCCAGCACGACCTGCGCATCGGCATAGCGGCCCGCATAGGCCAGTTCGCGCACGGTTTCATATAGGCTGTCCATGTCCAGCCGGCTGTCCTGTGCATCGACGCAGGTCTTGGTTTTCTTGTCATAGACCTGGCCGTCTTCGCACTTGGGTTTTTCCGGCGCGGTTTCATTGCCACTTCCGGCAGCAAGCAGCGGGCCTGCGGCCAGCGGCAGAACAAGGACAATTGCGAGGGTAAGAGCCTTCATCAGGAATCTCCGGGCTATCGTTACGAGAGGGTGACTTTTTAAGTTAAAGGTAATCTAGAGAAGAGTAGCATCAAAAGCGCAGAAGTAAGACAGGGTCGCGCGATTGTGACCGCGGGGCCGGTTTTTCGTAACATCGGCGCGGAAACGGGAAAGAGCGCCGACAGGACAGGCAGCGCTCTGTCTTCATCATCTGGCCGGATCAGGTGCTGACCGGCATGCAGGACTTGGTGGCGCTGTCATAGGTCGTGCCGGTGGCACAGGACATCGCCTGTTTCTCCTTGCCGTGGAAACATCCCTCCGCAAGGCTGAGCGTGGGCACCGCGGTGAGGGCAAGGGCAATCGCAAGGGTCTTGAACGTCATGATCGGTCTCCTTTTGCTTGATTGGCTTGGGATGAATGGGGCCTGACCCTAATCTACACCGATTGCGCATCATTTCAAACAATCCCGCAACCTGTGCGGTAACCCGGCAGAGATCTGCCCGGATTCCGGGCAGGGGACTGTGATTTGGCACTGCGCCTGTCAGATGCCAGGCAAAACCGATTTTCCTGGAACTTCGCTGACGCGGATTACGGATTGCCGGGAAAGCCGACCTTCGTAGCGAGCGCAGCGAAGGGCAGATCTGAGCCCAGTGGATCGGATGCTGCGACATTGACAGATAACCGTTCTGGGGGCGCTCGTCGCCTGATGCAACACCAACCGTACGGTACGGTAGAAGAACGTTTGGAATTTGACCGTATCGAATAGGCCTCACGCGGAAGAGGCTTGTCGATGGAATTCGGGTCAAAATTTGAACGCTTCATTCGAAGCGGCGGAAACGGCGAGATCGTTATTCCCTGGAGCGAACGAACTGGCTTTGAAACCAAATCGGATCCTACAGTTGGCGTCTCCATCGAGTCCCTCATTGGGCACGCAAACGCAGACAACATCTCATTCTTGATGAGCTTCCTCGGGGACGATGCCCAAGCCGCGATTGAGGGTGTTCCCGTTGAAGGTTTACAGGCCTGGGTGCGAGAGGAACTGCGCAGCAGGTTTGCAGAAACTGGCGGGGCTGGCCTTGATGAAGACCCTGTACTGAACGGGATCACGCGTCAATTTGATGCAAAACTGAACGCGCGACGGCAGCAGACGCTCGGCATTTCACATTACATCTGGCGTTCACAAGATGATAATCGGGTTCGTTCAACGCACGCTGCCAGAGACGACCAGACCTTTTCTTGGGACGAGCGTTTGCCGGGCGGGTTTCCCGGCGAGGATTTCAGCTGTCGCTGTTACGCGGAACCCGTCCTGTCCCCTGGTCTGTGCGAGCCGAAACTAGGGCTGTCGCTTACCGCAACAATCGAATCCGCCGCAATCATTGGCTACGCGGAAGCAGCCAGGGATTTCGGTCTGAATCTGGTTGGTGGCCTTTTCGATTTGGCAAAGCTGGCGGTTGAAACTGTTAACTACGGCGTCTCGGAACTGGCTGTCCTGCTTGGGATCGCGGGCGACGAACGGGCAGCCGAGGTTGAGCAGGTTCGCGAGCAAATCGCCTTTGAAATCGAAAATTACGACAAGCGTTTGGACCAGCTGGTGGGGGCGATCCGTGGCCTGCCCGATCTTGCTGCCGCATTTCTGGATTACGCCGATGCGGTGACGCAACGCGCCGGTGAGATGCGTATCGCGTATCTTCGCTGCGAAGTCAGCGAAACAGAGCTTCGCGAGGCCATCCGCGAAGAAGCCTATCTGAAGGCGAGCGTCGCGATTGCTGCCGTTCCCGCAATCGGACTGATCGGAACGATTGCAGCACGGTCCCGCAAGCTATTGCGGGTTCTGGGCGATGATGCGGATGGGCTGAGCGATGCCGACGCGTTGCGCAAACTGACCGAGCGAGTATTAGTGCCAACCCTGCCGCGTGGGTTTCGTGGCATTGATGTGGGCGATGTGGATTGGGAGGCGGGAACGGTCAAGGATCGTGGGCTGTCCTACGAACGCAATCTGAGGGATCGGAAAGATGACGAGGGCCGGGGGATCTGGTTGGAAGAAGAGTTCCGCGACCACCCTGGGGTAGATTTCTTCAACTTCGAGACCGGTCAGGCGACCAGCGTGAAAACGCTTGATTTGGATGCCTATACCTACCGAACCTCGCCATCGCAGATTTACGGTACGTTAAGTCAGTATCTGCGAGACTTGGCGGAGTTTGACGGAGGAGAAGGATTGATCGATCCCGGCAAGGTCGAGGCTCGCGTTCTTCAATTGGCCGTCCCCGAAGGTTCGCCGGAACAAATGTCGCAAATCCGGCGGGCGGTCGACTTGGCTGAGGATTTGGGGATAGAGATGATTGTGGAGGTGACGGGATGAGCGAGGATCGCAGCTATCACAATCTACCGAACGGAGATGCGCGTGAACATTTCAGCGTCACCGCGAACGCGTTCACCAAATTCTATTTGATCGAATCCAAGGTCTGCTACCGTGGCGCTCTGCCCGACCCCGAAGGCATCCGCCATGTCCTGCCCCCCGATGCCGATGCCGAACAGCTCGGCACCGCGATCCTCGACGCGCTGTCGCATGCCCGCTTCATCCACCCGTCGCACCCCGATTTCGATGCGCTGTTCAAGGAACGCAAGGCGGCAGAGCTGGTCGACGCCTACGATGCGGAACTGATGCGGCTGGCAGGCGTGAAGACCAAGGCCAGCCTTTATCGTGGCGCCAGGGGCGTGAACGTGACGCTGCATTCCGACTGGGACGAGATCAAGACCTACGCCTTCGCCCGCCGCAAGGGACGGTATTTCTGGAGCAAGAAGACAGACGCCTCGGGCAAGGAAACCGTCCCCGCCTCGGCCAGCGCGATTGAATTGGGTGAGGCATATCTGCGGGCGCTGGCAAAGGGTGGATCGGTTTCGTAGATGTGAATGCCGACATTGGCGCAGTCGCAGCGAATTTCCGCTTCGTCCCGCTCACCTGACCTTCACGCGCCTTGCAGAGAAGCGCCGGTAATGGGCCAACATCAGGTGACGACCGCCGCTGACAGAATGCATGAATCCGTTGCACCGAGCCAAAGATGCGCGGCGTTCGACAGCGCCACCGTGCCCCACCGCTGCGGTGGGGGCGGATAAAGTGATTCCGGCATAAGACGCCAGGGGGCGACGGTCAGAGCCTGAAGCGTTTCAGGATATGCTTGACTCGCTTGTTCGCCACCTCTCCCTACGGTCGAGCGCGAAAAGGGGACTGCGATGTGTCAGCTTTATCCCGAAACGCTGTGGTCGCCAAAGACACGGGCAAAGATCGTGTCCACATGTTTGGTGTGATAGCCCATGTCGAATTTCTCTTCGATCTCCGCGGGAGAGAGCGCGGCCAGCACCTCTGCGTCCGCCAGAAGCTCGGTCTTGAAATCCGCGCCCTCTTCCCAGACCTTCATCGCGTTGCGCTGCACCAGCCGGTAGCTGTCTTCGCGGCTGACACCTGCCTGTGTCAGGGCCAGCAGCACGCGCTGGGACATCACCAGACCGCTGAACTTGTTCATGTTGGCCAGCATGTTGTCGGGGTAGATCAGCATCTTGTCGATGACCCCGGTCAACCGGTTCAGCGCGAAATCGAGGGTGATCGTGGTATCGGGGCCAATGGCGCGTTCGACGGATGAGTGCGAGATGTCGCGTTCGTGCCAGAGGGTCACGTTCTCCATGGCCGGGATCACCGCCATGCGCACGGTGCGTGCGAGGCCGGTCAGGTTCTCGGTCAGCACCGGGTTCTTCTTGTGCGGCATCGCGGAAGAACCCTTTTGCCCGGCGGAGAAGAACTCGGCTCCTTCCAGCACCTCGGTACGCTGCATGTGGCGCACTTCGGTCGCGATGTTCTCGATCGAGCTGGCCACCAGCCCGAGTGCTGCAAAGAACGCGGCGTGGCGGTCGCGGGGGATGACCTGGGTGCTGATCGGTTCGGGCGTCAGACCCAGCTGGGCGCAGACATGTTCCTCGACGCGCGGGTCGATGTTGGCAAAGGTGCCGACAGCGCCGGAAATCGCCCCGGTCGCGATTTCCTCACGCGCGGTTTTCAGGCGGCGCAGGTTGCGGTCCATCTCGGCGTAAAAGCGGGCAAAGGTCAGGCCCATGGTGGTGGGCTCGGCGTGGATGCCGTGGCTGCGGCCGACGCGCAGGGTGTCCTTGTGCTCCAGCGCGCGGCGCTTCAGCGCGGCCAGCAGCGCCTGGGTGTCAGCGATCAGGATGTCGGCGGCGCGGGTCAGCTGCACGTTGAAACAGGTGTCAAGCACATCGGAAGAGGTCATGCCCTGATGCACGAAGCGCGCCTCGTCACTGCCCACATGTTCGGCCAGATGGGTCAGGAAGGCGATGACATCGTGTTTGGTCACGGCTTCGATCTCGTCAATCCGGGCGACGTCGAATTCCACGTCCCTGGCCTTCCAGACCGCCTGCGCGTTCTCGCGCGGGATCACGCCAAGCTCGGCCATGGCGTCGCAGGCATGGGCTTCGATCTCGAACCAGATGCGGAACTTGGTCTCGGGAGACCAGATGGAGACCATCTCGGGGCGGGAATAGCGGGGGATCATGGGGCACCTACCTGGAAAGCTGACGTTCGCCCGGTGCATAGACCGGGAGGGGGACAAGGACAAGCGGGCGGCAGCTTTGCACGCGGCGCAACAGCGGCGAAAGCCGGGTTGCGTGGCAGAGACCGGATTGTACATGCCAGATGTTCGCGGTATGTTCCGGTTGCGACAGGTCCAGGCCTGTCAAAGACAGGAAGGACCCACCCTCATGAGAGCCACGCTCAGAGCCAAAGCCATCGCGGTTTGCAATGAGAAGATCGCAAAGAAGGGCGAGACGGTGGGTCTGTCGTTCTATGCGTTCTTTGCCAACCGCAATGATGACCCGGAACTTCTGATGGAAGCGGCGGAGTGGTGGATCAGGACGCATGAGCTTGACCATTTCGAGAAGGCGGTGAAAATCCGGGAGATGATCTCCTCCGGCGTCTGAGCCGCCAAGGGGCGCTAGGCCACCAGTTCGGTGACCACCTCCGAGGACCGCTCAAGCGTGCGGTGCACCGGGCATTTGTCCGCGATTTCCAGCAGGCGCTGGCGCTGGTCCGCTGTCAGATCGCCAGTCAGCCGGATCCGGCGCCGCCAGGTGTCGATCTTGTCACCGGAGCCGGTTTCGGCGTCCTGTGCATGGACCTTGTCATGGCAGACATCCACGCTGACATGATCCAGCGGCCAGCCTTTGCGCCGGGCGTACATGCGGATTGTCATCGAGGTGCAGGCCCCCAGCCCGGCAGAAAGGAAACCATAGGGCGACATGCCCTTGTTAGTGCCGCCATAGGCGTGTGGTTCATCCGCCAGAACATGGTGGTGCGGGCCACTGTTGATGTCCTGCAGAAAGCCTTCCGCATCCGCTTCGGAGACGCGCAGCACGCCTTCCGGCGCACCGGGGGGCGGGGCCGGGGGCGTCAGCGGCAGGTAGCGGCCCGCCCAGGTGGCGATGACCCCTGCGGCATATTCCGCGTCCCGCGCACGGAGGATCAGATGTGCGGCGCCATCGAGGCTGACGAAACTCTTGGGGTGTTTGGCAGCCAGGAAGATCTGGCTGGCGTTGTCGATCCCCACGATCTCGTCGGTCGGGGCATGCAGGATCAGCAATGCGGCCTTCAGACCGGCAATCGCCGGGGCCAGCGCGGCATCCGCCACATCCTCCACAAAGGCTTTGCCGATGCGGAAGGGCCTGCCGCCCAGCGATACCTCTGCCGCGCCCTCGGCCATGATGCGTGGCAGGGCATCGGCAAAGTTATGGGTCACATGGCCGGGGTCGAACGGGGCGCCGATGGTTGCCACCGCCCTGACCTGCGGCAGCAGCGGCGCGGCCTTGAGCACGGCGGCACCGCCCAGCGAATGACCGATCAGCAGGGCGGGGGCCATGCCGCGCTCCTCCAGATAGCGGGAGGCCGCGATCAGGTCACCGACGTTGGAGGTGAAGGAAGTATTGGCAAATTCCCCCCGGGAGTGGCCCAGCCCGGTGAAATCGAACCGCAAGACGGCAATCCCCATGCCTGCCAGCCGGGCCGCGATGCGGCGGGCGGCGGGGATATCCTTGCCGCAGGTGAAACAATGGGCAAAGAGCGCCGTGGCCAGATGCGGCCCGTCCGGCATGTCCAGCCTTGCCGCCAGCTCGTTGCCGTCATGGCCGGGAAAGGTGATGCGCTGGGGGGCCATGGGATACTCCGATACTGGTCTGGTGCCAAAGTGATCCGCTCCGCGGCATCGCGCAAGCCCGGGTCACACCAGTGTGACGCCCCGCGCATCGCCGTGAACGGGGCTGGAAGGGGGCAGGAACCGGGTGTAGCAAGGGGAAATACCTGATCCGGGAGAGCGCCCTATGGCCGATACAGCAGACAGAGCATTGCACCCTGCCACCCTTGCGGCGCAGGCGGCGGGGGCCACGGATGAACAGACCGGCGGCGTGGTCCCGGCGGTGCATATGGCAACCACCTTTGCGCGTGACGAATCCTATGCGCAGCTTGTGCCCGGCAATACCTACCTGCGGTCGCACAATGAAAACGTGCGGGTGGCCGAGCGGCTGCTGACGCGGCTGGAAGGGGCGGCGGATACGCTGCTCTTCCCCTCCGGCATGGCGGCGGTGGCGGCGGTGTTCCGGACAGTGCCGAACGGGGCCAGCGTGCTGGTGCAAAGCCAGATCTACTGGGGCACAACCGCCTGGATCAGGGGGTTTTGCGCGCGGCGCGGGATCACGCTGCATGAGGTCGAAGCCGCGGACAGCGATGCCTTTGCCGCGGCCTGTGCCGCGCATCGCCCGGCGATTGCCTGGGTGGAGACGCCGTCGAACCCCTGGCTGCGGATCGTGGATATCGCCGCCGCGGCGGATGCGGCCCATGCGGTGGGTGCCAGGCTGGTGGTGGACAGCACCGCGGCCAGCCCGGTGCTGAGCCAGCCGCTGTCCTTCGGGGCGGATATCGTGATGCATTCGGCGACCAAGGGGATCAACGGCCATTCCGACGTGCTTTCCGGTGCGCTTTGCGTGGCGGATGCGGACAGCGCGATCTGGCAGATGATCCGCGAGGACCGCGACACCGCCGGGGCGGTCATGGCCCCGATGGAGGCCTGGCTGCTGACGCGCGGCATGCGCACCCTGCCGCTGAGGATGCGGGAAATGTCGCGCAATGCCATGGCGCTGGCGGAATTCCTGTCGGACCATCCGCAGGTGGAAGAGGTCATGTACCCCGGCCTGCCGGGCCACAAGGGCCATGCGCTGGCCGCCCGCCAGATGCGGGGCGGTTTTGGCGGTTTGCTGTCCTTTGTCGTCAAGGGCGGGGCCGAGGCGGCCTTGCGCGCGGCAGGGCGGTTGCAGTTGTTTCACCGCGCCACCTCGCTTGGCGGGGTGGAAAGCCTGGTGGAGCATCGCCATACCATCGAGCCGCATACCGGCATTCCCGAAGGGTTGCTGCGCCTCTCCGTCGGGATCGAGGACGCGGGCGATCTGCGCGATGATCTGGCGCAGGCGCTGGGGCAGTAGCGGGTGTCGCATGCCATGCTAAGGCGGCTCGAATCCCGGATGTTCTGATTCTTGTCGGGAGGTTGGGCGAGGCGATCCTGACCTGACGGCCGGGTGTTTCTGTCTCTGACCGGACTTTTGACGGGATGCGCGAGGGGCCGCAGTGCGGACTTTGTTGCCATGTCCGACATTCGAACTGGTCGCGCCCGAACCGAGGGGTGGGCGAGTAGCGCCCGCGACACGCCGCAGGCGTGCCTCCTGCAATTGAACTGGCGCGCCTCCGGCAATTGAACTGGCGCGCCTCCGGCGCGACGGGGGCGGTTCGGGCGCTGCCAAAGCTATGCTTTGGCAATGGGTCTTCACTTTGAGGGCACAGGTTGGGGCGCACACCGTACCACCGCTGCGCCAGCCACGCGCGTCCATTTTGCACTCCGCTCTGGTGAGCGGTTTCGGCAATGATCCCCCGCCGACCGCCGCTCAGTAGATAAAGGGCACGAACCGCGCGGTGCGTTTTGCATAGGCCCTGAATTCCGCGCCATAGCGTTCGGCGAGATAGGCGTCGAGCGGCGGGATGTGGTAAAAGACGAACATTGCCGCCATCAGCAGCGGGATCGAAAAGGCCCAGAGCGAGGCTGTCAGCATCGCCCATCCGGTGAACAACATTGTATCGCCGAAGTAGTTGATATGCATGGAATAGGCAAAAAGACCGCCGGTGTAGCAATGCCCCTTCGCGCCGGGCTGTTGCTTCCAGGCGCGGCGCTGCAGTTCGGACCCGGTGTTCAGGTACGAGCCGATCAGCAGCAGGGCGGCACCCGCCCCGTCCCAGCCGGTGAGAGGCGCGGCGGTGCCCGAGAGGAAGCCCGCACCCAGCAGCAAGAAGCCCAGTTCGAAGACGGCCATGAAGGCGCTTAGCCCCAAAGCCTCCGCAATCGCGACCCGGCGTTGCATCAGCACGAACAGGGTCACCAGATGCCGCAGCCAGTAGAGCAGGGCGCATCCCGCCAGATTCCTGGCGCGGGTGGGGTCGGCCCAGTCGAACGGGCCGAAGGCGAGCCAGAGGGCGATCACAACGATGGCGCCATGCAGCGTGGCAAAGATCAGCTTTATGCGCAGGGAAGGGTCATGCCGGCGGTCGACGCCGCCTTGCGGGGCTGCCATCAATTGTTCCTTTCATGTCCTGCGGATGATGTGGCGGTTTTCGGTTCGGCGGTGTCCGGGCCGCGCCAGAGGTCGGGCATCCACTTCGCCTTTATCGTCCACTTGGTCTATAAAGCGGGGATAGACCTTGCCGGCGGGATGTGTCAATTTTTAATTGACCAGATGGACGAAAAAGATGCCGAAAAGAGTTGACCACGAGGCCTACAGCCGGGCGCTGGCCAAACGGGCCGCGGCCTATTTCTCGGCCCATGGCTATGCCGGGACCGGGATGCGCCAGATTGCCGACCATCTGGGCGTGTCGAAAAGTGCGCTCTACCATTATTTCCCGAACAAGGAGGCACTGTTTCTGGCCTGCACCAGACAGATCATGGCGGGCCTCGATTCCGCCCTGGTCGATCCCGGGGCGTCGGAACAGGAGAACCTGGACCGCCTGCTGGAGGTCATGCGGGTGAATTTCGGCGCGGAAATGGCGCTGGTCTTCGACTATCTGCGGGGCAAGACGCGGGCAGAGATCGCACAGGACGAAGCGATGCAGATGGCAATGGAGAGCTACCGCGCGCTGGTTGAGCGCATCGTCGGGCAGGCGCGGGCCGAGGAAACCCTGGCCCGGCTGCTCGGGACGCTGCTGCTGGAATATTGTTCGGGAAGGTGAGGGGCAACAGGGTTCAGCCCCCCATCAGCGCCGCATCCCATTCATATTCGGTCAACCGCTCGAAACCGTCTTCGGTGATCAGCACCTGATCCTCCAGCTTGATGGAAAAATCGCCCCCCTCGGGAGAGACCAGCGCCTCCACGCAAAGTGTCATCCCGGCTTCCAGCGGGTAATCATAGGCCCCGGCCACCGCCTTGTCGGGATAGGCCACCAGCGGCCATTCATCGCAGAGGCCGACGCCGTGCATCAGGCAGCCGTATTTCTGTTTCTGGAATTGCGCATCCAGCACATGGGTGCCTGCGGTCAGCTCCGGGATCATCACACCGGGTTTCAGCATTTCCATGTTCTGCATGATGTGTTCGACGCCATGCTGCATGGCATAGATCATGTCGGGGCGCGGTTTCCGGTCGCCCACCCACCATGTGCGGCTGATGTCCACGCAGATGCCGTAGCTGCCCACCAGATCGGTGTCGAAGGCGATGATTTCATTGTTCTGCACCACGCGCGGGCCGCATTCCTGGAACCAGGGATTGGTGCGCGGGCCGGAGGCGAGCAGGCGGGTTTCGATCCATTCGCCGCCGCGCCGGATGTTTTCGGCGTGCAGGACCGCCCAGATGTCATTCTCCGTCACTGACGCCACGGGCACCTGCGCGCGGGCGAAATCCTCCATCGCGCGGACAGCGGTTTCGCAGGCGTGGCTGGCGCAGCGCATGGCGCGGATTTCCTCGGGGCCCTTGATGGCGCGGGATTTCTCGGTGATCTCCTCGCCGTCCACAACGGTGAACCCCTGCGCCTCCAGCGCGCGCAGACCGTGCAACATGATCTTGTCCACTGCGATCCACATGTTGCCGGGGCCTGCGTGTTCGGCGCAGAGAAGGCGGACCTCGTTGGCAAAGGTATCGGCGGCCACATCAATCTTGTCGCCCCGGTCGAAATAGAACAGGTCCGCGCCGGATCGCCGTTCGCGCACCAGCGGGTTGAATTCGCTGAGGAAGATGCCGTTCTTGTAGTCCCAGATCACCATGTAGCCATCGGCGCAGAGCAGCACGGCGCGGAACGGGTTATGGGTGTTCCAGAGCTGCATGTTGGTGCTGTCGGTGGCATAGCGGATGTTCAGCGGGTCGAACATCAGCAGCCCGGCCAGCCCGCGTGCCGCGATCTGCGCGGTCAGCCGTTCCCAGCGGAACTGGCGCATGGCGGGCAGGTCCGGCAGCTGCAGCCCCGCTGCCGCCCATTCGTCGAAGGCCAGGCGCGTTGGCCCGATCTCCACCCGGTCGGCATCATTGGGGCTGCCATCGGGCAGCGCCGGGCCATGGGCGGGGTCGATCTTGCGGGTGTCGCGGAAGTGCTTGTTCATGGCGGGCCTCCTTGTGTTGGACCAGGATGCCGGAGGTGGCCGGGGGATGTTTGGTAAAAACCGACCCCCGGAGATGTCGTTTTCGCAGGACGCGGGCAGGGGATGGCGTTAGGTTGCCCGGCGATGAAAGAGATCCTGCACGAAGATTTGCCGCCCGAGATGGCGGTGCCCCCCGCTCTGCCGGGCGTGGCCCCCTGTGCGGCTGACGACTGGCTGCGGGTGGATGAGACCTATGGCGCGCAGATGCGCTACCGGCTGGCCCTGCTGGCGGAAAAGCCGCAGGCGGTGCTGTGGGAACCTGCCGCATCCCGTGACGCCGCGCTCGAAGTGCTGGAGGAGGCTCTGGCGCTGCTGCCGGGGAAGGGGTTTGCGGTGCAGGGGGACCAGGTGCGTTGCCCCGATGGCCGCGAGGTGGCGCTGGACCGCACCGCGCCGCTGCGCACGCTGGGGCAGCTGGTGCAACAGGACATCTGCGTGATGGACAAGCAGGGCGACCAGCATGTGCTGGTGGCTGCGGTCCTGTGTTTTCCGGCGAACTGGCGGCTGGCGGAAAAGGCGGGCCGCCCGCTGACCGATATCCATCTGCCCGTCGATGCCTATGACGCCGGGATCGCCCGCCGGGTGCAGCGGTTGTTTGACGGGGTGCAGGTGGGCCGGCCGCTGTGGCGGTTCAACCGGCTGGCCTATGGCGACGCCGATCTGCATCAGCCCGCCCGGAAGGATCAGGGCCTGGTGCGCCGGTACGAACGGGCAGAGCGGCAATGCGTGGTGCGGATGCCGCGCACGCGGGCCGTGGTTTTCAGCATCCACACCCATGTGGTGCGGCGCGCGGCGGGCTGAGCCGCCGCGTGCCGGAGTTTTTGAAAACTCCGGTCCGTTTTCTTTGAAGAAAACGCAAGGCTGGCGGCGGCGCATGTGCCTGGTTCCGGCACGTTCGGCTGTCGTTTTCCTGACTGTTGCGCGCCGCGCGCCGGAGTTTTTGAAAACTCCGGTCCGTTTTCTTTGAAGAAAACGCAAGGCTGGCGGCAGCGCTTGTGCCTGGTTCCGGCGCTTTCGGCTGTCGTTTCCCTGATTGTGGCGCGCCGCGCGCCGGAGTTTTTGAAAACTCCGGGCCGTTTTCTTTGAAGAAAACGTAAGGCTGGCGGCGGCGCTTGTGCCTGGTTCGTTTCGGGATAGGCTTGAAACATCCCACATCACTTTTCGCCTGGGGCCAAAGGGAGGGGCAGCGTAGAAGTGATTCAGGTATGTCCCGAAGCGCTCTGGCTTAAGGTCGGGCGCTCTAGCACCATATGCGGCTGACCGTCAGAAGTTTTCTGCGGTGACTGGCCATGGGCGTTCACGGTGGTGTTGACCTGCCGCCGGAACGCGCTGAACAGTTCCGAGGTGACCACGTCGATGGGCCGGTCGAACCGCAGGGTCAGCGCCCAGTAGCCCGAGGAGGACTGCCGCGCGGCCTTGACCTCTCCGACAAAGGGATGGCCGAGGTAGCGGCCGGTCACGCGCTGGCCGGGGGCCCAGCCGGGGTGGCTGTTGGCGGCACGGGCGGCGATGGTGTTCCAGTCGCGCGCGCCCCATTGATGGGCCACGGTTTCCAGCGCTTCGGCATGGCTGAGGGTCTGGCCACGGGCAGCCAGATCGGCGCGCAGGCGTTTGGCCTGCGCCTTGAGGACGTCACGGGAAGGGGTAGTCATGTTTACACTCCGTCTCGCATGAAGTGACGTGGGGGTCCGCGTTGCCCATCAATCTTGCGAGATTGAAGGTAGATCATCGTTCAGGACTTCACCGGACTGCGGACGGCAGGGGCCTGACCCTGACGCCCAGATAGGGCGCAGGGCGGATTTGCGCAAGGGCCGGGGCGGCGCATCCGGCGGCACTGTGGCTTTTGAGTATTCCCGGCAGATATCAGAAAAGCACGAGGCCCGGGCATGGGTGACGCCCAGGGCCCGAAGGGCCGATCAGCCGTCGATGCGCGCGCCCATGATCGCGATCGCCTGTTGATAGACGGTGGCGGCGTTCCATTGCTTGATCACGCGGAAGTTCGGCTGGCCTTCCTGATAGCCCTGTCCGGGCTGCCAGCCCTTGCGGCGCAGGAAGTTCGCGGTGGAGGCCATGGCATCAGCCTGGTTGTAGAAATCCACCCGCCCGTCGCCATTGCCATCGACACCGTATTGCAGGGCATTGCCCGGCAGGAACTGGGTATGGCCCAACTCGCCGTGCTTGGCGCCCTTGGTGTTCACGGTGATCGCGCCACGGTCCACCAGTTTCAGCGCGCCGATGGCATGCGGCACGAAAAAGCTGGAGCGACGGCAGTCATAGGCCAGCGTCGTGATCGCGGAGACCACGGAGGAATTGCCCATGAACCCGCCAAAGCCGGTTTCCATCCCGTGAATGGCAAGCAGCACGCCCGCAGGCACGCCGTAGGCGCGTTCCAGCGACTGGTAAAAGCCCGGGTTCTGCCCCTTGCGCTTGCGCCCCTGCGCCACGATGGTATCGGCCCCGCGCACCTGCATGAACTTGGACAGGGAATATTTGAACGACTTCTGGTTGCGGTCCGCCGCGATGGTGCCGGTGGCATAGCTGGCCTGCGCCAGCGCATCGAGCCCGCGTTGCCCCACCCCGGCTGCCTTGGCCTCGCCGGCAAAGGCCGCTTTCCATGCGTTGAACCCGCCCGCATTGTTGCCGCAGGTCGCGGCAAAACCGGGCGCGGCGAGGGCGGTAATAACACTCAATGAAACAACAACAGATTTGAAAGGGCGCATGATAATCCTCAGCCAATTGTAAAACGACGGACAGGCGTGCCGCGACCTGCAGCTTAGACCGGCAGGAACTTCGTGAAAAGGAAAACTCTGAAACGTCGGTGGCGGGCCGCTCAGTAGGACAGGATTTTCGAGGTCAGGATGCTGGCCATCTCCAGCGGGGAACTGGTGGGGCGATCCATCGCGTCCCAGGCAAAAACCGTGCCCCCAGCCATGAAGAAACACAGCATCAGCGGGGTCACCATATAGCTGCCCAGGCTACGCGTGCGGCGCTTCTTGCGCTGGCGGTCCAGCTTGCGGGCATGTTTCTCGATCCGGGCCACACGACTGGCAAAGACGGCTTCGTTTGCTGCATTGGGCATATCGGATCTTTCCGCTGGTTCAGGGCCTTTGGCAGTTTCCGGTATCGTCTCAAATTCGGTTCGAATTGTGACCGGCATGGGGTCAATTTCGGAAGGTTCCGGCAAGAAAAAGGGCACCCCCGCAGGGATGCCCATTTGTTTGCACGATCTCGGATCGCGATCAGCAGCTGTAATACATGCCGAATTCGACCGGATGGGGTGTGTGCTCGTACTTGTGCACTTCTTCCATCTTCAGCTCGATATAGCCTTCGATCTGGTCGCGGGTGAACACGTCACCGGCCAGCAGGTAGTCCATATCGGCCTGCAGCTCTTCCAGCGCTTCGCGCAGGCTGCCGCAGACTGTCGGGATGTCCGCCAGCTCTTCTGCGGGCAGGTCGTAGAGGTTCTTGTCCATCGCCTCGCCCGGGTCGATCTTGTTCTTGATCCCGTCAAGACCGGCCATCAGCAGGGCCGCGAAGCACAGATAGGGGTTGGACGCCGGATCGGGGAAACGCGCCTCGACACGTTTTGCCTTGGGCGATTCTGTCCACGGGATACGCACGCAGCCCGAGCGGTTGCGCGCGGAATAGGCGCGCAGCACGGGGGCTTCGAAGCCGGGGATCAGGCGCTTGTAGGAGTTGGTCGAGGGGTTGGTGAAGGCGTTCAGCGATTTCGCATGCTTGAGGATGCCGCCGATGTACCACAGTGCTTCCTGGCTCAGGTCGGCATATTTGTCGCCTGCAAACAGCGGCTTGCCGTCTTTCCAGATCGACATGTTCACATGCATGCCGGAGCCGTTGTCACCATAGATCGGCTTGGGCATGAAGGTCGCGGATTTGCCATAGGCGTGGGCCACGTTGTGGATCACGTATTTGTATTTCTGCAGCTCGTCAGCCTGTTTGGTCAGCGAGCCAAAGATCAGACCCAGTTCGTGCTGGCAGGAGGCAACCTCGTGGTGGTGCTTGTCCACCTTCATGCCGAGCCGTTTCATGGTCGACAGCATCTCGGCGCGCAGGTCCTGTGCCTCGTCAACCGGGTTGACCGGGAAATAGCCGCCCTTCAGGCCGGGGCGGTGGCCCATGTTGCCCATCTCGTAATCCGTATCCGTGTTCCAGGATGCGTCGGAGGCATCAACTTCGTAGGATACCTTGTTGATCGAGTTGGAGAACTTCACGTTGTCGAAGAGGAAGAACTCAGCTTCCGGGCCAAAGAACGACTGGTCGCCGATGCCGGAGGAGATCAGATAGGCTTCGGCCTTTTCGGCGGTGCCGCGCGGGTCACGCTCATAGCTTTCGCCGGTGTCGGGTTCGACGATCGAACAATGCACGCAGATGGTTTTTTCGGCATAGAAGGGGTCGATATAGGCGCTTTCGACATCCAGCATCAGTTTCATGTCGGAAGCTTCGATGCTTTTCCAGCCCGCGATCGAGGAGCCGTCGAACATGAAACCCTCTTCGATGAAGTCCTCGTCCACCAGATCGCTGACGACGGTCACGTGCTGCAGCTTGCCGCGCGTGTCGGTAAAGCGGACATCGACATATTCGATGTCTTCATCCTTGATCTTTTTGAGGAAGTCTTTGGTGCTCATGGGCTGTGATCCTTTTGGCAGGTAATGCAGTTTACAAAGCGTCCGAACCGGTTTCGCCGGTGCGGATGCGGATGGTTTGTTCAACGGGTGTCACGAAGATCTTGCCGTCGCCGATCTTTTCGGTTTTGGCCGCTTCGATGATGGCCGCGATTGCCGCGTCCACCTGGTCGTCGTCCAGCACGACTTCGACCTTCACCTTGGGCAGGAAATCCACGACATATTCCGCACCGCGGTAGAGTTCGGTGTGGCCCTTCTGGCGGCCGAACCCCTTAACCTCGATGACAGAGAGTCCCTGAACGCCGACGTCCTGCAAGGCCTCTTTCACCTCGTCGAGTTTGAAAGGCTTGATGATCGCTTCGATCTTTTTCATGTCGGTCCCTTTTCGCGGAAAGCGTTGGCTTGCAAAGGCATTTCATTTTGACAGAGGGGAATCCATAAAAGGTCCAGCCTCTGTCATGCGGATGCAGGTTAATCCGCACGCTGCGGTGTTAAAATAGGCAAAGCGCCTAAATGATAGGCAGTATTGAAACGGAGCGGGGATCAGCATGGCCGAATTGCTCAGCAGCAAGGAGATGCGTGCCATCGAGGCGCGGGCGATTGACTCGGGCCAGGTGACCGGGCTGGAGCTGATGGAACGGGCCGGGCGCGGTGTTGTCGAGGCGGTTTTCGAGGAATGGCCGGTGCTGGCCGAGGGGCCGCACCGCGCCGTCGTTCTCTGCGGGCCGGGCAACAACGGCGGCGACGGGTTTGTCATCGCGCGGCTGTTGCAGGAGGCAGGCTGGCAGGTTGCTGCTTGCCTCTACGGCGATGCGGAGAAGCTGCCGCCGGACGCCAAGGTGAATTACGACCGTTGGGCCGGCATCGGCACAACCGGCGCTCTGGCCGATTGGGAGAGGTCGGAGGGCTGGGGCTGCGATCTGTTGATTGATGCGCTTTTCGGCATCGGCCTGAAGCGCGGATTGAAAGCGCTCGGAAATCTCTTCTGGAACATGGAGGACATGGTCGATTGTTTCGCCGTCGAGCCCGGTCACAAGATCGGACGCCCGGCGATTGTCGCGGTGGATATGCCAAGCGGGATCTGCGCTGACAGCGGGCGTGAGTTTCCACACGAAGACGCGCATCATCGGTTTTCCGTGGCCGCCCATCTGACCGTGACCTTCCACCGGCCCAAGCTGGGGCATTTTCTGGCGGAGGGTCCCCGCCAATGCGGCAAGCTGGCGGTCAAGGACATCGGCCTTTCGGAGGAGCCTGCCCGCAAAGGGGTTCCGCACGAACATCGCGTCAGCCTGTGCGAGGCGGTGCACCCGGACTGGCTGCGCAAGGATGTAGAGGGCCACAAATACGGCCATGGCCATGCGCTGATCTTTTCAGGGGGCGTCGGCAAAGGCGGTGCGGCACGGCTTGCCGCGCGGGGCGCGCTGCGCATCGGGGCGGGCCTTGTTACCTTGGCCTGTCCGCCCGCCGCATTGATCGAAAACGCCGCACAGCTGAATGCGATCATGCTGCGCAGCGTCAAGGACGCGGCGGCCGCGGCGCGGATATGTGAAGACGAAAGGGTCAAGGCGATCTGTATCGGGCCGGGGTTGGGCACCGGGGAGCGCGAGGCCGCGTTGGTGGCGGCTGCGGTGCGTGCAAAGCACACACCCTACGTCGTATTCGACGCGGATGCCTTGACGCTGGTGGCGCAGGATCAGAGCCTTTTCGATGCGCTGCATGATCGCTGCGTGCTGACCCCGCATGGTGGTGAGTTCGCGCGGCTTTTTCCCGATATCGCGGCAAGGCTGGCTGCCCCGGCGACCAAAGGCCCGGCCTATTCCAAGGTGGACGCCACGCGGGACGCTGCAAAACGGGCGGGGTGTACCGTTCTTTTCAAGGGGCCCGACAGCGTGATCGCCCATCCCGACGGTAGCTGCAGCGTGCATTCAGCCCAATATGACCGCGCGGCCCCATGGCTTGCCACGGCAGGGTCGGGGGATGTGCTGGCGGGGATGATCACCGGTCTGTTGGCGCGGGGGCAGTTTACGCCTTTGTGCGCGGCTGGAACCGCCGCCTGGCTGCACGTCGAATGCGCGCGCAGCTTTGGCCCTGGCCTGATCGCCGAAGATCTGCCGGAGCAATTGCCGAAGGTTCTGAGGGGTCTGGGCCTGTAGGTTCAGGCGGCGTGCAGCACCGCGCCGCGTGCCTTGGCGGCATCCGCCGTACCCAGTTCCAGCCCGTCCGCATAAAGGATATGCGGCCCGTCGCAGAAGACCTGGAACAAGGTGGTCTCATGGCTGCCGAGGTCGGTGATGAATTCGTTGTCCACCAGCGCCCGTGCCGCCACAAGCGCGCGTTCGGAGTTGAACAGTGCCCTTGCGCGCCAGTCGCGGATCAGCACCATCTGGTCCCCCGCGAGGATCGCGTCCCGCTCGGGCCGGGTATGGCCGAGGGAGCCTGCGGACAGCCCGATCTGATGCACGATGCGCGTGCTGCGCTGGATGTGTCTGACCTTGGAAATGCCGGTGTCGCGGGTGATGATCTTGTCCCCGACAGAGAGAAATTCCACCGGAATTTCGCCGTCAAGCGTCAGTAACATGGCACCTTGGACCAGTCCTGTGTCCAGGACGGCGTAGGGGGTGTATTGGCCCGCATGGCGATCTTCCTCGCCTACGCGCCCGACCGTATTCGGTTTCATGGGCGTCTCTTTCTTATCTGTACCTGCCTCAGGTTATCCCGAACATATGACAACAACTTGTTAATGTCTTGCCTTTTTTTAGACCGGCGGCCCGGCTTTTTTGGTCTCGCCTATCGCTGCCGGGTTTGGTAATCAGCGGTTCAGGCCGCGAACGGGGCCGCGTGCGGGTGTGGCGGAATTGGTAGACGCACCAGATTTAGGTTCTGGCGCCTTTGGCGTGGGGGTTCGAGTCCCTTCACCCGCACCAACTTTTGTTGTGCTACCGCGCGGAGCGCTAATTGGGTACAGTTTTGGTTTGAGGTTTGTCCTCTCACCTGCACCATCTGCTAACGTGCAAGGCCAGCGCGCGGCGAAAGTCCGAACTCAGGCCCTCCCGGACCTCGGCGACTAAACGCAAGCCGGGCCATCGCCCGCCCGACCGGCGGGCAGGCGATGGCCCGGCGCCTTCGGCTTGTTCCGGGCTTTGGGTGCCACTGATCAGCGCCAGCACCCCCAAGGCTCCCGGCTTCAGACCGAGGAGAGGCGCGCCCCGGCGCTGCGCCAGCCGGGCAGGGTGTCGTCAAGGTAGCCGGAAATCCCGGTCAGCCCCGCATCCTGCAGGGCGGTCTGCATTTGTCCCAGCACCCTTGGCATGAACCGCAGGTATCCCGGTTTGCCGTCGCGTTTGTTCAGGCGGGGGAACAGCCCTGCGATCCGCGTGTGCCGCTGCGCGCCCAGAAGGTAATAGCGGTGCAGGATCCCGGCATCGGGTCCCATTCCTGCCGGGGCGGCGGCCAGGTAACGCTCCAGCATGCGCGCCTCCAGCCCCGGTGCCAGATCGCGCCGCGCATCCTGTAGCAGGGACAGCAGATCATATTCCGGCGGTCCCAGCACGGCATCCTGAAAATCCAGCAACCCGCAGCGCGCAACGCCCTGACGCCCGGGCAGGAGCATCAGGTTGTCGATGTGAAAATCCCGCAGCACCAGCGCATCCTGCGCGGCTTCCAGCGGGGCAAGGGCCTCTTGCCAGAGCGCGCGCCAGGGCGCATCGAAACCGGCCACCGGCAGGTCGGGGCGCAGGGCGGGCATGAACCATTGTGAAAAGATGCTGACCTCATCCAGCAGCGTGGCGACATCATAGCGCGGCACAAGCACCTGGACCGCCTGCGGCGCGGCATGCAGATGCAGCAATGCGTCGATGGCAAGTTCGTAAAGCGCCCCCTCATCCGCGCCCTGATCCAGCAGCGCCCCATAAGTCGCGGTGCCGAAATCCTCGATCAGGGCCAGGCCCTTGTCCGCATCCGTGGCCAGCACCCTTGGCGCGCTCAGCCCAAGGTCGCTCAGGTGCCGGGCCAGCCGGACAAAGGCGGCAAAGCCGGTCGGATCTTGACGATCCTCCATCAGCAGCAGGTCCGCCCCCTTGATCCGCAGATACCGCCGGGCAGAGGCATCGCCGGGCAGGGGGGTGAGCACCGCCTGGCCGTGGCCATGACGGGCGAGGAAGGATTGGTGATCGGGCTCTGATGTGCTCATGGGCGCATATCGGACATTTTGCGCCAGGCTTGCAAGCACCACAAATGCAAACGGCGCCCCGGATCGGGGCGCCGGAGGCTGCTGAAAAAGCACGTTCCTGCACCCGCTCCCCCCGAAACAACGAAATCGTTCTTCCACGACGCCAGCCACAAGCCTTGGCCCGGGTGTCAGCCCGGGCCGCGCCCGACCCTCCCCCCGGGAGGGCGCTTTTGGTGACTTCTCGTATCACACTGACAACATTGATATTTGTAAGGGAGGCGCTCCGAATGCGCGTCTCAATGCGCCCTCCCAGGCTCGGGCGCGGCCCTTCGTTCGAAAACGTAACGCAGAGCGCAGAAGAACGATTTACCTCCGGCGGCAGCCGTTTCCGGGTTTGTCAGCAATCTGCGGCGCCCCGGATCGGGGCGCCGCTTTTTTTCGTATTCAGACCCGGATCAGGCGAGGTCGAAGCGGTCCGCTTCCATCACCTTGGTCCATGCCTTGACGAAATCGGCGACAAAGGTGTCGGCCGCATCGTCCGCGCCATAGACCTCGGCCAGCGCCCGCAGCTGCGAGTTGGAGCCAAAGATCAGATCGGCGCGTGTCGCGGTATGGGTGACCTGGCCGGTCTTGCGGTCCGTGGCCTCGAACACCTGCTGGCTGTCGTCGACGGCTTTCCAGGTGTGGGTCATGTCGAGAATGTTGACGAAGAAGTCGTTCGTCAGCGTGCCGGGCTTGTCGGTAAAGACGCCATGCCTGGTGCCGCCGTAGTTTGCACCCAGCACCCGCAGGCCGCCCACCAGCACCGTCATTTCGGGTGCGCTCAGGGTCAGCAGCTGCGCCCGGTCCACCAGCAGTTTCTCGGTCGGTACGGCGAATTCCGCCTTCAGGTAGTTGCGGAAACCATCCGCCTGCGGCTCCAGCACCTCAAAGCTTTCCGCGTCGGTCTGCTCGGCGCTGGCGTCCATGCGGCCGGGGCGGAAGGGCACTTCGAGGGTGTGACCGGCCGCTTTGGCCGCCTGTTCCACGCCGACATTGCCACCCAGCACGATCAGGTCCGCAAGCGAGACCTTCTTGCCGCCGGAGGCACTGGCGTTGAAGTCGGCCTGGATGGTTTCCAGCGCGTCCAGCACCTTGGCCAGCTTGGCCGGTTCGTTGACTTCCCAGTCCTTCTGCGGGGCCAGACGGATGCGCGCGCCATTGGCACCGCCGCGCTTGTCCGAGCCGCGGAAAGTGGAGGCCGAGGCCCAGGCGACCGAGACCAGTTCGGCAGTGCTGAGACCCGTTGCCAGGATTTTCTCCTTGAGCGCCGCGATGTCGCCCTGATCGACCAGCGGGTGATCCACAGCCGGGATCGGATCCTGCCAGATCAGGTCTTCCGCCGGCACTTCCTTGCCCAGGTAGCGGGTTTTCGGCCCCATGTCGCGGTGGGTCAGCTTGAACCAGGCGCGGGCATAGGCATCGGCAAAGACATCCGGGTTTTCAAGGTAATGCCGGGCGATCCTGGCATATTCCGGATCGACCTTCATTGCCATGTCGGCGGTCGTCATCATCGGCTGATGTCTGCGGCTGCCGTCATGGGCATCCGGCACGGTCCCGGCCAGCGCATCGCCTTTCGGCTTCCACTGGTTGGCACCTGCGGGGCTTTTTGTCAGTTCCCATTCGTTGTTCAGCAGAGTCTCAAGATAGGACATGTCCCAGGTCGTCGGCGTTGCGGTCCAGGCGCCTTCGATGCCGGAGGTGATGGCGTGCACGCCGATGCCGCTCTCAAAGCTGCTTTTCCAGCCGAGCCCCATGTCTTCGATGGCGCCTGCTTCGGGTTCGGCACCCACCAGGCTCGCATCGCCCGCGCCATGCGCCTTGCCGAAAGTGTGGCCGCCCGCGGTCAGCGCCACGGTTTCCGCGTCGTCCATCGCCATCCGGGCAAAGGTTTCGCGGATGTCATTGGCCGACAGCTGCGGATCGGGGTTGCCATCGGGACCTTCGGGGTTGACGTAGATCAGGCCCATCTGCACGGCGGCCAGCGGGTTTTCCAGGACGCGTTCGCCGGAATAGCGGCTGCCGGGCTTGTCGGAAGTGGCGAGCCATTCCTCTTCGGTGCCCCAATAGATGTCTTCCTCGGGTTCCCAGATGTCCTCGCGGCCACCGGCAAAGCCGAAGGTCTTGAAGCCCATGGTTTCCATCGCGACGTTGCCGGTCAGGATCATCAGGTCGGCCCAGGACAGGGCGCGGCCATATTTCTGCTTGATCGGCCAGAGCAGGCGGCGGGCCTTGTCCAGGTTGCCGTTGTCCGGCCAGGAGTTCAGCGGTGCAAAGCGTTGCGAGCCGGAGCCGGAGCCGCCGCGGCCGTCACCGGTGCGGTATGTCCCGGCGGAGTGCCAGGCCATGCGCACGAACATCGGGCCGTAGTGGCCGTAATCCGCGGGCCACCAGTCCTGGCTGTCCGTCATCAGGTCGGCGAGGTCCTTCTTGACCGCGTCGAGATCCAGCTTCTTGAACTCCTCGGCATAGTTGAAGGTGTCGCCCATCGGATCGCCAAGCGGGGAATTCTGGTGCAGGATCTTCAGGTTAAGCTGGTTCGGCCACCAATCCTTGTTGGAGCGCATGTCAAAGGTCGTGTGCTTGCCACTGCCGTGCATGACGGGGCAGCCGCCCTTTTGGTCGATATCGTTGCCATCCATTTTATGTCTCCTCAGGTTACGGAATTAGAATCGTTATAACCCGGCGGGCAGGGATTTATAAGTTGGATTTGCTGATTGTCTTGATAGTCTAAGGTTATGAAGAATCTTACCATAAGACAGTTTCGTTATTTTGAGGCGATTGCCGAACAGCGCCATTTCGGCCGCGCGGCCCAGGTCTGCGCGATTTCGCAGCCCGCACTTTCTACCCAGATCAAGGAGATGGAGACCACCCTTGGCAAACCGCTGTTCGAGCGGGGGCCAAGACAGGTGCGCCCGACCGCCTTTGGTGTTGAATTCGCAGGCCATGTGCGCGCGGTGCTGGAACAGGTCGAGGCGCTTGAGAATTTTGCCCGCGAGGCGCAGGGCGATCTTGCGGGGCAGTTCCGCCTTGGCGTCATTCCGACAATCGCGCCTTATCTGCTGCCCAGGCTGATTGGCCCGCTGACCGCAGCCTATCCCGGCATTGACCTGCATGTCCGCGAGACGCTGACATCGCGGCTGGTGCAGGAATTGCAGGATGGACGGCTCGATGCGGCGATCGTGGCGCTGCCGGTCTCTGTGCCCTCGCTGACAGAGGTGCCGGTCTTTTCCGAGCGTTTTGTCTTTGTCCGGCCCGAGGCCGCTGCCGGCCAGCCGGCGCCAGGCGGCAGGGATCTGGCCGACATGCGGGTGCTGCTGCTGGAGGAGGGCCATTGTTTCCGGGATCAGGCGCTGGCTTTCTGCAACCGGCCCGCATCGGTCCCGCGCACCGGTCTGGACGGCAGTTCGCTGGCAACGCTGGTGCAGATGGTCGGCGCGGGGATCGGGGTGACCGTGATCCCGCAGATGGCCGTGCGGGTGGAAACCCGCTCGGCCGCGGTGGATTGGGTGCCCTTTGCCGGACCGCAGCCCAAGCGCACCGTGGGCATGATCTGGCGCAAGGCCAGCCCCCTGACCCGGCACCAGGCCGCATTTGCCCAGCTGGTGCGACAGGCCGCCGGGGATGCGGCGGATATCCGGCCCGAAGAGCGCCCGCAGGGCTGAAACCGGGACGGTTTGCCTAAAATCCAATGCATTCGCGCCGCGCCGGAGCCGGGGATGCCCGCATCCGCGTTAAGCGGGTCGTAAGACATGGGTCCCTATGGTTCAGCATCATCGCCCGAGGCCGGGCCGAATCTGTTCTTCGAAGGGAAAATGTCAATGTCAGAACCGGCAAAGAAGCCTGCCCGCGTTCATCCGATGCGCAGCCTGTTTTTCAAGACGGCTCTTATTGTGGCGATTTGCGCCATTGGCGTTGTGGCCGCGATCGAGGTGATCAATATGCGGACCGCACAGGCGCGCCTGCACGATACGATCATGACCCGCGCGACGGAAATGACGGATCTGCTGGCCCTGCAACTGGGCGGGGCCATCAAATTCGAGAATTACGACGCGCTGTCGGAAATCGTGGTGGGTACGCTGGAACACTCCAGACCGGACGCGGTTGCGGCCGCCGCAGTCGATGCGGCGGGGGCCGCCATGCAGGCCGTTCAGGGCCCGCCGCCGGAGCCAGAGTTGCTTGCCTTTGCCCGCGAAGCAATGAAAACTGGTGAACCGGTCGTGGACCGGAACCGGCTGATCATGGCGACGCCAGTCCTTTTCGGAGACCAGAGCTTGCCGGTCGGTGCCATCGCAACGCGCTGGACGGATGAATTCATTCTGGCAGACTACAGGGCTTCGGCCTTTCAAAGCCTTCTGGCCGGGCTGCTGGCGCTGCTTTGCGCGCTGGCCGGCGCGTCCTTTCTGCTGCACAAACTGATCACGGCACCCCTCAACGTACTGGGCCGTTCGATGAAATCTGTGGCGCAGGGGGATTATGAAACCGCTGTCCCGCATACCGTCCGCCGGGATGAGATCGGCCTGATGGCCACCCAGCTGGAGGCCCTGCGCGCGGTGCTGCGCGAGGCAGATGCAGCAGCCCATGAAACCGCATTCAAGAGCGCGGCATTTGCAGGGTCTTCGGCCTCCCTGATGATGGTGGATCGTGATTTCCGGGTGATTTTTGCCAACCCTGCCTGCGAGGAACTGGTAAAGGCCAATCTGGAAGAACTGGCAAAGGTATGGCCGGACCTGCAGGGCCAGACCTTGATCGGCGGCGACCTGCGCAATTTCCAGCCCGTGCGGGATGCCGTTGCACAGGTCGAGCGTGGCGGCCTGCGCGGCGGAACAGAGACCGTCAACGAGATGGTGCAGATGGGCGACCGCCTGCTGCGGATATCGCTGAATGCGGCGCTGGGGCAGGAGGGGGAGATGATCGGCTGCGTCATTGAATGGACGGACCGGACCGATGCGCAGCGCAACGCTGCATTGCACCATGCGCTGGATTCGAACCAGCTGACGGTGGAATACGACCTGAAGGGCAAGATACAGGATGCAAACCAGAACTTCCTTGACCTGATTGACGGGACCAAGGAAGACACCCGCGCGTGCAACCTGGCCTCGATGTTTGCCAAGAACCTCGACGGCGACCACGATGGCAGCAAATTTGTCACCAAGGTCATTTCCGGAGAACCCATGCGGGGCCGCTTCAACGTCTTTAGCGTCCATGCGCAGAAGACCTTTGTGATCGACGGCAGTTTCGCCGTTCTGACCGACCATAAACGCAAGCCGCACAGGCTCATCTTCCTGGGCAGCGACGTGACGGAGCAGGACCGGGCCATGCGTGCCGCCGAAGCCGCCCGCGAGCAAAGCGCCGCAGAGCAGGCCAATGTGGTCAGCCTGCTTGGCGATGCGCTGAACAAGCTGGCCAATGGCGATCTGCGGGCCGATCTGACCAGCGATATGCCCGCCTCTTACGAAAAGCTGCGCCGCGATTTCAACGGCACGGTCGAATCCCTGCGCGAAGCGATGTCGGCGGTCATGCACAATGCCGATTCAATCCGCAACGAGACTGCAGAAATCACCTCCGCGGCCGACGACCTGTCGCGGCGGACCGAGAAACAGGCGGCAACCCTTGAGGAAACCGCCGCGGCGCTTGATGAACTGACGGTGTCGGTGCGATCTGCCGCCGAAGGTGCCGACGATGCCAGCAGCATGTCCGCCGAAGCGCAGAAAAATGCCCAGCAGGGCGGAGAGATCGCGCGTCAGGCCGTGGCTGCGATGGACGGCATCAGAACCTCTTCGCAGGAGATCTCGAAAATCACCTCCGTCATCGACGATATCGCTTTCCAGACCAATCTGCTGGCGCTGAACGCGGGTGTCGAAGCCGCCCGCGCCGGTGAGGCGGGGCGCGGTTTTGCCGTCGTCGCGACAGAGGTGCGGGCCCTCGCGCAACGCTCCTCGGATGCCGCGCGGGAGATCAACGCGCTGATCTCCTCCAGCGGCGAACAGGTCAGCCAGGGTGTCGATCTGGTGGACCGCACCGGCTCCGCCCTTGCCGCCATCGTGACTTCCGTGTCTGAAATCTCCAACCGGGTGTCGAACATCGCCACATCGGCGCGGGAGCAATCCAGCGGGCTGGCGGAAATCAACACCGCCGTCAACGAACTGGATCACGTGACCCAGCAAAACGCCGCCATGTTCGAGGAAACCACCGCCGCCAGCCATGCGCTGACCGCCGAGGCCGATGCCCTGGCGGCTGCCGTGGCGCGGTTCCGGCTGAACGGCGAAACCGCGGGCGCAACCGCACCCAGGCCCGCCGCCGCATCGGTGCCCATGACCCCGCCGCGCGCCGTGGCCCCGGCCACCCAGGGCAATGCGGCGCTGGACATGTCACAGGACGTGGATGCAGACGGATGGGAAGAATTCTGAGGCGCGCAGGCGCAGGTCATCCGCCTCGCCGGTCAGGCGCTACCGGATGATCCGGTCAGCTTCAGGAAACGAAAATGCGGGCAGGCGGGTCAGTCCCGTTTGCCCGCAAACCGTTCCGCCCAGCCTTCACGCTCTTCATCGGTGATCTTTGCAAACAAGACCTCCGGCACGTCAAAGCCATGTCCCGGCGGCAGCGCGGCGAGGGCGGCGGGGACGTCATCGGGCCAGACCGGGGCCTCGACCCGCATCGCGGCCAGCATCCGCGCCGCGGCATCGGGGATGAAAGGGGCCGAAAGCCTGGCATAAAGCGGGATCAGGTTCAGGGCCAGCCGCACCTGTGCCGCCGCCCTGTCCGGGTCGGTCTTGAACACGGACCAGGGGGCCTGTGCCTGCAGGTATTCGTTGCCCGCCGCCCAGATCGCACGCAATTCGGCGGCTGATTTGCGCACCTCCACCGCATCCATCTGCGCCTGATAGCGTGCGACGCGCGCGGTGATATCCGCGATCAGCGCCTCTTCCTCCGGACCATAGCTGCCTGCTTCCGGCACCGCCTCGCCGAACTTGGAGCGGCAGAATTTCGTGATCCGGCTGACGAAGTTGCCCAGCACATCGGCAAGGTCCTTGTTCACCGAAGCCTGGAAATTTTCCCAGGTGAATTCCGCATCCGAAGTTTCCGGCGCATGGCTCAGCAGCCACCAGCGCCAGTAATCCGCCGGCAGGATCTCAAGCGCCTGATCCATGAACACCCCGCGCCCCCGGGAGGTGGAGAACTGCCCGCCGTCATAGGTCAGGTAGTTGAAGGACTTGATGTAATCGACAAGCTTCCAGGGCTCGCCCGACCCCATGATCGTCGCCGGAAAGCTGAGGGTGTGGAAGGGCACGTTGTCCTTGCCCATGAACTGGGTATAGCGCACGTCATCGGCCCCCTTGTCGGTGCGCCACCAGCGCTCCCAGTCGGACCCCTTGCCCGCGTCCACCCATTCCTGGGCGGAGGCGATATATTCGATCGGCGCATCGAACCAGACGTAGAATACCTTGCCCTCCATCCCCGGCCAATCGGCATCACCGCGTTTGACCGGCACGCCCCAGTTCAGGTCGCGGGTGATGCCCCTGTCCTGCAGCCCGTCGCCATCATGCAGCCATTTCTTTGCAATGGAGGTGGTCAGCACCGGCCAGTCGGCCTTGGCATTGATCCAGTCGTTCAACTGATCCTTCATCTGGCTCTGGCGCAGCATCAGGTGCTTTGTCTCGCGCATCTCAAGGTCGGTGGCGCCCGAGATCGTGCTGCGCGGATTGATCAGCTCGGCGGGGTCCAGCTGCTTGGTGCAATTGTCGCATTGATCGCCGCGCGCATCCTCGAATCCGCAGTTGGGGCAGGTCCCCTCGACATAGCGATCCGGCAGGAAACGCCCGTCGGTGGGGGAATAGATCTGTTCCTGGGAGACTTCCTCGATCAACCCGGCATCTGCCAGCACACCCGCGAAATGCTGGGTCAACACGCGGTTCTGCGGCGACGAGGACCGCCCGAAATGATCGAAGGACAGCCCGAAGCCTTCGGCGATGCGCGCCTGCACCTGATGCATCTCGGCGCAATATTCGGCCACCGGCTTGCCTGCCTTGGCGGCGGCCAGCTCTGCCGGGGTGCCATGTTCATCGGTGGCACAGAGAAACAGAACCTCATGCCCCCGGCCGCGCAGATAGCGGGCATAAAGGTCGGCAGGCAATTGGCTGCCCACGAGGTTTCCCAGGTGCTTGATGCCGTTGATATAGGGGATCGCGGAAGTGATGAGATGTCGGGTCAAGGGGCCGGCCTTTGGTCAGTGAACAGCGCTGCTTTATCAGCACCGCATGCCGCATGCCAGCCCGTCAATCGCGACGCTGGCTGTCGCGGGCGCGACCCGTGAGCCGTCCGATCAGGAAGCTGGTGCGCGGCGCATAGACATAACGTGTGCGTTTCGCCCCGGTCCGGCCCCTGTGCATCCGCAGCAGGCCAAAGACCACCAGCACCCCATGCCCGACCGAGATCATCATGAAAAGCGCGGAAGGCCCGAAGTTCTCGATCAGCACCGAGGCGATATAGGGGGCAAAGATGGCCCCGGCCGCGAACCAGAACATCAGCGCGGCGGAAAGTTCGACCCTTTCGTCGTCGCTGGCAAAATCATGGGCATGGGCCGCGGCCACCGAATAGATCGGAAAGGTGGTCAACCCGAACAGCCCGGCGGTCAGGAAGATGCCCACCGTCCCCAGCCCGGCGGAAGAGACCGTGACCCCGCAGGCCATCATCGCGGCCACCGACAGCCAGATCAGCACCCAGCGCCGGTCGAACTTGTCGGCAAGCCAGCCCACCGGCCATTGCGCAATGGCGCCGCCAAGAACGAAGGCGGTCAGAAACCAGGCGATCTGTGCCGCACTCAGCCCGACTTCCTGGCCGTAGATCGGGCCGACCATCCGGAAGGATGCGCTCGACAGGGCCGCGACCACGACGCCGGCCGCGGCAAGCGGGGAGCGGTCAAAGGCCAGACGCGGCCGCAGACGCGGCTGGCTTGGTGTTTCGGGCTGCCGCACCGTGGACAGTGTAATCGGCAGCAGGGCGGCACAGCAGACTATGGCAAGGATGTTGTAGGAGACATAGGACGCGGGTGCGAGGATGCCGACGATCATCTGCGCGGCCATCGACCCGGTCATGTCCACGATCCGGTAGATGCCCATGGTGCGCCCGCGCGTTTCATTGGTGACCTTGGCCTGCAGCCAGGCCTCGATCACCGTATAGCAGCCCGCCACGCAAAGCCCCGAGGCGACGCGCATCAATGTCCAGGCAAAGGCATCCACCACCAGCATATGCGCCATCAGCCCGATGGAACCGGCTGCGGTAAAGGCGGCAAAGGCGCGGCTGTGGCCCACCGATCCCATCAGGCGCGGCGCCCACCAGCAACCGATGAAGAAGCCCAGGAAATGCGCGGAGCCGAGCAGGCCGATTTCCTGCCGCGAAAACCCAAGGACAGTGCCGGATAACACATCAAGCGGCCCCACGCCGCCAGAGGACAGCTGCAAAAGGATGACCGAGAAAAACAGGGCGGCAAATGAAATCAGCAAACGCATGGGGCATCATTGGTCCATCCTTGCGCCCAACCCAAGCCGAAACCCGACAGGGCGCGTCGCATTTCAGGGTTTGGTCCCGAAATCTTAATCTTTTGTGAGAAAGTTATGGTCACCTGCCGGGGCATTGACGCTTGCAGCCGGATTGCTGCCGGGTAGTCTGCCCGCCAAACAAGGGGACGACGATGCAAAAACGGAAATTGGGCGGCAGCGACCTGGCCGTGACAGACCTGTGCCTGGGGTCGATGACCTGGGGCACGCAGAACACCGCCGAAGAGGGGCATGACCAGATTGATCTGGCGCTGGATGCGGGGGTGAATTTCATCGACACCGCAGAGATGTATCCGGTCAACCCGATCCGCGCCGAGACCATTGGCCGGACCGAACGGATCATCGGGCTGTGGTTCGAACGCGACAACCGGCGCGCGGAGGTGGTGCTGGCCACCAAACACTCCGGCGAAGGCATGGCCCATGCCCGCGACGGCGCGCCGATTTCGGCAGCGACGATCCCGGCCGCCATCGAAGGGTCCCTGCGCAGGCTGCAGACCGATTACATCGACCTCTACCAGTTTCACTGGCCGAACCGGGGCAGCTACATGTTCCGCAAGAACTGGGATTTCGACCCCTCCGATCAGAACCGCGCGGAAACCATCGCCCATATGGAGGACGCGCTGGGCGCGCTTCAGGCCGAGGTGAAACGCGGCACGATCCGTGCCTTCGGGCTGAGCAATGAAAGCGCCTGGGGCATGAGCCAATGGGCGCATGTGGCCGACCGTATTGGCGGGCCAAGGCCGGTTTCGGTGCAGAATGAATATTCGCTGCTCTGCCGTCTGGCCGATACCGATGTGGCAGAGGCCTGCATCAACGAAAACATTGATCTTTTTGCCTTTTCCCCCCTGGCGGCGGGCCTTTTGACGGGCAAATACCAGGGCGGTGCGGTGCCCGAGGGCTCGCGCATGGCGCTGAATGGCGATCTGGGCGGGCGCAAGACCGAGCGGGTTTTTGACGCGGTTGACGCCTATCTGCAGGTGGCGCGCGATCACGATCTGGACCCGGTGCAGATGGCGCTGGCCTGGTGCCGGGCGCGGCCTTTCATGGGGTCGGTGATCTTTGGCGCGACCAGCACCGCCCATGTGGAACGCGCGCTGGGCGCGGCGGATCTGACGCTGAGCGATGAGGTCAACGCGGCGCTGAACGCGGTCCACAAGGCGCATCCGATGCCCTATTGAGACGACCTGTCGGATGCAGGGTGTCGAATGCCGCGCATTTCCGCCTCTTGGGGGCGAGTTTTCTGAATTTCGTCAGCGGACCGTGCCAGGCAATTCCGACCCAAGCCAGACCTTGGGTCTGGTATGGGGCAAGGTTAGGTGAGCGGGACTTTGCTGCCATGTCCGACATTCGAAACAGGTCGCGCCCGAACCGAGGGGTGGGCGAGTAGCGCCCGCGTCACGCCTCAGGCGTGCCTCTTGCAAATGAACTGGCGCGCCTCCGGCGCGACGGGGGCGGTTCGGGCGCTGCCAAAGCTTTGCTTTGGCAATGGGTCCTTACTTTGAGAGCACAGGTTGGCCTCCTTCCCGCCCTTCGCCGCATTCTTCACGAATGACCGTTTGGCCCCTGTCGCGTGCTTCGGACGTATCGCCGCGCTCCGGCTCAGCGATGTGACGCAAAAGCCGGTTTTGCCTGACATCTGACAGTCGGGCGGAATTTTGCAAAATTCCGGCCCGATTTTTTTCAAAAAAATCGGCTAGCCAGACTTGCCTGTCCGCTGTCGCATTTGGCTTGCCGACATCTGGAACCGCGTCCTGAAGGCCCGCGCAAAGCTGGCCGGAGAGCCGAAACCGGTGTTCAGCGCGATCTCCTGCAGTGGCAACCGGGTGTCGCGCACCAACCGTTCCGCCTGTGACAGCCGCAGGGCAAGGTAATGCGCCTGCGGGGTCACCCCCAGATGGGTCCGGAACTGCTGTTGCAAGGCCCGGTCGGAAACCCCAAGCTCCGCCGCGATGTCCCGCAGGGGCAGGGGCGTTTCCAGCGCCGCTTCCATCCTCTGCTGGGCGCGGGCGGTCAGCCGGGAATGGCGCGGGTTCTGGGCGCGGCTTTGCGGGCGCGGCGGCGCCGGGTCAAAGATGAAGGCGGTGGCGATGCGCCCGGCCAGCGTTGCACCGTGCCGGTCCCCGATCAGGTGCAGCATCATCTCCAGCGCCGGGGCCGCCCCGGCGGAGGTCAGCCGTTTGCCACTGACCTGATAGCGGGTGTTGATCAGCTCAACTGCCGGAAAGTTATGGGAAAACCCTTCGAAATCCTCCCAATGGGTGGTGGCGCTGTGCCCATCCAGAATACCGGCCCGCGCCATCACCCAGGGGCCGCCGTCGATCCCGGCCACAATCGCGCCCTGCGCCGCGATCCGGCGCAGGCTGGCGGTCAGCTGCGGCGTGGTCTGCGCCTCCACCGCAAATCCTGCGACGATGATCAGCAGATCGGTGGCAGGCATCTTGTGGATCGGTGCTGCGGGAATTTCCAGACCGCTGGTCAGCTGCACCGCCCGGTCGCGCGGGGTGGCGAAGTGCCATTCATACAGCGGCCGCCCCGCCTGCCGGTTTGCCGCGCGCAGCGGATCGACCGCCGCGGCCAGGGTGAGCGTGTTGCAGCCGTCGAGAACCAGAAGGGTGGTATGGGTGATTTCTGCGGATTTCATCAATCATCCTTCGTATTGTGCAAAGCGCTCTTTGCCAAGTGTCGTCATGATCGCGGCAAGCATCAGAAAGGACCATGCCATGCCGCTGACTATGAACCAGGAGGTGTTCATCACCTGCGCCGTGACCGGATCGGGCAGTACCCAGGAGCGCAGCCCGCATGTGCCGCGCAGCCCCGCCCAGATCGCCGAGAGCGCCATTGCGGCGGCCAGGGCCGGGGCGGCGATCGTGCATTGCCATGTGCGCGAGCCCGAAAGCGGGAAACCCAGCCGGGATCTGGCCTATTACCGCGAGGTGACGGAGCGGATCCGCGAATCCGAGACCGACGTGGTGTTGAACCTGACCGCCGGCATGGGGGGCGACATTGTCTTTGGCCCCACCGAACACCCGATGCCCCCGATTGCAGGCACCGACATGATCGGCGCTTCCGAACGGGTCCAGCACATCGCGGAATGCCTGCCGGAGATCTGCACGCTGGATTGCGGCACGATGAATTTCGCCGAAGCCGATTACGTGATGACCAACACCCCCGGCATGCTGACCGCCATGGGGTCGATGATGACGCATCTTGGCGTCAAGCCCGAGATCGAGGCCTTTGACACCGGTCACCTTTGGTACGCCAAGCAGCTTGTGAAGGACGGTGTGCTGGACGCGCCGGCACTGGTGCAGCTTTGCATGGGCGTGCCCTGGGGCGCGCCGGACGATCTGAACACCTTCATGGCGATGGTCAACAATGTGCCGGAAGACTGGACGTTTTCCGCCTTTGCGCTGGGGCGCAACCAGATGGCCTATGTCGCCGCCGCGGTGCTGGCGGGCGGCAACGTGCGGGTGGGGCTTGAGGACAACCTCTGGCTCGGCAAGGGGCAACTGGCGGAAAACTGGCAGCTGGTCGAACGGGCCGGGACCATCATCGAGAACATGGGCGCGCGCATCATCGGCCCGGCAGAGGTCCGCGAGAAGCTGGGCCTGACCAAACGGGCGCCCAAGGCGTGAGGCTTTTGCGCGCCCTTGCAATCGCCGGGGTTCTGGCGCTGGCGGCCTGCGCGGCAAAACAGGCGGGCTATCCCACTGGCACGCTGCCGCTGCGCAACCCGACGGCCCCGCTGGGCGGCAGCGCGCGCTTCGATCCGGGGCGCTTTTCCGGTGACTGGGTGACACGCGCCTGCATGGGGCCCTGCGTGCCATCGGTCAGCTTTACCCAAAGCCTGACCGGCGCGGTTTCCGAAAGTGACGCACGGGGCAGCCGCGCCTATCTGCCGGATGCGCCGGGCGTCCTGCGCGCGACGGCGGGCGATGATGTGCTGGTGGTGATGTGGGTCGACGAGGGGTTCCGCACCGCCGCCGTCGGGCTGGCGGACGGCAGCCGCGCCGCGATCATCGACCGCAGCCTGACCGGCGGGGCCGACCGGATCGCAGCGGCGCGCGAGATACTTGATTTCAACGGCTGGGACGTCAGCCAATTGCGGGGGGTGGCACAATGATCGGTGTTCTTCTGATTGTCGTGGCTCTGGCCTTTGGCGCCTTCTGGGTTGGCGGCATGGTGCTGGGGGTGCGTGACACGCCGCCCTTCGGCTGGAGCGTCAGGGCCTGTGCATCGCTCTGTGCGGGGATGGCGCTGGCGGGCGTGATTTTGATGGGATTGAACATATGACCAAGACGGCAGCAATCATCGGCGGCGGTGTGATCGGCGGCGGCTGGGCGGCGCGCTTTGCGCTGAACGGCTGGAACGCGCGGGTCTTTGACCCCGACCGGCAAGCGGCGCGCAAGATCGGCGAGGTCATGGCCAATGCGCGGCGGTCCCTGCCGGGGCTGACCGACGTGGCGCTGCCCGCCGAGGGGGCGATCACCTTTCACGACAGCATCCATGAGGCGGTCGAGGGCGCGGCCTGGATCCAGGAAAGCGTGCCGGAGCGGCTGGACATCAAGCACAAGACCTTTGGTGCGATCCAGCAGGCCTGCGATCCGGCCGCGGTCATCGGCTCCTCCACCTCCGGCTTCAAGCCGAGCGAGCTGCAGCAGGGCGCGGCGCGGCCCGAACAGATCATGGTCGCCCATCCCTTCAACCCGGTCTATCTGCTGCCGCTGGTCGAACTGGTGCCGGGCAACGGGATCGACGGGCCGATGGTGGACCGGGCGAAAGAGATCCTGACCGGCCTGGGGATGTATCCGCTGCACCTGAAAAAGGAAATCGACGCCCATGTGGCGGATCGGTTTCTTGAGGCGGTCTGGCGCGAGGCGCTGTGGCTGGTCAAGGATGGCATTGCCACGACCGAGGAGATCGACAACGCCATCCGCTACGGTTTCGGCATCCGCTGGGCGCAGATGGGCCTGTTCGAGACCTACCGCGTCGCCGGGGGCGAGGCAGGCATGAAGCATTTCATGGCGCAGTTCGGGCCCTGCCTGCAATGGCCCTGGACAAAGCTCACCGATGTGCCGGAGTTCACCGAAGAGCTGGTGGATCTGATCGCGGGCCAGTCGGACGCGCAATCGGGCGCGCATTCGATCCGGGAACTGGAGCGCATCCGCGACAACAACCTGGTGACCATGATGCGGGGGCTGAAAGCACAGGACTGGGGCGCAGGCGCCCTGCTGAACGTGCAGGAGAAGGCCATGCGCTCCGGCACCGCCCTGGGTGCCCGGGCAGCAGACCTGCCCGCCGATGCTCCGGTGCTGACCGCCCGCCGGACCGTGCCGCTGGACTGGACCGATTATAACGGCCATATGACGGAATCGCGCTATCTGCACGCCTTTGCCGATGCCACCGACCGTTTCATGGAGATCATCGGCTGCGATGCGGCATATATCGCCTCGGGTGGCAGTTATTTTACCGCCGAAACCCATATCCGGCACCTGGACGAGGTCCATGCCGGGGCGGTGATCGAGATCCGGACCCGGGTGATCGCCGGGGCGGGCAAGAAGATGCATCTGTTCCATGAGATGACGGAGGGTGACAGGCTGCTGGCCACGGGCGAGCATTTCCTGCTGCATGTCTCGCTGGAGACCCGCAAGCCCTCGGCGCCCTCTGCCGGGATCGAGGCGGCGCTGAGACGTTTCGCCGAAGCTCACGCGGCGCTCCCTGCGCCGGACGGAGCCGGTCGCCACATCGGCGCGCCGCGGTGAAGTCTGTCCTGATCACCGCCGGTGCCTCGGGCATCGGCAGGGCGATGGGGGAAGCATTTGACGCGGCGGGCTATGAGGTCTGGGTGACGGATCTGGACCGGGCGGCCCTCGCGGGCTGTCCCGCCACCTGGCAGTGCCGCGAAGCCGGGGCGGCCGATGAAGAGGCCATGCGCGGGGCCTTTGCCGAGATGGGAGCGCTTGACGTGCTCTGCGCCAATGCCGGTATCGCGGGGCCGACCGCGCGGGTGGAGGATGTGGCGCTGGAAGACTGGCGCGCCTGTGTCAGTGTCAATCTTGAGGGCGCTTTCCTGGCCGCCAAACATGCCGCCCCGCTGATGAAACAGGCCGGGCAGGGGGCGATGATCCTGACCTCCTCCACTGCGGGGATATTCGGCTATCCGAACCGCGCGCCCTATGCGGCGGCGAAATGGGCGGTGATCGGGCTGATGAAGACGCTGGCGATGGAGCTGGGTCCCTTCGGGGTGCGGGCCAATGCGATCTGCCCCGGCGCGGTTGAGGGGCCGCGCATGGAAGCTGTGCTGGCGCGTGAAGCTGCGGCCAAGGGCATGACCCGCGATCAGGTCTATCAGGGCTATGCGGCAGGTACGTCGATGCGGTCCTTTGTCGAGGCACGCGATGTTGCGGAGATGGCGGTTTTTCTGGCCTCTGACGCGGCGCGCAGGGTCTCGGGGCAGGTGATCGCGGTGGATGGGCATACGGAGAACCCCGACCCGAAGCCGTGAATGTATGTTTTGGTAACGTGTCCTTTGGTGTTCTGGCTTTTGGTGTTGTCAAAAGGCGCGCGCTGCGCGCGCATTCCATTCCTGGTTTGCCGCTTCGGGTCTCACCGTCCCAGAGGCCCGGAGCCGCCCGCGATTGATCCCCGGTCTGGCACCGCGCCGCCCGTCCCTCCAGCAAAATAGCCGTCTCCCCGCGATGCGGGGCCCCTCGGCGATTTTGCCGGACCGCCGGTCTGCGCCGCGCCGTCCCGGTCTCAAGCGAGGGCGGCTCCGGACCAGAGGCGGGTCAGCGGATCAGGGCGCGCATCTCGCTCAGCTGATCGGGGAAATCGCGGGCGGTGTTGGAGGCTTCGCGCACCAGGGTGTCGAAGTCCTGGGTGAAAATGTCGATCCGGGCGCGGTCGCGGAAGGCCATGTAGTGGCCGCCGGTATAAAGGACCGCGATGAGCGGGCCGAAGATGGTGATCGGGGCGGAATAAAGCCTGCGGGCGTCGAACTGGTAGAGCCGCAGCCGGGGGTAAAGCTGCCGCGAGAGCCGGATCATATGGTCGCATTGTGCCAGACGGACGGGAGCGGGCAGGCCACGGTAATAGCCTGTGCCACGCACAAAGCAGTCCAGCTCATAAAGCGGCAGGGCGATTTCATATTCGGAGGTGGCGTCCAGCATCAGGTCGAGCCGGTCGCGCGAGGCGTTGATCGCCTGTTGCGCGGTGCGGCGCAGGTGGGGGCCGTATTCCCAGGCCAGCATGTCGTCGGTTTTCAGCATGTCGGGCAGGGCGGCGGGGACATGGCGGATCTTGTAACCCCGTGCCTCCTGGTGCCAGACAAAAAGCTGATCATCGACAAAGGCGCGCGGAGCCTGTGACATGGAGATGCTGTTGGACATCAGATCGGCGGCGGATTCAGGGCGGTCCGAGATTCCCAGCAGCCAGTCGGCAGAGACGCCGAGCACCTGGGCGCAGGCACCGACAACATGGCCGCCGGGCAGGCGGGCGCCATGGTCCGAGAGCGCCTGGGACAGGGTGGAACGGTCAACGCCGATGCCGCGTGCCAGCGCGCTCTGGCTGATCCCGGCGGTGCGGATCGCCTGTGCAAGACGGGTGCGAAAGACCTGGGCGCGTGCCGATTTGTTGTCTGCCTTAGGCATGTGTTAACTTTTATCACCAATTGTAAGCTTTGTTCATCATTATCGGAATGGTCTGATCGCGCAAGGGCGATCACCTTGCGGCAAAGGACTTTTACAGGGAACCAGCGATGCATTTGAGCGAGGCCGGGCAGAACCACGCCACCCCCATCCCCCGGTATCTGCGGTCCGCGCTGCGGGCCATGGCGGGCTGGGAATGGCCCACGATCGGCCTGTTCCTGGCGGTTGTCCTGATCTGGGCTGTTGCGGTGCTGCTGACCTCGGGGGGCGTATCGCTGATCCTGCTGGTCCTGGCGCTGACGCTGCATTCCTCGCTCAGCCACGAATTCCTGCATGGGGGTCCGTTCCGCTCGGTCCGGGCGGGCACGATGCTGGGTCTGATACAGCCGGGGCTTTTTGTGCCCTATCTGCGTTTCAAGGCGCTGCATCTGGAACATCACCAGGATTCCCGCCTGACCGATCCCTACGACGATCCGGAAAGCAATTATCTGGACCCCGACCGCTGGGAGCAGCTGCCGCGCTGGCACCGCCGTGTGCTGATGCTGAACAACACCCTTGCGGGCCGGATGTTGCTGGGGCCGCTGGTGGGGATGGGGGCCTTTCTGCGCGATGACCTGCGCCTGATCAGGGCGGGCCATGCCGAAGTCCGCCGCCACTGGCTGCTGCATCTGCCGGGGGTTGTGGTGACGCTGCTGGTGGTCGCCTGGTCGCCCTTGCCGGTCTGGCTGTATCTGGTGGCCTGTTACGGTGCCCTGTCGGTGCTGAAGATCCGCACCTTTCTGGAGCATCAGGCCCATGCCCGCGCCTCGGGGCGGACTGTGGTGGTGGAGGACCGGGGGCTGCTGGCGCTGCTGTTTCTGAACAACAATTTCCATGTGGTGCATCACGTGCATCCGCAGCTGCCCTGGTACCGGCTGCCGGGGGTCTATGCGGCGCGGCGGGACAAGTTTCTGCGCCGCAATCATGGCTATGTCTACCGCAGCTATGCCGAGGTGTTCCGTCGGCATCTCTTCTCGGCAAAGGACCCGGTGGCACATCCGCTCTGGCGTGGGTCGCAGGATTGACCTAATCGGTGGGCATGAGTGCTGTTTTGCCCGATCTTTGGATTCTCGTCACCCTTGCCGCCGCATCGTTTCAGACGGTGCGCTTCATGCTGCAAAAACATCTGGCGACAGCGACGCTCTCTGCCGCGGGGGCCACGTTTTCGCGGTTTCTCTATTCGGTTCCCTTCATCCTGCTGTTGCTGGCGGTATACCTGGTGGCGGCGGACAAGCCGCTTCCGGCCCTGGGCGACGGGTTCTGGCTTTATGGGTTGGCGGGGGCCTCGGCACAGATCCTGGCGACGGTCTGCGTGGTGATGCTGTTCAAGCAGCGCAATTTTGCCGTGGGCATCACCTTCAAGAAGACCGAAGTCATCCAGACCGTGCTGGTAGGCTGGATCGTGCTGGGCGAGGGGGTGTCCCTGCCCGGTTTCGCGGCCATTGCGCTGGGCATCGTCGGGCTGCTGCTGCTTTCCGGCGGGCCGGAGGTGACCGGGTTCCATTGGCGTGACATGCGCAACCGGGCGGCGGGGCTGGGCATCGCCTCGGGCGTGCTGTTCGCGATTTCGGCGGTGACCTACCGGGGCGCCTCGCTGAGCGTGGCGGAGGCCGATCCGATCCTGCGCGCGGCGGTGACGCTGGCGGCGGTGGTGGTGATGCAGACTGCGATCATGCTGGTCTGGCTGCGGTGGCGCGAGCCGGGGCAGATCAGGGCCGTCTGGGCGGCGCGGCGGCTGGCGCTGTGGATCGGGCTGACCTCGATGGGCGGATCGTTGTGCTGGTTCATCGCCTTCACCCTGCAGAACGCGGCCTATGTGAAGGCGCTGGGGCAGGTTGAACTGATTCTGAGCGTGGCGGCCACCACGCTGTTCTTCCACGAAAAGATCACCAGACGCGAATGGGCCGGGATGGCGGTGCTGGTGGCGTCGATCCTGATGCTGATCCTGGTGATCTGAGCGGCGCGATGCCGGGCAGGCTTCGTGCCCCCGAAGCAGAAGAGGTTTCGCCGCGAAACCCAACAATGGGTTAATTTATTTCTGTTGATCGGCCCCGGCGCGCCGCCGTTTCCGCATCCCTGTCGTGCCAGAAGCAGATCGTGTTGCGGGCGATGGCCATCATCTGCCCTGTTTCTTTGCTAACCGGTCGGCAGCTTCCCCCGCAGGCGCAGGAACAGGCTTTCCTCATCATTGTTCTTGAAGAACGGGACGGATGCGGGCGGGTTGCGGTCGCGGGCGCGGGCCTCGACCTCGGCCATGACGACTTCGGTGATGAAGGGCATGTCAAAGGACCGCGCCTCTGACAGCGGCACCCATTGCAGGTGGCTGAGTTCATCGCAGGCGGCGTCGAAATCATCGAGGTCGGAGGCGATGTCATCGGCATCCACCAGGAAGAACCGCGCGTCAAAGCGGCGCGGGCGGCCCGGCGGGGTGAGCGCGCGGAAGGTGAATTGCAGCGGGGCGGCATGGGGGACATGGCCGGTGGCGGCAAAGCTTTCCCAATCGGGGGGCGGGGGCCTGTCCCAACTGCCGGGGCGGCCCAGGATCAGGCCGGTTTCCTCCCAGAGTTCGCGGATGGCGGCCACGGCGATGGCATGGGCCAGACCGGGCTCCGCATCCTCTGCAATGCGGGCGGCACAGGTCTCGGGCAGGGGGCTGGCCAGGGGCACCTCGGCATCGCCCGCATCCACGGCGCCACCGGGAAAGACGAATTTGTTGGGCATGAAAACGGCCTTGGACCCGCGCTGCCCCATCAGGATGCGCGGCGCGTCGAACCTGTCGCGCAGTACGATCACCGTGGCGGCATTGCGGATCTGGCTTTTGTCGATGGTCATCTGTTCCCCCGGTTCAGCACTGCCGAAAGGGGAGATCAGGCCGAGGTTGCGAAGCCGCCCATGCCCTTGGCCCATTGAAAGCCGATCATGGCCCCCTTCAGTCTGGGCAGAAGGTAGAGCGAGAGGCCGACGCAGCCAACCGCAAAAATCGTGAACAGGGTCAGCGGCTCCGGACGCCAGGTCACAAAGGCCAGATGCAGTGTCGGGGCCATCAGATGGCCGACAAGCAGAATGGTCAGATAGGCCGGCCCGTCATCGGCGCGGTGATGGTGGAATTCCTCGCGGCAGACGGCACAGTCGTGGTTGACCTTGAGATAGCCCTTGAGCAGGGGGCCCGAGCCGCAGTTCGGGCATTTGCCGCGCCATCCCCTGCGCATGGCGGGCCAGCGGGCGCGATCCTGGTGGTCGGCCGGGGATGTTTCGATGGAGGCGGTGTCGAGGTTCTGTTGCATGAGCTGTTCCTTGGTCTTGCATCTAAATGGAAGCAAGGCGCCTGGAATGGAAGAGCAAAGGCGGGCCTTGCGGCGCTGTGTCGCAAAGCCCGGCGGGGTTGGGACGAAAAAATCCGGCGTTTCGCGACGGAAGTGAGAGTCCGCCCCGTTAGAGGGGGTATCGCGCCGCACGAAGGGGCGCGGGAACAATGGAGAGATCACATGAAACTTCGAGCACAAGTCCAGTTGGTTGCCCTCAGCACATTGATCGCGGTGGCTGCGGTTGCAGGCGCCCAGGCCAGGACCGGCGACCGCGCCGGGATGTTCAGCAAGATTGACGCCGATGGCGATGGCGCCATCACACAGGAAGAGCTTGCCGCACATGCCGCAGCCCGCTTTGCGGCGGCAGATGCGGATGGTGACGGTTTCCTGACACCGGAAGAGATGACGGCGGCGCGCGATGCGATGCGGCTCGAACGCTCTGCCCGGATGGTCAGGGAACTGGACAAGGATGGCGATGGTGCCCTGAACGCCGAGGAACTTGCCGCGCGGGGCGAAGGCCGCGCAGGTGCGGGGCGGGGCGGCAAATGGCAGGCCCGGATGATGGACCGCATGGATGGCGACAAGGACGGCAAGCTGAGCCTTGAGGAGATGACGGCCCGGCGCGATCCGGCCAGGATGTTCGACAAGCTGGATGCGGATGGTGACGGGGCATTGAGTGCCGAGGAATTTGGCAAGATGCGCGGGCATCACGGCAAGCGGCACCACGGCGACAAGGGCTGAGATGCGGTCCGGGCCTGCTTGCCTGGCGGGCCCGGTCGCGCTACGCCCTGAACCTATGCGTCATTTTCCGCCCGATCCCGCCCCCGATGCGGAGGCCTTGCTGCTGGCGCGCTATGCCGGCGGCGATGCTGCGGCGGCGCGCCTGCTGGCGGTGCAGCTTGCGCCCCGGCTTTTTGCCCATGCGGTCCGGGTGCTGGGCGACGGTCACGAGGCCGAGGATGTGACGCAGGAGGCTTTGCTGCGCCTGTGGAAGATCGCCCCGGACTGGCGGGCGGGCGAGGCGAAGGTCAGCACCTGGTGTTACCGGGTGGTGGCCAACCTGTGCACGGACCGGCTGCGCAAGCGCCGGTCGGTGCCGCTGGACGAGGTGGCCGAGCCCGAAGACCCGCGCCCGGACGCCGCGCAGCAGTTGCAGCAACGCGCAAGGGTCGATGCCTTGCAGGCCGCCTTGCAAAGCCTGCCGGACCGGCAGCGGCAGGCGGTGGTCTTGCGGCATATCGAGGGGCTGGCCAACCCCGAGATCGCGCAGATCCTCGACATCGGGGTGGAGGCGGTCGAGAGCCTGACGGCGCGGGGCAAGCGGGGGCTTGCGGTGGCCCTTGCGGGGCAGAAAGAGGCATTGGGGTATGAAACATGACTAAGTCAGAACATGACGACGACAGAGCGCTGGAGGCGCTCTTTGCCCGGGCGCGGTCACATCCGCCGGAAATGCCGGAGCATCTGCTGGCGCGGGTCCTTGACGATGCCCGGCACCTGCAACCCACCCGCGCCGGCAGCCTCTTTGGCGGATGGTGGCGGATGCTGGGTGGTCTGCCGGGTCTGGGCGGGCTGGTCACGGCGACCTGCGTCGGCTTCTGGCTGGGCGTGGCGCCACCGGACGGGATGCCGGACCTGGCCGATCAGATCCTGGGTCAGCAGGTGGTGATGGATGAAACCGCGCCGGATTTGTCCGGTTTCGGATGGGACAGCGAAGAGGGTTGATGGATGGATAAGACAGGCACAGCTGCAAGGCGCCGGATGCGCTGGGTTCTGATTGCGTCGCTGGCGCTGAACCTGATTTTCGTCGGGCTGATTGCCGGGGCGGCCTATCGCCATGCGGGCGGGCCGGGTGCGGGGGATCATGCCCGTGGTCCGGGCGCGCGCAGCTATGCCACGCCCTATGTCAGGGCGTTGCCGCGCGAGGTGCGGCGCGCAATGTTCCGTGATCTGCGCCGGTCGGGCAGCGGCATGCCCAGCCGGTCGGAGCGGCGGGCGCTTTTTGACCGGGTGCTTGCCGCCCTGCGCCAGGAGCCGTTTGACGCCGCAGAGGTGGAGGATGTCCTGCGTGAACAGGGGCGCGTGGCGCTGGCGCTGCAGACCGCTGCGGAAGGCGCATGGCTGGCCGAGGTGTCTTCGATGTCGCCGGAGGAACGGGCCGCCTATGCCGACCGGGTCGCGGCGGAGCTGACGCGCAGGCCGGGCAAACACGGAAAGAAGCCGCGCGAGGGCCGTGAAGCCGAGGATTGACGGCGGAATTCCGGGCAGCTGGCTGATTGTTCCGGCGTGGTGCGCGCGTGAACGGCCGGGATCTTGCGCTGTTTTTGCAACCGCAAAGCTGGGACCACGTTTGCCGAATGTTGGGGATCAACCAAAAGATGACATGATCGAGGGTGCGGCCTGACTTTGCCGAACCCTGACCGGTCTCACATCCGGGGCGTGTGTCAGTTGCCAGGCTAAACCGATTTTTGCGTCACATCGCTGAACCGGAGCGCGGCGCTACGACCGAAGGACGGGGCAGGGGCCAGGCGGTCATCCGTGAAAATTGCAGTGAACGGCGGGATTGAGTCCGGAGTGACATGAGGCGTCAGCCGGGTATCGCCCGACCTGGAGGGCGTTCCTGACCTGCATGTGATGGGAAACGTTTCAGCCCGCAGACCGGATCATGGCTTGGCTGACAGTGCAAAATCGCCCTCCGGGGGGAGGTCGGGCGATGCCCGGCTGACGCCGGGCGGAGGCGCTTGGGGGTATGCACCGCGCCAATGGC